>NZ_MPOB01000002.1:0-300000 GCF_002148795.1 Oceanibaculum nanhaiense | reverse complement strand
GCGCGGCATGATCGCCGCGCTCCAGCAGCCGCAGGCTCGCCCCGGCGACCCACAGGCCCGGCGCGATATGCCCGCCGATATGGGCCGGGCGGCCGACGCCCCAGTTCACCATGCTGTCGATGGCGGCGTGTTTGCCGGTGCGGGCGGCTTCCAGCAGGTCGGGATGCACCGGCATATGCAGCGCCGCGCCCAACAGGGCAAGGGCAGAGACCTTCCCCGGATGGCGCGCCGCCGCCGCCAGCGCCACCAGCGCCCCCATCGAATGGCCGACCAGCGCCGCCTTCCCGATTCCTGCAGCCTCCATCACCTGCCCGACCCAGCCGGCCATCGCCGGGATGTCCGGCAGCGCCGGGCCTTCCGAGCGACCATGCCCCGGCAGATCGAGCGCCAGCGCCGCCCAGCCGTGATTGGCGAAATAGCGCAGCTGGCCGGACCAGACGCTGCGGTCCATGCCGGCGCCATGCAGGAAGATCACGGCGGGCAGCGCCGGATCGAAATCGCGCCCGCCGGTCGCGGCGAAGACGCGCTTGCCGTCTATCGTAAGCTCCATACCTAACTTACCCCTTCTGGGAAGCCTTCAGGCCCTGGTCGAGATCGGCCAGCAGATCATCCTTGTCCTCCAGCCCGACCGACAGGCGGATCAGCTCCTCGCCGATACCCGCCGCCTTCAGCGAGCCGGCATCCATCTGCTGATGCGTGGTGGAGGCCGGATGGATCACCAGCGACTTGGCATCGCCGACATTGGCCAGATGCGAGAACACGATCAGCTTCTCGATGAAGCGCCGGCCGGCCTCGCGCTCGCCCCCGGCATCGGCCTTCACGCCGAAGGTAACGATGGAGCCCGCACCCCTGGGCAGCAGTTTCGCCGCGAGAGCCTTGTCGGCATGGCTGTCCAGCTCCGGATAATTCACCCAGGCAACCGCCGGATGGGCTTCCAGGAAGCGTGCCACCGCGCGGGCATTCTCGACATGGCGCGCCATGCGCAGATGCAGCGTCTCCACCCCCTGCAGCAGCAGGAAGGCGTTGTGCGGGCTGATGCAGGCGCCGAAATCGCGCAAACCCTCGGCGCGGGCGCGCATGATGAAGGCCAGCGGCCCGTACTCCTCGGCGAAATCCAGCCCGTGATAGCCGGCATAGGGTTCGGTCAGCGTCGGGAACTTGCCGGATTTTTCCCAGTCGAAGGTGCCGCCATCGACCAGCATGCCGCCGATCGCCACGCCGTGCCCGCCCAGCCACTTGGTCGCCGAATGCATGACGATATCGGCGCCATGCTCGAACGGCCGGCACAGATAAGGCGTGGCGAAGGTCGAATCGACCATCAGCGGCACGCCGGCCTCATGCGCGATCTTCGAGAGTTCCGGCAGATTGGCGACCTCCAGCCCCGGATTGCCGATGGTCTCGCAGAACACCAGCCTTGTTTCCGGGCGGATCGCCTTGCGGAAACCGTCCAGATCGCGCGGATCGACGAAGCTGGCGGTGATGCCGAAGCGCGGCAGGGTGTGGGTCAGCAGATTGTGGCTGCCGCCATAGAGCCGGTTGGAGGCGACGATATGGCCGCCCGCCCCCATCAGCGTGACGATGGCGAGATGCAGCGCTGCCTGACCGCTGGCCGTGGCGATGGCGCCGACACCGCCCTCCAGCGCCGCCAGCCTTTCCTCCAGCACCGCAACGGTGGGGTTGGAGATGCGGCTGTAGATATGGCCGGAGCGTTCCAGATTGAACAGCGCGGCGGCGTGATCGACGTCTTTGAAGACAAAGGAGGTGGTCTGATAGATCGGCACCGCCCGCGCGCCGGTTGTCGGGTCCGGCTGCTGCCCGGCATGCAGCGACAGCGTGTCGAACCGGAAGGCATTGGCGTCGGTCATGGTCGTGCGGTCCCTCTCCCCTCACTTTGGCGGCACTCTACACGCCACGGATGCGGGGGCAAAGAGCGGCAACGGAAATAGGACAAACGGAAAGGGCCGCCAAAGAGAAAGGGCCATCCCAGGGGGACGGCCCTTCATTCCCATGACCGGAGCGGTGTTCCGCCCTCGATTTGTCTGCCCTGTTCAACTTGCCGAGTACAAGTGTGCCAAAGGGTAGTCATCAGCATACAGACTCGTCAAGTCGTTCGATTCGGCACTGAAAAACACTAGGGATTCCGGCGCTTTTACATGATCTGGCGGGTATTGACGGCGCTATTCGGGCGGGCGGACCAGCCAGTCCCTGAACCGAAAAAAGCGCCGCCTCGAAAGGCGGCGCTGAAGGAAGGGAGGCTTCACAGTCACCATGCGTCTCGCGAAATCGGCCTGATTACCGCAAGAACACAATAGAACATTAGTATATTTTGAGGATGTTAACAAGAGATTACTAAAATATAGATTTTTACGGCCACCCGACTGACGACTCAACTGACTCGCAGTTGCATCTGGTGGCGAGAATTACTTTGCGCACCTCGCTTCCATCGCCATCGCCGGCTGGTGTACTTGCGTATGCCGGCCACGCTACTGCGCGGTCCAGCCGCCATCCAGCGAGTAGCTCGACCCGGTCATGGTCGCCGCCGCGTCGGAGCACAGGAAGACGGTGAACTCGCCGATCTGTTCCGGCTTGGTGAATTTGTGCATCGGCTGCTTCTCGCCCAGCAGGTTGCGCTCCGCCTCGGCAACGGGGATTCCGCCAGCCTCGGCGCGGGCGGTGATCTGCTTCTGCACCAGCGGGGTCAGCACCCAGCCCGGGCAGATCGCGTTGCAGGTGATGCCATCATTGGCGGTCTCCAGCGCCACCACCTTGGTCAGCCCGACCAGCCCGTGCTTGGCCGCGACATAGGCCGCCTTGTTCACCGAGGCGACGAGGCCGTGCGCCGAGGCGATATTGACGATCCGGCCCCAGCCGCCCTTGCGCATCAGCGGCAGCGCCGCGCGGATGGTGTGAAAGCTGGAGGACAGGTTGATGGCGAGTACCGCGTCCCAGCGCTCGACCGGGAATTCCTCCACCGGCGCGGTGTGCTGGATGCCGGCATTGTTCACCAGGATATCGACGCCGCCCAGCAGCCCGGCCGCATCCTCGATCAGCCCGACAACATCGTCGGGCCGCGCCATGTCTGCGGCGCTGTAGCCGACCTTCACGCCATAGGCCTGCTCCAGCCCGCGCTGCAACGCCTCGATCTCGCCGGCATCGCCGAAGCCGTTCAGCATGATGTCGGCGCCCGACGCGGCCAGCGCGCGGGCAATGCCGAGGCCGATGCCGCTGGTCGATCCGGTGACGATGGCGCGCTTTCCGTTCAGTTTTACGGTCACTGTGTGTTCCTCGCTTGAAGGGGCGGTTGGGGCGTGAAGGGAGCGGACGGGAATGCGGTTAGCGTTTAAACAGCGAATCGGCGCTGCTGCGATGTTTCGTCTTCTTCTCGATATCCAGCCGGACGCGGGCGATCTCCGCCTCCAGCTCAGCGATGTAGGCTTCCAGCTCCTCCACCGACATCGGGTCGAGGTTGCGGCGCTGCGGCTGCATGCTGCGCGGCAGCATATCCTCCGGTTCCATGATACACCCTCCCTCATGTCAGTTGCTTCGGTGCTTGCAAGAGCGCAAGGAGCATAATAGAGGACAAGGGAATTCCGAAATGGGGAGGATAAAGAATATGGCTTTGCCAGAGATGATGCGCGCCATCGAGATCGCGCAGCCCGGCGGCCCGGAAGTGCTGCGCCCGGCGACGCGCCCGCTGCCGAAGCCCGGTCCCGGCGAGGTGCTGATCAAGGTTGCGGCGGCCGGCGTGAACCGCCCGGACGTGCAGCAGCGCAGCGGCAACTACAACCCGCCGCCCGGCACCACCGACATTCCGGGGCTGGAAGTGGCCGGCACCATCGTCGAGATGGGCGAACCTGACGGCGCGGCGGAGCTTGCCGGCCTCTCCGGCGATCTGCCGGACTGGAAGGTCGGCGATGCGGTCTGCGCGCTGGTCGCCGGCGGCGGCTATGCGGAATATTGCGTGGCGCCGGCGCTGCAGTGCCTGCCGGTCCCCAAGGGCTATTCGATGATCGAGGCGGCGGCCGTGCCGGAGACCTATTTCACGGTCTGGACCAACGTGTTCGACCGCGGCCGGCTGAAGCCGGGCGAGGTGTTCCTGGTGCATGGCGGCACCAGCGGCATCGGCACCACGGCGATCCAGCTGGCGCGGCAGTTCGAGGCGCGGGTGTTCGCCACCGCCGGCAGCGACGATAAATGCCGGGTCTGCGAGGACCTCGGGGCCGAGCGCGGCATCAACTACAAGACCGAGGATTTCGCCAAGATCCTGAAGGACAGCTGCGGCGGCGCCGACCTGATCCTCGACATGGTGGGCGCGCCCTATCTGGAGCGGAATCTGGACGCGCTGCGCACCGAGGGACGGCTGGTCATCATCGCCGTGCTGGGTGGCGCCAAGGCGGAGATGTTCATCCCGACGCTGATGATGAAGCGGCTGACCATCACCGCTTCGACCCTGCGGCCGCGCAGCGTCCTGCAGAAGGCGCTGATCGGGCGCGACCTGTACCGCGAGGTCTGGCCGCTGCTGGATGCCCGCAAGGTGCAGCCGCTGATCCACGAGACGATGAAGCTGGAGGATGCCGCGAAGGCGCATGCCCTCATGGAATCCAGCACCCATATCGGGAAAATCATGCTAGAAATCTGAGCATCGGGACAAGACAGAGCTGATGGCAGCGGCGACCGCAGGGGCGGTCGTGCGCCCGCCATCTTTACCCATTCGGTCTTACCCATTCGGTTGAAATAGGGTATTTCCAACCAACATATCGCGTCTGGCGACCTTTTGAGCGGTCGCCAATCAGGAGGAATCATGGCCGAATTGTTGATGCCGAAGGCAACTGCCGTCTGGCTGGTCGAGAACACTGCGCTCAGCTTCGAGCAGATTGCCGCTTTCTGCGGGCTGCATCCGCTGGAGGTTCAGGCGATCGCCGATGGCGAGGTCGCGACCGGCATGCAGGGCCTCGACCCCGTCGCCAACGGCCAGCTGAGCTGGGCCGAGATCGAACGCTGCACCAAGGACACCAAGGCGCGGCTCGAA
Source organism: Oceanibaculum nanhaiense (assembly GCF_002148795.1). Lineage (NCBI taxonomy): Bacteria > Pseudomonadati > Pseudomonadota > Alphaproteobacteria > Rhodospirillales > Oceanibaculaceae > Oceanibaculum > Oceanibaculum nanhaiense. The sequence goes on along the minus strand of NZ_MPOB01000002.1, from coordinate 294,971 downwards.
GCATCGGCCCGCACCGTCGAAGTGCCGGAGCAGAAGCGCAAGGGGCCGAAATACACGCCGATCTCCAAGCGTCAGGACAAGCCCGACGCCATCGCCTATCTGCTGCGCTACCACCCCGAACTGTCGGACGCGCAGATCGGCAAGCTCTTGGGCACTACCAAGCCGACCATCCAGGCAATACGCGACAAGAGCCACTGGAACTCGTCCAGCATCCGCGCGCAGCATCCGGTGCAGCTCGGCCTGTGCACCATGAAGGACATGAACGCCGCGCTGATCGCCGCGCGCGCCAAGCGTCCGGAACTGGTCATCAAGCCGGCCGTCGAGGAAACCCCTGCCGCCGCTGACGCGACCACGGCAGCGGAACCCGCGCCAGCCGAGAAATCGCTGACCGACGTCTTCGGCATCAGCAGCGGCAGCGACAGCGGTGACGACAGCGACGGGCGCTACGATTCCTGAGCACACGGCTTCATACTATTTTGCAAAAGAGGGTGCCTGCGGGCGCCCTCTTTTTTTGTTCTACCCGCGTTAGCCCCCTCCTCCCATTTTCACCCCGCTTTGGTCTGGCGGGCGGATGAGCTTCGCTCTAGGGTTGAGCGATATCCGTTTCCGCATCCAGCCAGCCAATCATGCAGCCCTCCCCTCCCGCCGCCCCTCCTGCTGGCCCTCCCGCGCGCCCCTTCCCGCTCTGGTGGCTGGTGCTCGCCACCACGGCGACGCAGGCCTTCGCCTCGATGAGCACGATGTCGCCCTCGACCGTGGCGCCGGCGCTGGGCGCGTCGCTGGACCTGCCGACCTCGCTGATCGGCTATCTGGTGACGATGATCTATGCCGGCGCCATCGCCACCTCGATGATCGGCGGCGCGGTGGTCAGGCGGCTGGGCGGTTGCCGGGCCAGCCAGCTGGCGCTGGCGCTGTGCGCCACCGGCATTCTGCTGGTCGCCGGCGGCTGGCTGCCGGCGCTGGCGCTGGGCGCCTTCGTGATGGGGCTGGGCTATGGCTTCACCAACCCGGCCGCCTCGCACCTGCTGTCGCGCTTCGCCACCGGCCCGCGCATCAACCTGATCTTCTCGATCAAGCAGACCGGCGTGCCCTGGGGCGGCATGCTGGCCGGGCTGCTGATCCCCTCCGCGGCGCTGGCGGTCGGCTGGCAGGGCGGGATTTCGCTGGTCGCACTGTTCTGCCTTGTCCTCATGCTGCTGCTGCAGCTCTCGCGCCGGCATTGGGACGATGACCGCGACCCCGGCATCCGGCTGTTCACCTCGCCGCTGGCGGCCATCGCGCTGGTCTGGCGCTCGAAGGGCCTGCGGCTGATCTCGCTGGCGGCGATGACGCTGTCCTTCTCGCAGCTCTGCTTCACCACCTTCCTGGTGGCGCTGCTGGTGGAGGAACTGTCCTATACGCTGGTCGCCGCCGGGCTGGTGCTGTCGCTGTCGCAGGTGGTCAGCGTCGCTGCCCGTCTGCTGTGGGGCTGGATGGCCGACCGGCTGGGCGACAGCCTGAAGGTGCTGAAGCTGCTGATCGGCCTGCTGATCCTGGCCGCCGCGACAGTGCCGATGCTGGCCCCCGACTGGCCGGTCGCCGCGATCTATGGCGTGTTCATGCTGATCGGCGCGACGGCGGTGGGCTGGAACGGCGTCTATATGGCGGCGGTCGCGCGGCTCGCCCCGGCCGGCCAGATCGGCGCCGCCACCGGCGGCTCGCTGGTGCTGACCTTTGCCGGCGTGGTCGGCGGCCCGGCCGCCTTCGCCGCCAGCACCGGCCTGACCGGCGGCTATGCCGCCTCCTATGTGCTGATCGTGCTGGCCGGGCTGGCGGGCCTGGTCTGCATCATCCTGGCGCAACGCCATCTGCGCGCCCATCTGCGGACGGGAGACCCGGCATGACATCTACCGTGAAGGCCACCCTGATTGGCGGCACGGCGGTGTTGATGTGGGCGACGCTGGCGCTGTTCACCACGCTGACCGGCAAGGTGCCGCCCTTCCTGCTGGTGGCGCTGGCCTTCGCCGTGGCCAGCGCGATGATCGCCGTGAAATGGGCGTACTACCGGCAGAATCCGCTCGCCTATCTGCGGCAGGCCTGGCCGGTCTGGCTGCTGGGGGTCGGCGGGCTGTTCGGCTACCATTTCTTCTACTTCCTGGCGCTGCGCAACGCGCCGCCGGTGGAAGCCGGGCTGATCGCCTATCTGTGGCCGCTGCTGATCGTGATCTTCTCTGCGCTGCTGCCGGGTGAGAGGCTGCGCTGGTGGCATCTGGCCGGTGCGCTGGCCGGTCTTGCGGGTGCGGCACTGCTGGTGACCAATGGCGGCGCGGTCGCCTTCCGCGCGGACTACGCGCTGGGCTATCTGGCGGCGCTGGCTTGTGCCTTCACTTGGTCCGGCTATTCGGTGCTGAGCCGCTTCGTGAAATCTGTGCCGACCGACACGGTGGGCGGGTTCTGCGCCGCGTCGGCCGTGCTGGGACTGGTCTGCCACCTGATCTTCGAGGACACCGTGCTGCCCGGATCGGCGCTGGAATGGCTGGCCGTGCTGGGGCTGGGGCTGGGACCGGTGGGGCTGGCCTTCTTCACCTGGGACCATGGCGTGAAGCACGGCGACATCAAGGCGCTGGGGGCGGCCAGCTATGCAGCCCCCCTGCTCTCCACCATCCTGCTGGTGCTGTTCGGCATGGGCGCGCCAAGCTGGGTGCTGGCGGCGGCCTGCGTGCTGATCGTCGGCGGCGCGGTGCTGGCGGCGAAGGATATGTTTGCCCGCGAGTCCGTCCTGCCGGATATCACGGAAAAACCATAAAAACGTTGCATACACTGGCCTTGCCGCGTAGTTTTTAAAGCACGGTAGCGTTTTGCAATATGCCAACCGCAAAGAACGCACCGTCGCGCAAGGGAAGGAACGATTCGACAGTGGCCCATTACGGCACAGATCGGAATAACCGTCGGCGCACCCGCCAGGGTGCCGTCGCCATTTCCGTGCCTGCCGCTTCCGGGCGTTCTGCCGACATGACCAGCCTGTTCGGTCTTTCCCTGCTGCTGGGCCTGACCCTCGGCCTTGCCGGGCTGCTTCGACTTATCAGCCCCTGAACGCCCGCCTGCACATAGGAATGCAATGGTGTTCAGGGGAACAATCGAAGCGTCTGTCCCGGTTGACCAGAGGAATTGAGCCATGAACACCACCAATACTGCCAGCGACAAGAACCGCGTCATCATCTTCGACACCACCCTGCGCGACGGCGAGCAATCGCCCGGCGCCTCGATGAATCTCGAAGAGAAGCTGCAGATCGCCACCCTGCTGGAAGAGATGGGCGTCGATGTGATTGAGGCCGGCTTCCCGATCGCCTCCAACGGCGATTTCGAGGCGGTGCACGAGATCGCCAAGCGGGTGAAGAATTCCGTCGTCGCCGGCCTCGCCCGCGCCGGGCTGAAGGATATCGAGCGCGCCGCCGAGGCGCTGAAGCCGGCCGCGCGGCCGCGCATCCACACCTTCCTCTCCACCAGCCCGCTGCACATGAAGTACAAGCTGCGGATGGAGCCGGACGCCGTGCACCAGGCCGTGGTGGACAGCGTGACCCATGCGCGGCGCTTCACCGACGATGTGGAGTGGAGCTGCGAGGATGGCAGCCGCACCGAGCATGATTTCATGTGCCGCTGCGTCGAAAGCGCGATCAAGGCCGGTGCCCGCACCATCAATGTGCCCGATACCGTCGGCTATACCGTGCCGGACGAGTACGCCGCGCTGATCACCATGCTGCTGAACCGGGTGCCGAACATCGACAAGGCGATCCTGTCGGTGCATTGCCACAATGATCTGGGCCTCGCCGTCGCCAATTCGCTGGCCGCTGTCTCGGCCGGCGCGCGGCAGGTCGAATGCACGGTGAACGGGCTGGGCGAGCGCGCCGGCAACGCGGCGATGGAAGAGATCGTCATGGCGCTGCGCACGCGCAACGATGTCATGCCGTTCCACACCGGCATCGACACCACGATGATCACCCGCGCCTCCAAGCTGGTCTCCGCCATCACCGGTTTCTCGGTGCAGCCGAACAAGGCCATTGTCGGCGCCAACGCCTTCGCGCATGAAAGCGGCATCCACCAGGACGGCATGCTGAAGAACGCGCAGACCTACGAGATCATGACGCCGGAATCGGTCGGGCTGAACAAGTCCAACATCGTCATGGGCAAGCATTCCGGGCGCAACGCCTTCCGCACCAAGCTGAAGGAGCTGGGCTTCGAGCTGGGCGACAACGCGCTGAACGACGCCTTCAACCGCTTCAAGGATCTGGCGGACAAGAAGAAGACGGTGTTCGACGAGGATATCGTGGCCCTGGTCGATGACGAGATGACCCGCGCCAACGATTATATCCGCTTCGTCTCGCTGCAGGTTGCCTGCGGCTCCAAGGGGCCGCAGACCGCGGCGCTGGAGCTGACGGTGAACGGCGCGCCGATGAGCACCACCTGCGAGGGCAATGGCCCGGTGGACGCCGCCTTCAACGCAATGCGCGCGCTGTTCCCGCACGAGGCGACGCTGCAGCTCTACCAGGTGCATGCCGTGACCGAGGGCACCGACGCCCAGGCGAAGGTCACCGTGCGGCTGGAAGAGAGCGGAAAAACGGTGAACGGCCAGAGCGCGGATAGCGATACCATCGTTGCGTCCGTAAAGGCGTATATACATGCACTCAATAAATTGCTGACGAAGCGCGAGAAGCGGGCGCCGGAGGCGCTTTCGGCTTGATCGTGAAGGGCGCATCGCGGCATTTTGATTCTACCGGCGGGCACGACAGCCCGCCGGCTCCTTTCAATCCACGGTGTGAGAAAAGATAGCCCCTATGTTCGCGAACCTCCTTGGCATGCTGTCCGCCGATATGGCGATTGACCTCGGCACGGCGAATACGCTGGTCTATGTGAAAGGCCGGGGCATCGTGCTCAACGAGCCCTCGGTGGTCGCCATTGCCAATGTGAAGGGCAAGAAGCAGGTGCTGGCAGTCGGCGAGGAGGCGAAGCAGATGCTGGGCCGCACGCCGGGCAACATCCAGGCGATCCGCCCCTTGCGCGACGGCGTCATCGCCGATTTCGAGATCGCCGAGGAGATGATCAAGCACTTCATCCGCAAGGTGCATAACCGGCGCAGCTTCGCCAGCCCGCAGGTCATCATCTGCGTGCCGTCCGGCTCCACCGCCGTGGAACGCCGCGCCATCCAGGAATCGGCGGAAAGCGCCGGCGCGCGCCGGGTGTTCCTGATCGAGGAGCCGATGGCCGCGGCGATCGGCGCCGGCCTGCCGGTGACCGAGCCGACCGGCTCCATGGTCGTCGATATCGGCGGCGGCACGACCGAGGTCGCGGTGCTGTCGCTGGGCGGCATCGTCTATTCGCGCAGCGTGCGCGTCGGCGGCGACAAGATGGACGAGGCGATCATCGCCTATATCCGCCGCCACCATAATCTGCTGGTCGGCGAGGGTTCCGCCGAGCGCATCAAGAAGGAAATCGGCTCCGCCTGCCCGCCCGAGGATGGCGAGGGCAAGACCATGGAGATCAAGGGCCGCGACCTGATGAACGGCGTGCCGAAGGAGCTGGTCATCAGCCAGCGCCAGATCGCCGAGAGCCTGGCCGAGCCGGTCTCCGCCATCATCGAGGCGGTGAAGGTGGCGCTGGAGCACACCGCGCCGGAACTGGCGGCCGACATCGTCGATAAGGGCATCGTGCTGACCGGTGGCGGCGGGTTGCTGAACAATCTGGACCTGGTGCTGCGCCATGCCACCGGCCTGCCGGTTTCCATCGCCGACGACCCGCTGACCTGCGTGGCGCTCGGCACCGGGCGCTGCCTGGAGGAAATGAAGGTCCTGAAAAACGTCCTTATCGGGTCCTATTAATTCGCGGAAACTTTCTGTATATTGCCAAGAGTCTTTTAACACAAAGGCTTGCGGGGGAATCTTAAGTGGCGCGTCGATCCGGTTCGTTCACCACCATCACCGAACCGTTCCGCAGCTTCTGGCATCGCTTTTCCTATGGGCTGCTGATCGCTGCCGCCTTCGGCCTGCTGGTGCTGGGAAAGGCCGATATCGTGCTGGTGGAGCGCACGCGCACGGCCATCGTCGATGCCACCGCGCCGATCCTCGACGTGCTGTCCCGGCCGGCCGCCACGGTATCCGATCTTCTCCAGCAATTCCGGGAACTGCGTGACCTGCGCACCGAAAATGCCCGGCTGCGCGAGGAGAATGCCCGGCTGCAGCAATGGCAACAGGCCGCCCGGCTGCTGGAGGCGGAGAACCGGTCGCTGCGGGCGCTCACCGGCTATATTCCCGATCCGGCGGCAAGCTATGTCACCGGGCGGGTGATCGGCGACAGCGGCGGTCCCTTCGTGCGCAGCGTGCTGGTGAATGTGGGGTCGCGCGACGGCATCGAGAAAGGCCAGGCGGCCATGACCGGCCAGGGGCTGGCCGGCCGCATCGCGGAGGTCGGCTATCAGCACGCAAGGGCGCTACTGATCACCGACCTGAACTCGCGCATCCCGGTGATCGTTGAGAATTCCCGCGACCGTGCGATCCTGGCCGGCGACAACACGGTGCGCCCGAAGCTGCTGTATCTCGACAGCAACGCCAAGGTGTCGCCCGGCGACCGTATCGTGACCTCCGGCCATGCCGGCGCGCTGCCGCCGGGCCTGCCGGTCGGCATCGTGATCTCGGTCAGCGACTATGAGGTCCGGGTGAAGCCCTTCGTCGAGTGGCACAAGATCGAATATCTGCGCCTTGTCGATTTCCATCTGCCCGCAGCGGCGGGCGGCGAAACCGTCCGGCAGGAAGCGCAGCAAAGTCCGGGGCGGCGATGAAGCTCTCGCTTGCCCAACGGCTGGACCTTTGGGCACGACGGCTGATCCCTGTTGTGCTGACGCTGCTGCTGTTGCTGCTGGGCACCGTGCCGCTGGGCGTCCCCTATCTCGGCAGCGTGGCGCCGGCCTATACGCTGATGGCGGTGTTCTACTGGGCGGTGTACCGTCCTGACCTGTTGCCGCTGGGCATGGTGTTCGTGATCGGCGTGCTGGAAGACGCGCTGTCCGGGCTGCCGCTGGGGGTGGGCGCGCTGGCCCTGCTGTTCGTGTATGGCACGGCGCTGGGGCAAAGGCGCGCCTTCCTGAAGCGCCCGTTCTACATCGCCTGGATCGGCTTCGCCGTGCTGGCGGCAATGGCGGCGCTGCTGATCTGGCTGCTGATCACCGTGCTGAACGGCGCCATGGTCGGCCTGCAGCCGGCGATGTTCCAGTACGCCATTACCGTGGCGCTGTTCCCGTGCCTGGCGATCCTCTTCGTCGCCGCGCACCGCCACATCCAGCGTTAGGATCGGACTGGCATGAAGAAGGACCGCGATCAGGAACGGCAGAAGGTGCTGACCCGCCGCGCCCTGATGCTGGGCGCGGGGCAGCTTGGCCTCGTCGGCGCGCTGGCCGGCAGGCTGTATTACCTGCAGGTGGTGCAGGCCGACCGCTACCGCGTGCTGGCCGACGACAACCGGATCAGCATCCGCCTGCTGCCGCCGCCGCGCGGCGAGATCGTGGACCGGCTCGGCGTGCCGCTGGCGATCAACGAAAAGAACTACCGCGTCGTCATCGTGCGCGAACAATCGGGCAATGTGCCGGTGACGCTGGAACGGCTGGGTCGGATCATCGATCTGCCGGAGCGCGAGGTGCGGCGGGTGCTGCGCGATATGCGCCGCAAGCGCGCCTTCGTGCCGATCACCGTGCGCGAGAATCTGAGCTGGGAGGAAGTCAGCCGTGTCGAGGTCAGTGCGCCCGACCTGCCCGGCATCTCCATCGAGGTCGGCCTGACCCGCTTCTACCCCTATGCCGAACAGGCCGCCCATGTGCTGGGCTATGTCGCGGCGGTCTCGGAATCCGAACTGACCGGCGATCCGCTGCTGGAACTGCCGGATTTCCGCATCGGCAAGAACGGCATCGAGAAGGTGCATGACCAGCATCTGCGCGGCAAGGCCGGCACCAGCCAGGTGGAAGTGAACGCGCTGGGCCGGGTGATCCGCGAGCTGTCGCGTGAGGAGGGCCAGCCCGGCCGGCGCATCGAGATCACCCTCGACATGGAATTGCAGCGCTTCGCCATGAACCGGCTGGGCGAGGAGAGCGCGGCCGCCGTCATCATGGATGTGCACAATGGCGACGTGCTGGCCCTCGCCTCCACCCCCGGCTTCAACCCGAACGCCTTCAACCGCGGCCTGACGCCGAACGAATGGGAGGAACTGATCTCCAACGAGCGCGGCCCGCTGACCAACAAGGCGATCGCCGGCCAGTATGCGCCCGGCTCCACCTTCAAGATGGTGGTGGCGCTGGCAGCGCTGGAAACCGGCGTGATCTCGCCTGGCCAGCGCGTTTTCTGCCCCGGCCATCTGGAGCTGGGCGACACCCGCTTCCATTGCTGGAAGCGGCCCGGTCACGGCCATATGGATATGCATGACGCGATCAAGCATTCCTGCGACGTCTATTTCTACGAGGTCTCGAAGCGCCTGGGCATCGCCCGTATCGCCGCCATGGCCGAACGGCTGGGCCTTGGGCAGACTCTCGGCTTCGACCTGCCCGGCGAGCGGCCCGGCCTGATTCCGACCCGCGAATGGAAACAGGCCCGTATGGGCAAGCCGTGGCACCAGGGCGAGACGCTGATCGCCGGCATCGGCCAGGGCTACATCCTGACAACGCCGCTGCAGCTTGCCGTGATGACCGCCCGGCTGGTCAATGGCGGCATCGCGGTGACACCGCATCTGACCCGGCACCTGCCGGGACAGGGTGGCCTGCAGACCGTAGCCTTACCGGGCAGCGAAGGCGGCTTCCCGTCGCTTGGCATTGCGCAGGAACATCTGCGCCTGGTGCGCACCGCCATGGCGGCTGTCACCAACGATCCGAATGGCGGCACCGCCTACCGTGCCCGCATCGCCGAGGCCGGCATGGAGATGGGCGGCAAGACCGGCACCGCGCAGGTGCGCCGCATTACCATGGCGGAGCGCCTGACCGGCGTCCGGAAGAATGAGGATCTGCCCTGGCGGCACCGCGACCACGCGCTGTTCGTCGGCTATGCGCCGGTGAATGCGCCGCGCTATTGCTGTGCCGTCATCGTCGAACATGGCGGCGGCGGTTCGGCCGTTGCCGCCCCCATCGCCCGCGATCTGCTGATCGAGACGCAGCGCCGCGACCCGGCCCAGGGCCGGCCGCTGGCCTTCGTCCCGCCGGGCAGGAGCTGAGCCCATGAGCATCGGCAGCTACGGCAAGCGCGAACTGACGCTAGGCCGCAAGATCCTGCAGATTAACTGGTTCCTGGTGCTGCTGCTGATCATGATCGCCTCGGTCGGTTTCGCCATGCTCTATTCCGCGGCCAATGGCAACTGGCAGCCCTGGGCGATGCGGCAGATGGCGCGCTTCGGCGTGGCGCTGGGCGCCCTGCTGGTGATTGCCCTGATCGACATACGCTTCTGGATGCGCTGGGCCTATGTGGGCTATCTCGGCGCGCTGGCGCTGCTGTTCGTGGTCGAGGTTGCCGGCGAGATCGGCATGGGCGCGCAACGCTGGGTCGATCTGGGGTTCTTCCAGCTGCAGCCCTCGGAACTGATGAAGGTCGCCCTGGTGCTGGCGCTGGCGCGCTATTTTCACGGCCTGACCCATGAGGAAACCGGCCGCATCACCTATCTGCTGCCGCCGCTGCTGATGATCGCGGCGCCCGCCCTGCTGGTGCTGCGCCAGCCCGACCTCGGCACCGCGATGATGCTGCTGTTCGCCGGCAGCGGGCTGCTGTTCCTGGCCGGCGTCAGAATCTGGAAGTTCCTGCTGGTCGGCCTGGCCGGCCTGGCCTGCATCCCGATCGCCTGGGGGCTGCTGCGCGAGTACCAGCGCAACCGCATCCTCACCTTCCTCAACCCCGAGAATGATTCGCTCGGAACCGGCTACCACATCCTGCAGTCGAAGATCGCACTGGGGTCCGGCGGCATGTTCGGCAAGGGCTTCCTGCAAGGCTCGCAGAGCCATCTGAACTTCCTGCCGGAAAAGCAGACCGACTTCATCTTCACCATGTTGGCCGAGGAATTCGGCCTCGCCGGCGGCATCGGGCTGATCGGCCTCTACGTGCTGGTGCTGATCTACGGCACAGCCATCGGCCTGCGCGCCCGCAGCCAGTTTGCCCGCCTGCTGGCGCTGGGGCTGACGCTGAACTTCTTCCTCTATCTGTTCATCAACATCGCCATGGTGACCGGCCTGCTGCCCGTGGTCGGCATTCCGCTGCCGCTGATCTCCTATGGCGGCACGGCGATGCTGACGCTGATGGTGGGATTCGGCTTTGTGATCGGCGCCTATGTCCACCGCGACATCCGCATCAGCCGGCGCGGCGTGGACGAGGATTGACGGAAAAACCGCCGCCGCCGCACCTTCACGCTCGACAAGCCGCAGCCGACTTGCTATATCGCACGCCTTCCTGCGGTGGACGGGCCTTGCGAGGCGCCGGCCACATCCTGGGGGCGCATAGCTCAGTTGGTAGAGCAGCTGACTCTTAATCAGCGGGTCGTAGGTTCGAGTCCTACTGCGCCCACCAATCAGAACAAGGGGTTAGGCCACACCGGCCTGGCCCCTTTTCTTATTTTCACGCCCCGCCGCAGCCGCTACAGCACCTCTCCCTGTTATTTCTTCCTTTATTGATCCTGATCAATGTCAGCATAAATTTTATATATTCTAATATACAAATACGCGGATATACCGCGCCTGTCCTGCATTCTTGAGACCAGGATTCGGCCCTTGGAATGCTGGAGCATTACTGAGGAAAGGCATGGCCATGAAAAAAGGGAAATTGAGGGAGAAAGTCGCCATTTCGGGGGTGGGCTGCTCGCGTTTCGGCGATTTGCTCAATACCCCCGAAATCAAGGGTCTCAGCATCCAGGAACTTACCGCCATGGCGGTAAAAGAGGCCTTGAACGACGCCGGATTGACCGGGCAGGACGTCGATGCCGTCTTCGCCGGGAACGCGATGGTGCACAGCTCGCAGGTGCCCGGCACATATTCACAGCTTTCGAAATGGACCGGCACGCAATTCAAGGCAGGCGTGCATTTCGAGGCGCAGTGCTCGACCACGAATGTCGGCGCCGCCCTCGCAGCAATGGCGATCGCCGCCGGCGTGTACGATACGGTTCTGGTTTATGGGCTGGAGACGACCCGGACCAAGGTGAAGGACTACAGCCCCTACGAGCGCGAGCCGATCTCCCACCAGCAGACCTGGCTGTGGACCGACATGGCGGTCAACCAAGCCTATGGCGTGCCGCAGGGCTACGATATCTTCTCGACCTATAACGGTCTGGTCGCCCTTGGCTATTGCCGCAAATACGGCATCTCCCTCGAGGATTACGACCAGGGCATGTTCGAGCTGTGCCGCACGCGACGGCTCCATGGCTCGATGAACCCGAAAGCCAACATCCAGGAAACACTGGAAGACCGCGCTGCGCGTGAGGGCTTCACAGATACTTTCGACTATTGGCGGTCGGACGAGCACAATCCGTTCGTCGCCTGGCCATCCCGGCTGCTCAGCCTCGTCACCACGGCCGACGGCGCCTCGGCCATGGTGCTGACACGCGCCGATCTCGCCAAAGGCGGTAAGTCGCAGCCTGTGGAACTGAAAGGATTCGGCATCAACTACAGTGACCTGCCCTGGTACGGCGAGGACCCCACCTATTGGGAGTTTGACAAGCGCGCCGCCGATACCGCCTTCAACATGGCCGGCATCGCCGCCGCTGACATTGACTATCTGCATACGCACGACTGCTCGCACATCTCCGGCATCTGTACCGCGGAAATGATGGGCTATCTGGAACCGGGCAAGGGGCTGGACGCAGCCCGCGGCGGGCGATTGCGCTTCGATGGCGATCGTCCCATGTCAACCCATGGCGGCCGGCATGCCTTCGGCCATGCCTGGGGAGCGAGTGCCGGCACCGACACCTACGAGGCCGTGCTGCAGATGCGAGGCAAGGCCGGGTCTAGGCAGATAGCCGCCCGGCCCGAGATTTCTGTCATCCACACACACGGGTACGCCATGATCGGCACCGTGATCGTTCTGGGAGGATTGTGACATGCAAGACGTCACCGAACAGCCGAGTGCCCTCCGCTGGTATTATGAAGGGCTGGCCCAGAATACGTACCGCGCGATGAAGTGCCATTCCTGCGGCGGCTACACCTTCCCGCCGACCGGTTGCTGCGAGCATTGCGGCAGCTGGGAGGTGGAGGGAACGGAATTGAGCGGCAAGGCGACACTGCTCTTCGCGACGCACAATATCAGTCCGGCTTGCCATCCCCGCTTCGAGAAGATCGCCCCCTATGTCTATGGCCACCTGGTCCTGAAGGAGGGGCCAGTCGTGCAGGCGATCATCCTCGGTGTCGAAGCCAAGCCGGATGCGCTGCGCGCGCTGTTCGAGCGCGGGCCCGTACCAGCACAGGCGGAAACGCTTAAGATGGATGACCTGCCCGTCATCGCCTTCCGCATCGCAGGCTGAAAACCTGCTGGCAGGGCATGACAACCCTGCCAGCAGGAAACCTATTTCCGCTCCTGCTGGCACCAGCGCGCAGTATGATCCTTCGCCTTCAGCGCGGCGAACACCGAGGCGCGGACGCTCACATCATCGGTGATGTCGCCATGGAAGATCGGCCCGTCCGGCCCCGTGCCCAGGCGCACCGAGCAGCTGCCCGCATGCTGGCCCAGCACGCCCGAGGCCCGGCCCAGGCTGGCGCTGAACTGCGCCACCGCCTGGTCGCCCGGCGCGCAGATGACGGTGTCGCTGGTGCATTCGTCGCCCTTGCCGGCCGACAGCCGCCCGTCCTTTGCGACGAAAGAGAGCGAGGTCGTCTTCATGGTATCGCCCTTCCAGTCGGTCAGGCCGGCGATCGGGAACACCCAGGCCGGCATGTCCTGACGCCAGCGCCCGACCGCCTGCCGGATACCGCCAACGCCATCGCCCAGCGTGTGCTGCACGGCGGCCGGATCGTAGGTGCCGGCGTGCCAGTCCAGCCGCCGCCAGTCGGCGTAGCGCCACAGCGCCAGCGGACGCTTTTCGCCGCCACTCAGATCGACGCAGCAGGGCTGCCCGCCCGGCCCGTCAAGATAGGCCGGCAGCATCTCGTAGAAGCCGGGAAAGCTGTTGGTCCATTGCTGATAGGCACGCGACGGCATGATGTCGCCGGGCGCCAGCTCGATGCCGTTGCGGGCATCCAGCACGGTCTGCACCGAGCCCAGATAGGGCGTGCCCATGGTGATGAGCTTCACCACCCCCGCGCTGTGCCGGAAGACCCCTGCCGGGTTCTGCGCATAGGCGGTGGCGACCAGCCCGCCCATCGAATGGGCCACCAGCACGATGCGCCCGGCATCGCGCAGCGCCGGCCGCGATTCGATGAAACGCTCGAGATCGGCGGCACTGTCGAAGACGCTCTGCCGCCAGTCATAGGGGAAGGGATGCACGCTGCCATGCGCGCCGAGCGCGGTTACGAAGCTATCGTAATCCGGCATGATCCGGTTGGCGGTCAGCCCGTCGCGGGGCGCCGCCGGGCCGTCTGCGATGATCATGCGCTTGAAGTCGGCAGCGCCGCTGGCGGCGTTCTCCGGCGGCCAGATCCGCCGGCCGCCATCGCTGATTTCCGAGGTCATGAAGCCCGGCACGAAGATGATGGCGGGCTTGTCGCCGGCCTTCCCCTGCGCCTGGGCGGGGAGCGTCCCGACAAGGACCGCCGGCAACAGCGCGGCGAGGAACAGGACCAAACCCCAACGGATACCAACTCTCATCCTGACCACTCCCCTCCTGTTATGTGCCGCGACTATACCGCGATATTGTCGATCAGGCGCGTCTTGCCGAGCCAGGCGGCGACCAGCAGCCGGCCGGGCCGGCCCGGTGCCGGATCCAGGGCGGAGATGGGGGCCAGCGTCTCCGCATCGCGCAGTTCCAGATACTCGACCGGGCCGAACCCCTCGCTCTCCAGCACCGCCATGCCATCCGCCAGCGCCTGTGCCGGCGCGGCGCCATGGCCGATGCGCGCGGCGACCTCGACCAGCACGCGGTGCAGGGCCGGCGCAATGGCACGTTCCTCCGGCTCCAGATAGGCGTTGCGAGAGGACAGGGCGAGCCCGTCTTTCTCGCGCACCGTCTCGCCACCCTCGATGCGTACCGGGATGTCGAGATCGCGCGCCATGCGGCGGATCACCTGAAGCTGCTGGTAATCCTTCTCGCCAAAGATCGCGACATCGGGCAGCGCCTGCAGCAGCAGCTTGGCCACCACGGTGGCCACCCCGGCGAAATGGCCGGGCCTGCGCCCGCCGCACAGCCCCTCGCTGACATCCGCCACGGTGATGGTGGTGGAGAAGCCCTGCGGGTACATCTCCTGCACGCCCGGCGCGAACAGCAGCGGCACGCCGGCAGCGTGCAGGGCGGCCACATCCTGCGCCTCGCGGCGCGGATAGGCATCCAGATCCTCGGATGGCGCGAACTGCGTCGGATTCACGAAGATCGTCGCCACCACCCGGTCGCACATCTGCGCGCCCTGCCGCATCAACGACAGATGCCCTTCATGCAGCGCGCCCATGGTCGGCACCAGCGCCACGCTCAGCCCCTCGGCGCGCCAGGCGGCGACCTGCTGGCGCAGCTCGGCGATGGTGCGGACGATGCGCGGAAGGTCGCTGCTGGGCAGATCGCTCATGCCACCCCCTTCGGCTTACCAGCGCCGAAGCAATGTTCCGGGCCGGGGAAGCGGCGCGCCGTCACCTCGGCGGCATAGGCCTGCACCGCCGCCTCCACCGAAGCGCCAAGCGAGGCGAAGCGCTTCACGAATTTCGGCGTGAAGTCGGAGAACAGCCCCAGCATGTCGTCGGTGACGAGGATCTGCCCGTCGCAGGAAGGCGAGGCGCCGATACCGATGGTCGGAATCCCGATGGCTTCCGTTATGGCGCGGCCGAGCGGTTCCGGCACCCCCTCAATGACCACGCCGAAGGCGCCGGCCTCCGTCACGGCATGCGCGTCGGCCATCACCTGCGCCGCCTGTTCCTCGCCGCGGCCCTGCACGCGGAAGCCGCCGAAGGCGTTCACCGATTGCGGCGTCAGGCCGATATGCGCCAGCACCGGAATATGCCGGTCGGTGAGGAAGCGGATGGTCGGCGCCATCGCCAATCCGCCCTCCAGCTTCACGGCCGCGCAGCCGGTCTCGGCCAGCACCCGCGCCGCCGAGCGGTAGGCAGCCTCCGGCGATTCCTCGTAGGAGCCGAAGGGCAGATCGACCACCACGCAGGCGCGTTTGGCGCCGCGCGTCACCGCCTTGCCATGGGCGATCATCATGTCCAGCGACACGCCCAGCGTGGAGTCCATGCCATAGACCACCATCGCCAGCGAATCGCCGACCAGCAGCAGATCGACATGCCGGTCCAGCAGCTTGGCAATGGGCGCGGTATAGGCGGTCAGGCAGACCAGCGGTTCCTTCCCCTTGCGGGCGCGGATATCGGGAACGCCGATCGGGCGGTCCTTGGTCGGTGTGCTCATTGCTCTGTCCTCGGCTGTTTGCAGCCTTGCCCTTACGGCCTTGTCGGAGATTACAGCCCCGCCACGCCGGACGGGCGACGGCGATCCGCCCCGCCGGCCTTCACCCCGGTCACAGGATCGGCGACGATGGCGCACACGCCGCCAGCCTTCCAGGTCCAGTCCGGCCAGGATACGACATCGTGGCCAAGGGCCGCGAGGACATCCTGCGTCTTGCGCTCGATCCGGCCCTCCAGCGTGAGGCGCCCCGGATAATAGGGGTGCGGCGCGAAGGAATCGGGGAAGCTGTAGGTGGCGAAGCGCGGCGCGTCGATGGCCGACTGGGTATCCATGCCAAACACGCCGACATTCAGCAGCACCTGCAGCATGGCCTGCGACTGCACATCGCCGCCCGGCGTGCCGAACGGCATCAGCGCGCCGTTGTCGAACACCGCCAGCGCCGGGTTCGGCGTCAGGCGCGGGCGCTTGCCGCCCATCAGTTCGCTGGCATGGCCGGCTTGCGTGAAGGCCTGGGAGCCGCGCGAGGACGGGCAGATGCCCAGCCCCGGAATTACCGGCGCATCGCTGGATGTATCGCTGGGCGTGGCGGAGAACACATTGCCCCAGCGGTCCACCGCGCAGACATAGGAGGTGTCGGGCGACAGCGGCGGCTCGCCATCCCGGACCGGCGCGGCGCTGCCGCTGTTACCGAGCACCGCGCGCAGATTGCGCGGATCGCCGGCCGGCGGCATTTCCGGCCAGGCCTTGTTCGGGTCGATCAGGTCGCGGCGCAGATCGGCATATTCATCCGACAGCAGCGCATCCATCGGCACATCGACGAAGCGCGGATCGCCGTAATAGGCCTCGCGGTCGGCGAAACCCAGCTTCATCGCCTCGGTCAGCAGATGGATATAGGCCGGGCTGTTATGGCCCAGTGCGCGCAGATCGATGCCCTTCAGCAGGTTCAGCATCTGGATCAGCACCGGCCCCTG
Organism: Oceanibaculum nanhaiense; assembly: GCF_002148795.1. Lineage (NCBI taxonomy): Bacteria > Pseudomonadati > Pseudomonadota > Alphaproteobacteria > Rhodospirillales > Oceanibaculaceae > Oceanibaculum > Oceanibaculum nanhaiense. The sequence goes on along the minus strand of NZ_MPOB01000002.1, from coordinate 278,487 downwards.
GCACCAGACATCGCAGGTATAGACGCTCATGCCGCCGAAGCGCCCGGAGACCGGCTTCTCGAAGGTGACCGAGAAATCAGCCAGATCCTGCTCCGTCATCCAGCCATCATTCTCGGCATGGTAGCGGGCGATGGTGCGGGCGATATCGCCCTTGTAGAAGGCGTCGCGCGCGGCGCGCAGCCCATCCTCCCGGCTGCCGCCGGCCGATTTCTCCTGATCCACCATATAGGTCAGGGTGCGGGCCAGATCGGTCTGCACGAACAGTTCCCCCACCTTTGGCGGGCGGCCGTTCGGCAAGTAGATCGCCTTGTTGGCGTCCCAGCGGGCATAGGCTTCCGCATTGGCGGAGACGTAATCGGCCAGCAGCGCATGGGTCGGGAAGCCCTCGGCGGCGTAGCGGATGGCCGCCACCGCCACATCGGCAAAGCGCATTGTGCCGTAACGCGACTGCGCGGCGATCCAGGCGTCGGGGGCTGCGGGCACCACGGTGCGCTTCAGGCCAGGCGGAATCTCGCCGCCCTCGTTCTCGCGGAACCAGGCGGAACTGGCCTGCTTCGGAAAACAGCCAAGGCCGCTGATCGTGATCACCTCGCCGCTGTCCGCCATGCGGATCATGATCGGCGCGACACCGGCGACATTCACCAGGTCGGATTGCAGCACGCCCAGCGCGATGCCGGCGGCCACGCCCGCATCGACGGCGTTGCCGCCCGCCTCAAGGATGGCGAGGCCGGCCTGCGCGGCGGCGTGATGGCCGGCAGAGACCATGTGCCGGCTGCCCAGCGTCACCGGCCGGTGCGCGCCCGATCCCAGGCCCGGAAAAGACTCCATTCCCCACTCCTGCTTCTTGCTTTTTTGCAGTGCCGCACAGGAAAGCCCCGCGCGGCCGCGCTGGCAAGGGGCAATGCGTCAGGGCTGGGTTACGCCGCCGCCGGAACCTGGGCGGCCGTCAGTGCCTTCGCCTGGCGTTTTTCGAGTTCCGTCACGTCGAAATCGGCGATCATCTCGTGGAACATCCGGTACCAGTTGATCTCCGCCTTCAGATGCAGGAACACCGAGCCGAGGCCGATGGCGGCGCGGTCCATCAGCACGAATTCGCGCGGCGGGGCAACGCCGCCGATGCGGCGCAGCTCGGCATGCACCTTCTCCGCCACTTCGCGGCCATACATGCCGTTGTTGGTTTCCTGGATCGGGCGCTGGCGGTCTTCCATCAGCGGCGCATAGATGAAGCGCGCCCAGAGGTTCAGCACCTCGATCTTGTCCTTCGTCAGATTGTCGAAGCCCCAGTTCGTATAGGCATGCACGGCAAGGTCGTCATCGCCATCGCGCAGCGCCTTGTAGAGGTCGATGACTCCGGCGACGAAATCCGGCCGGAACACCCGCACGCAACCGAAATCCAGCAGATTCACGCTGCCATCCGGCCGCACCGAATAATTGCCGAGATGCGGATCGCCATGGATCGCGCCGAAAAAATAGAACGGCACATACCAGGCGCGGAACATGTTCAACGCCACCTTGTTGCGGAAATCGAGATCGTGCCCGGTGACCGAGAGCAGCGGCGCGCCGTCGAGCCAGTTCATGGTCAGGAGCCGCTTCGTGCTGAGTTCCGGCACGGCGACCGGCACATGCACGCCGGATTCGCCGGCCAGCATATCGGCATAGAGCGCCATGTGCCGGGCCTCCAGCTGGTAATCCAGCTCCTCGCGCAGCCGGGCCGACAACTCTTCATACATGCGCGAGGTCGAGATCGCCTTGTCGTAGCGTTCATAGACCGACATGGCGAGCTTCAGCTGCTTCAGATCGGCCTCAACCGCCGACTGCATGTCGGGATATTGCAGCTTGCAGGCAAGCTCCGCGCCGTCCTTCCCGGTGGCGCGATGCACCTGCCCCAGCGAGGCGGCGGCCGCGGCCTCCTGCCCGAATTCGGCGAAACGGGCGCGCCAGTCCGGCCCCAGCTCGGCGGCCATGCGGCGCTTCACGAACAGCCAGCCCATCGCCGGGGCGTTGGATTGCAGCTGCTGCAGCTCCTCGGCATATTCCTTGGGCAGCGCGTCGGGGATGGTGGCGAGAATCTGCGCCACCTTCATCAACGGCCCCTTCAGCCCGCCCAGCGCCTGCTTCAGCCCCTCGGCATGCTCGGTGCGGTTCAGCTTCAGGCCGAGATAGCGCTCGCCCGCCAGCCGTGCCGCCAGCGCGCCGACCTTGCTGCCGACCTGGACATAGCGCCGGGCCCGGCCGCCGAACCTGTTGTCTTCGTTTTCGGACATGAAGCTTTGACTCTCTTTATGCGTCATGCCCGGACCTGATCCGGGCATCCAGGGTCGGTGCCCTGCCTGTCACGTCCAAAGCTGTGGCGCCGGATTGCCGGGTCAAGCCCGGCAATGACAAACCGGCCAGCGCCTCACTCCATCGCTTCCAGCTCGTCGATCATGCCGGCAATCATGGAGAGGCCCTTGGCCCAGAAGGCAGGGTCGGCGGCATCCAGACCGAACGGCGCCAGCAACTCCTTGTGGCGCAGCGTGCCGCCGGCCTTCAGCATTTCCAGATAGCGGTCGGAGAATCCCGTCTCCGCCTCCCGGTACACCGCATAGAGCGAGTTCACCAGGCAGTCGCCGAAGGCATAGGCATAGACATAGAAGGGCGAATGGATGAAGTGCGGGATATAGGCCCAGAAATGCCGGTAATCCTCGTCGAAGCGCAGGGCCGGGCCCAGACTTTCGATCTGGGTTTCCATCCAGATGTCGCAGATCTCGTCCGGCGTCAGCTCCGACTGCCGGCGCGCCGCATGCAGCTTCGCCTCGAAGAAATGGAAGGCGACCTGCCGGGCCACCGTGTTCAGCATGTCCTCGACCTTGCCGGCCAGCATCGCCTTCCGGCGCTTCGGATCGGTCTCCTTCTTCAGCATCGCCTGGAAGGTCAGCATCTCGCCGAACACGCTGGCGGTTTCCGCCAGGGTCAGCGGCGTGCCCGATTGCAGATGGCCCTGCTCAGCCGCCAGCACCTGGTGCACGCCGTGGCCCAGCTCATGCGCCAGGGTCATCACGTCGCGCGTGCGGCCCTGATAGTTCAGCAGGATGTAAGGATGCGCGCTCGGCACCGTCGGATGGGCAAAAGCGCCCGACGCCTTGCCGGGACGCGCCGGCGCGTCGATCCAGCCCTCGCGGAAGAAGCGGCCGCCGATCTCCGCCATGCGCGGATCGAAGCTGCCATAGGCGCCAAGCACAGTGTCACGCGCCTCGTCCCAGCGGATCAGCCGGTCGGCATCGTCGGGCAGCGGCGCGTTGCGGTCCCAGTAATCCAGCTTTTCGGCGCCGAACCACTTCGCCTTCAGCGCGTAATAGCGGTGCGAGAGTTTCGGGTAATGGTCGCGTACGGTGTTGACCAGCGCATCGACCACCTCGTCCTCGATCTGGTTGGCGCGGTTGCGCCCCGAGACCGGGGACGGGTAGTGGCGCCAGCGATCCTCGGTCTCCTTGTCCTTGGCCAGCGTGTTGGTGACCAGCGAGAACAGCCGTGCCTGGCCGCGCAGCGTGGCGCCCAGCGACTTCGCCGCCTCGCGCCGCTCCTCGCGCTTCCGGCTGGTCATCTTCTCCAGCAGCTCGGTGACAGTCAGTTCCCTGTCCTGAAAGGGAAAGCGCAGCCCGGTCAGCGTCTCGTCGAACAGCCGGTTCCAGGCGGAGCGGCCGGAAACATCCTTCTCGTGCAGCAGCTTCTCCAGATCGTCGGATAGCTGGTGCTCGCGGAACACCCTAAGATCGCGCAGCCAGGCGGAAAATTTCGCCAGTTCCGGCGCTTTCAGCTTCTCGGCGAGGACCGCCTCCTCCAGCCGGTTCAGCTCCAGCGTGAAGAACAGCAGATTCGTGGAGATGTCCGTCACCCGTTCCACCACGGACTGGTAGAACCGCCCGATCTCGACATCGCCCATATCGCCGGAATGAACGAGCTGGGCGTAACTCGCGGCACGCGACAGCACCTCGTCGATGCGCTCATACTCCGCAACCGCCTTGCCCAGCGCCGCGCCGTCGATATCCGCCAGCGTGCCGGCATAGGCCTTGCCGAAGGCCGCCGCAGCCTTTTCGGCGCCATCGAGATCGGCCTTCAGGCGCGGACAGTCCATCCCGTCATACAGGTCGGCAAGGCGCCATTCCGGCAGATTGCCCAAATTGGCAGCGGCATCGGCCTTGATTTTGGCGGCAGCGGTCATATTCGTCTCCATGGTTGCTGTCAGGGATATGGTGAGTCTTGCCGGATCGCCAAGCGCAAGCGACACTGCCGGCAACGTGACAAGACGCCCCGGCAGAACGGGACGACAGAACGGGAGGAGACGTGGCGATCATCGATTACGCGGCGGCGCAGAACCTTGCGCTGATGTTCTTCGGGCAGGCGGCGGCCCTGGGCGACAAGCCCTTCCTGTGGGCCAAGCATGATGGCACCTACCAGCCGGTGAGCTGGCGCGAGGTGGACCGCCAGGTGCGCGCGCTGTCCCGCGCCCTGCGCGCGCAGGGCATCCGGCCCGGCGACCGCGTGGTGATCGTCTCCGAGAACCGGCCGGAATGGGCGATTGCCGACCTTGCCATCATGGCCGCCGGCGCGGTCAGCGTGCCGGCCTACATCACCAACACGGTGGCCGACCACATCTACATTCTGGAGAATTGCGGCGCGAAGGGGCTGATCTGCTCCACCGAGAAGCTGCTGCGCAACGCCCTGCCCGCTGCCATTCATTCCAGCCATTGCGAGTTCGTCATCGCGCTGGAGGGCAAGGGACCGGCACAGGAATGTACGATCCGCTTCCAGGGCTGGGATGACGCGCTGAAAGCTGGCGAACAGATGCCCGACGATGTCGAGGATGTGGCCAGCCGGCGCACGCGCGACGATCTGGCCTGCCTGATCTACACCTCGGGCACCGGCGGCGCGCCGAAAGGCGTGATGCTGAGTCACCGGGCGATCTTCTGCAACCTCTACAGCGCCTACGACCTGCTGCAGGAGTTCGGGCTGGGCGACGAGGTGTTCCTGTCCTTCCTGCCGCTGTCGCATTCCTACGAACATACCTGCGGCCTGTTCTTCCCGATCTCCATTGGCGCGCAGATCTACTATGCCGAAGGCGCGGACACGCTGGCCGCCAATCTGCAGGAGGCACGCCCCACCATCATGACCGCCGTGCCGCGGCTGTACGAGGTGCTGCACGGCCGCATCGTCGCCGGGGTGGAGCGTGCCGGCGGCAGGAAGCGCGACCTGTTCATGAAGGCGCTGGCACTGGGGCGCAAGCGTATCGAGCAGCCCGGCTCCCTCAGCCTCGGTGAGAAGGCGCTGAACCTGCTGCTGGACGTGCTGGTGCGGCGCAAGGTCGGCCAGCGCATGGGCGGGCGGCTGAAGGCCTTCATCTCCGGCGGCGCGCCGCTGAATTACGAGGTTGGCATCTTCTTCCTGGCGCTGGGGGTGCGGCTCTGCCAGGGCTATGGCCAGACCGAGGCGGCCCCGGTGATTAGCTGCAACCGGCCGCGCAACATCAAGATCGAGACCGTCGGCCCGGCGCTGAAGGGCGTCGAGGTGAGGCTGGCACCGGACGGCGAAATTCTGGTGCGCGGCGAATTGCTGATGGATGGCTACTGGGACGATCCCGAAGCGACGGAGCAGACCATTATCGATGGCTGGCTGCACACCGGCGATGTCGGCGAGATGGACGCCGACGGCTATATCCGCATCACCGACCGCAAGCGCGACATCATCGTCATCTCCGGCGGCGACAATATCTCGCCGCAGCGTGTCGAGGGCTTCGTGACGCTGCAGCCGGAAATCAGCCAGGCCATGGTCTATGGCGACAAGCGGCCCTATCTGGTGGGCCTGATCGTGCCGGCGGCGGAATTCGTGGAGAGCTACGCGAAGGAAAACAATGTCGCCGCCGACCTCGCCGCGCTGGCCGGCGACAAGGGGTTCCGCGCCGCCATCGGCGCCGTGCTCGACCGGGTGAACCGCGACCTCTCCAACCTGGAAAAGGTCCGCCGCTTCGTCATCGCGGCCGAGGCCTTCACCACCGACAACCAGATGATGACGCCGACCCTGAAGATCCGCCGGCACACCATCCGCAAGGAATATCAGGACACGCTGGACGCGCTGTACGAGGGCAAGGCGGGGTAGGTTTCTGCAATCCCCCTCACCCAGCTTCGCCTAATCTCGCGTTCCGCTCGATAAGGCTGCGCAACCCTCTCCCCCAAGGGGGCGAGGGAGCTTCTTTTGATCTTCTTTTCTGTTCCCTCGCCCCGGAAGGGGAGAGGGATGCGGAAGCTTACGAACGAAGTGAGTTAGCTGCAGCTGGGTGAGGGGAGAAACACCCCTCCCCTACTGGTCGTACTTCGCCAGGGTGGTGACCGGCATGTCCAGCTTGTCGCGGCCGTTCAGGAAGGTCAGCTCGATGATGCAGGCCGCCGCCGGCACCACGCCGCCGACCTTGCGGATCAGCGCCGCCGACGCCGCCATCGTACCGCCGGTCGCCAGCAGATCGTCCACCAGCACCACCTTCTGGCCGGGCTGGATGGCGCCTTCCTGAATCTCGATCGAATCGGAGCCATATTCCAGATCATAGTCATGGCGCACCGTGGCGCCGGGCAGCTTGCCCTTCTTGCGCAGCATGATGAAGCCGCAGCCCAGCTTCAGCGCCAGCGGGGCGGACACCAGGAAGCCACGCGATTCGATGCCGGCCAGCAAATCCGGCTTGTGCGGCGCCACGGCGTCGGCCATCTGCTGCACCGTGTGCTGCCAGGCGCCGGGATGCATCAGCAGCGTCGAGATGTCGTAGAACAGGATGCCCGGCTTCGGAAAATCCGGCACCTCGCGGATATGCTGCTTGATGTCCATGCGCTCTGCTCTCCCCCTCATGGCGTTACGGCTGCGGCGTTATAGCGGGCGCGGCGACCGGGGGCAAATACGCCGCGCCCCATTGACGAATGCGCCCCATTGACGAACGCGCCGTGCCGCGCCTTCATACTGTTATCGTCCCTGCATCAGGAATCCAGCCATGTCCGGCACCCCGTCCCGCGTCTTTCACCGCCTGCCCAACGAGCCGATGCCGACCGCTGTTTCCGGCGATGGCTGCTATATCGTCGATAGCGAGGGCAAGCGCTATCTCGACGCCTCGGGCGGGGCCGCCGTCTCCTGCCTCGGCCACAGCCACCCGGCGGTGCGCAAGACCATGCATGAGCAGATCGACAAGATCGCCTTCGCCTATAGCGGCTTCTTCACCACCGAGCCGCTGGAGGAACTGGCCGACTACCTGATCGATAATGCGCCGGACGGGCTGGAGCGGGTGTTCTTCGTCTCCGGCGGGTCGGAGGCGCTGGAATCGGCAATCAAGATCGCCCGGCAGTATTTCGTGGAGATCGGCCAGCCCCAGCGATCCAAGCTGATCGCGCGCCGGCAGTCCTACCACGGCAACACGCTGGGGGCCCTGTCGCTGGGCGGCAACATGGCGCGGCGCGCGCTGTACCAGCCGCTGCTGTCGGAGAATGCGCACCATATCGCCCCCTGCTACGCCTACCGCGAGCAGCGTCATGACGAGACGGAGGAGGAATACGGCCTGCGCGCCGCCAACGAGCTGGAGGCGAAAATCCTCGAACTCGGCCCCGATACGGTGGCCGCCTTCGCCTGCGAGCCGGTGGTGGGGGCGACATCCGGCGTGGTGCCGGCGGTCGCTGGCTATCTGAAGCGTATCCGCGAAATCTGCGACAAGTATGGCGTGCTGCTGATCTTCGACGAGGTGATGTGCGGCATGGGGCGCACCGGCCATCTGTTCGCCTGCGAGGAGGATGGCGTGGCCCCGGACCTGCTGTGCATCGCCAAGGGGCTGGGCGCCGGCTATCAGCCGATCGGCGCCATGCTGGTGTCGGGCAAGATCTGCAAGGCCATCGACGAGGGCAGCGGCGCCTTCATGCACGGCCACACCTATATGGGCCACACGCTGGCCAGCGCCACAGCGATGACCGTGCAGAAGGTGATCCGCGACGACAATCTGCTGGAGAATGTGCGTGTCCGCGGCGAGCAGCTGCGCGCTGCCCTGCAGGAACGCTTCGGCAATCATCATCATGTCGGCGACATTCGCGGGCGCGGGCTGTTCATCGGCATCGAGCTGGTGGCCGACCGTGCGACCAAGCAGACCTTCGACCCGAAGCTGGGGCTGCACAACAAGATCCGGCTGAAGGCGATGGAGGAAGGGCTGATGTGCTATCCGGGTGCCGGCACCGTCGATGGCACGCACGGCACCCATATCCTGCTCGCCCCGCCCTTCATCATCGACGAGAGCCATATCGCCGAGATTGTCGAGAAGCTGGACCGCACGCTCACAGCCGTACTGGCGGAGGCGAAGCAGGTTGCCTGACAGGGGTCCATGGCGAGGGCGCGGTACCCGGTTCCCGGCCCTCGGTTGACCCTACCGGCATTACCGGGCATAGTCCGGGCAAGCGCTGGGCGGCTGCGGCCTGCCATAAACGGCGCAAGCAATAGTCAGGCGCGCGAGCCACAGGCGATGACGCCAGAGGCCGCGCCAGGCCATAATTTCTCAGTACAATGAAAAGGGAGCACACAGATGAAAAAGCTCACACTTCTGTCCTTTGGCGCCGCCCTGGCGTTTGGCGGGCTGGCACTGGCCGACGGTACGGCCGCACAGGCGCAGCAGAAATTCTTCACCATCGGCACCGGCGGCGTCACCGGCGTCTATTACCCGGCCGGCGGTGCGATCTGCCGTCTGGTGAACGCCGACCGCAAGACGCATGGTCTGCGTTGCTCGGTGGAAAGCACCGGCGGTTCGATCTACAACATCAACGCTATTTCCCAGGGCGAGATGGAGATCGGCGTCGCGCAGTCCGACTGGCAGTACCATGCCTATAACGGCACGGCCGGCCAGTTCGAGGGCAAGCCGATCAAGCAGATCCGCGCCATGTTCTCGCTGCATCCCGAACCCTTCACGGTGCTGGCCCGCAAGGATTCCGGCATCAAGAATTTCGAGGATATGAAGGGCAAGCGCGTCAATATCGGCAATCCGGGCTCCGGCCAGCGCGCCACCATGGATGTGGTGCTGAAGGCCAAGGGCTGGACCACCGCCGACTTCTCGCTGGCTTCGGAGCTGAAGCCGGCCGAGCAGAGCCAGGCGCTGTGCGACAACAAGGTTGACGCCATCGTCTATACCGTCGGCCATCCGAACGGGTCGATCCAGGAAGCCACCACCTCCTGCGAGACCGTGCTGGTGAATGTGGATGGCCCGGCCATCGACAAGCTGCTGGCCGAGAACCCGTTCTATTCCAAGGCGACCATTCCGGGCGGCATGTACACCGGCAATGCGAACGACACCACCACCTTCGGCGTCGGCGCCACGGTCGTGACCTCCGCCACCGTCGCCGAGGACGTGGTCTATCAGACCGTGAAGGCGGTGTTCGAGAATTTCGATGACTTCAAGAAGCTGCACCCGGCCTTCGGCGTGCTCGACAAGAAGGGCATGACCATGAACGCCCTGTCGGCCCCGCTGCATGACGGTGCCGCCAAATACTATCGCGAAGCTGGCCTGATGTAATCGGGCCCGCCTCGGCGGAACAGGGAACGGGGCCGGGAAACCGGCCCCGTTTTCTTTTGCCGGACCGGCGAAAATGGGCCATTTCCCGCAATAGTTTCATTTCGCCGTCAGCTCTCTTACAGTTACCCGTCATCTGAATTCAGGACCGGGGGGCTCCATGTCCAATACAAGCGAAAGCCGCAAGGGTCTTTCCGAGGCCGACCTGCAGGATCTGGTCGCCCAGGCTGATACCGGGGGCCGCTCGCCAACCGGCCCGGTCGGCTTGCTGCTGCTGGTGACCGCCGTTACCTGGTCGCTGTTCCAGCTCTGGTATGCCTCGCCGCTACCCTTCATGCTGAACTTCGCGATCCTGAACGACACCGAGGCGCGCTCGATCCACCTCGCCTTCGCGCTGTTCCTGGGATTCCTGGCCTATCCGGCGCTGAAAAGCTCGCCGCGCAGCTATATCCCGGTCCAGGACTGGATCTTCGCCATTCTGGCCGCCCTCTGCTCCGCCTACATCTTCCTGTTCTACCGCGAGCTTTCCACGCGGCCGGGCATGCCGACGCAGCTTGACCTGACGGTCGCGGTCATCGGCATGCTGATGCTGCTGGAGGCGACGCGCCGCGCCCTCGGGCCGCCGCTGATGATCGTCGCCATCGTCTTCCTGATCTATACCTTCGCCGGCCCCTACATGCCGTCGGTGATCGCGCATAAGGGGGCGTCGCTCCAGCGCACCATGGACCAGCAGTGGATCACGACGGAAGGCGTGTTCGGCATCGCGCTCGGCGTGTCCACCAGCTTCGTCTTCCTGTTCGTGCTGTTCGGCTCGCTGCTCGACAAGGCGGGGGCCGGCAATTACTTCATCAAGGTCGCCTTCGCGCTGCTCGGCCATCTGCGCGGCGGCCCGGCCAAGGCGGCCGTGGTGGCGTCGGGCATGACCGGGCTGATCTCCGGCTCCTCCATCGCCAACACGGTGACCACCGGCACCTTCACCATCCCGCTGATGAAGCGCGTCGGCTACCCGGCGGAGAAGGCCGGCGCCGTCGAGGTCTCCGCCTCGGTCAATGGTCAGATCATGCCGCCGGTGATGGGCGCCGCCGCCTTCCTGATGGTGGAATATGTCGGCATTTCCTATGTCGATGTCATCAAGCACGCCTTCCTGCCGGCGATCATCTCCTACATCGCCCTGCTCTACATCGTCCATCTGGAGGCGCTGAAGCTGGGGCTGAAGGGAATGGACAAGCCGAACCCGAAGACGCTGCCGATGGCGCTCCTTAGCTTTGCCGTCACCGTCGCCAGCATCATCATCCTGTCGGGCGTGGTCTATTTCGGCATCGGCTGGATCAAGACCGCCTTCGGCGACGCCGCCAGCGCCATCGTCGCCGTGCTGGTTCTGGCGACCTATATCGGGCTGGTCTGGTATTCCACCACCGTGCCGGAACTGGTGATGGACGACCCGGATTCGCCGCTGCTGAAGCTGCCGGAAACCGCGCCCACCGTGAAGTCGGGCCTGCATTTCCTGCTGCCGGTCGTGGTGCTGATCTGGTGTCTGATGATCGAGCGGCTGTCGCCCGGCCTGTCGGCCTTCTGGGCGACCGCCTTCATGATCTTCATCCTGCTGACCCAGCGCCCGATGATCGCGCTGTTCCGCAAGACCGATATCGTGGCAGCGGTGCGCCAGGGCGGGCTGGAACTGATCGACGGCCTGGCCACCGGTGCGCGCAACATGATCGGCATCGGCATCGCCACGGCAGCGGCCGGCATCATCGTCGGCACCGTGTCGCTGACCGGCATCGGCCTGATCATGACCGAGTTCGTGGAGTTCATCTCCGCCGGCAATCTGATGCTGATGCTGATCTTCACCGCCGTCATCAGCCTGATCCTGGGCATGGGGCTGCCGACCACGGCGAACTACATCGTGGTCTCCACCCTGATGGCGCCGGTGATCGTCGAGCTGGGCGCGCAGAGCGGGCTGCTGGTGCCGCTGATCGCGGTGCATCTGTTCGTGTTCTATTTCGGCATCATGGCGGATGTGACGCCGCCGGTCGGTCTCGCCTCCTTCGCCGCCGCGGCGATCTCCGGCGCCGACCCGATCAAGACCGGCCTGGTGTCGTTCTACTATTCCATGCGCACGGCGATCCTGCCCTTCATCTTCATCTTCAATACCGAGCTGCTGCTGATCAATATCGGCGGACCGCTGCATCTGATCCTCACCGTATCGGCGGCGGTGATAGCCATGCTGGTCTTCGCCGCCTCGACCCAGGGCTACTTCCTGGTGCGCAGCCGATTGTGGGAATCGGTGGCGCTGGCGCTGGTTGCCTTCACCCTGCTCAGGCCCGGCTTCTGGATGGACATGATCTATCCGCCGCTGGAGCGCATCGATCCCAAGCAGATCGTCGAGGTGGTGGACGACAAGCCGGCGGACGCGATGCTGCGTGTCGTCGTCGAGGGGCTGACGCTGGACGGCAAGGAGGTCAGCAAGACCGTCCGCCTGCCGCTGGGCCCACAGGCCGACGGCGTGACGAGGCTGCAATTTGCCGGCATCGAGGTCATTGAGGATGACGGCAGGATGCTGGTCGATAACGTCGTGTTCGGCTCACCCGCCGAGAAGGCCGGCATCGACTTCGACTGGGAGATCAAGGTGGTCGAACTGCCGGTCGAGACGCCGGACAAGCAATGGATGTTCATTCCGGCGCTGATCCTGCTGGGCGGCATCGTGGCCCTCCAGCGCCGCCGCCGGGAAGATACCCCCGCCGCCGCAACCGCGTAAGGGAGGCACGCCATGTACAAGGACATATTGCTGCCGATCGACCTGAACCAGGACAGTTCCTGGAAATCGGCGCTGCCGGTGGCCATCGAACATGCCCGCGCCTTCGGCACGCGGCTGCATGTGATGACCGTGGTGCCAGATTTCGGCATGACCATGGTCGGCCAGTTCTTCCCCAAGGGCTTCGAGAAGAAGGCGGTGGAGGCCTGCCACAGCAAACTGCGCGCCTTCATCGATACGGAGATTCCAAAGGACATCCCGACCCAGTGCATTGTCGCCGAGGGTACGGTGTATGAACGCATCCTGGAGCTTGCGAAGAAGCTGAAGATCGACCTGATCGTGCTGGCCGCGCACCGGCCGGAGCTGAAGGACTACCTGCTCGGCCCCAACGCGGCGCGCGTGGTGCGCCACGCCGCCTGCTCGGTGCTGGTGGTCAGGGAGTAGGGGGGCACCTATTTTAAAAGCAAGCCCGGATCGTCTGTATTTGGATTCTCTGCGGCCCACCCGAGAGAGTTCACAAGACATAAACGCGCTAGGTGCTCAGCTAAACTCCGCGTTTCTGACCAGTCATGCCCAAGCTTCCCGTCCCAAACATTCGCGCCGTTTTTCATAGGCCCGTGCACGAAACGAGTGCGCCCTTTATCATATATTTGGTCTATTACTTCTTTCGCTGTGAATCCGTCACGATGAATCTCCGCATCGGAATCAACTCCGAGGCGACATTTAATTAATTTGCAAATAGAGTTGCGCCCACCCCCACCAGCTAGAACATCCATACACGCAGCAAAACTGACGACGGCTTTAATATCTACAATTTCACGGCATCCTTCATGGAACCACAACATTGCCTGCATAAGAACGTTTGATAAAATCGGTCTTCCATGCGCGGACATTGGATTCACAAACCAGTCCAAAACATTCCCCGCAGCTTGGAAAATTAGCCCCGCGTCACGAAGGCATGTTTCTAGCGTTTTTCGTTCCACATAAGGCGCATGAGGCAAATTAGTTTTCTCGCCGCCACCGAATATCAAACCATCTGAAGTGAAATATATATTGTGCCCAATACGCATCTCTTTATCGAATATTAAATTAATTCCATTCAATGCATCTGAAGATTTCTCCCAAAGTAGCGATATAGTCGTTAATGAGATGCGAGCCGCCAGCAATGCCTTATCCTGCCCTGACTTACTCCCAAGACCAGGAATTTTGACGGTGCATACATAGGGACAATCGCCAATTGCCCTGATGATATCCTTTTCGTAGTAACTCTCCGAATGTTGTTTCCTGGGCCGAATTTTCTGCCCCTGCCATACACGCAGAATTCGCCGCCTCGAAACCTCTGAGATCGCTCCATTGGCGATCTGACGGTCAAAGCGTTCAATTCGACCGTCAGTGACAATACGGGCTGATCGGCCATCGGATGACTTGCGGTTCAGCCATGTCTCGCGCGGTTCAAAACCTACGGGGCCAATGCTGAAAGCAGCAATATCCTTGTAGGTAAAAAGCGTGCACCCAAAGGCATATTCCTGTGCACCGTTATTCAATATCCAGTCAACCGCCCTAGAAACTTCTTCTTCAACATCTGCCAAAACCGAATTAGCTAGCTGAACGGGATTCGCAGCGGGGTCAATTTTAGCAAGAGACGGCCCAAAGGAACGCCGAACCAGATCTCTGTAGTCCTTTGCAGTAAAATTTTGTTTAAGCGAAGGGCGATCATGCATTGTGCGAGAAACATCCGCGATGAGTTGCTCGATCTTTCGCGAAATCGCTATGACTCGCCCATTTCCAACAGGAAGTTCCCGGACCACTGGGAATTCATCCCCCTCGTCCATATACGGACGCGGTAGGTCGTGAATCCGCACCAGCTCCGAGACAATTTCAGCGACAATATTCTGGAGATTCCGCATCGCATTTCTCGTTAGATACAGTGCGTCGACAATCATCCAGATTACTAAAGTAAGTAAAGTCTTATGAAAATAACGCCCGCACCCGGCGTCTGATCTCCGGCACCACCTCAGCCTCGAACCAGGGGTGGGTCTTCAGCCAGTTGCGGTTGCGCGGGCTGGGGTGCGGCGTCGGGATGAAGGCGGGGCCGAACTCGCGCCAGCGCGCCACCGTGCCGGCCAGGGTTTTCTCCCGCTTCTCGCCCAGATAGCGGGCCTGCGCATAGGCGCCGATCAGCAGCGTCAGCTCGATCTCCGGCAGCAGGGCCAGCACCCGGTGATGCCACAGCGGCGCGCATTCCGGCCGGGGCGGTGCATCGCCGCCGCGCGCATTGCGGCCCGGATAGCACAGCCCCATCGGCATGATGGCGATGCGCGCCTCGTCATAGAAGATGTCGCGGTTGATCCCCATCCAGTCGCGCAGCCGGTCGCCGCTGGGGTCGTTGAACGGGATGCCGGTCCTGTGCACCTTCGTGCCCGGCGCCTGGCCGATCACCAGGATGCGGGCACTCGCCGCCGCGCGGATCACCGGGCGCGGCCCCAGCGGCAGATGCGCTTCACACAGCCGGCAGGCGGATATCTCCCGCAGCAGCGCCGGAAGGGGTTCGCCTACCATCCGTCTTTCAGCACCCGCTCCACGAAGGCGGGGACGATCTCGCTGGCCGGGCCGTGGATCGCCTCGTCGAACAGGCTGGTGCCGGATGACGGCTCCAGATTCAGCTCCACCGTATGGGCATGGCCGTTCCGGCTCACCTCCGCGACGAAGCCCGCCGCCGGATAGACATTGCCCGAGGTGCCGATGGAGACGAACAGCCCGCAGGCATCCAGCGCACTGTAGATGCGCTCCATCTCCAGCGGCATCTCGCCGAACCACACGACATGCGGGCGCAGGCCCGCCGCATGGCCGCAGGACGGACAGGCGGTACCGACGCTGATCGGCTGGCGCCACGCCGCCACGATATGGCAATGGGTGCAGCGCGCCTTCAGCAGCTCGCCATGCATGTGCAGCACATCTTGGCTGCCGCCGCGCTCGTGCAGATCGTCGATATTCTGGGTGACCAGCAGCACCTCGCCCGGCCAGTCGCGCTGCAGCCGCGCCAGCGCCAGATGCGCCGGGTTGGGCTGGATGTCGGAGTCCAGCAGCTGCTTGCGGCGGGCATTGTAGAAATCATGGACCCGCACCGGATTGTCGTGGAAGGCCTGCGGCGTGGCGACATCCTCGATGCGCACGCGCGACCAGATGCCGTCCGCGTCGCGGAAAGTGTCGAGGCCGGATTCCTTGGAGATGCCGGCCCCGGTCAGGATAACGATGGATTCAGCCATGCAACCGCCCCGCTCCGGCCCATTCTGCCCCAGTCTGTTTCAGTCAGAATAGCCGCGCCCTACTGCCCTGTCAGTGCATTAGGTGACAGCGGATAGAACGCTTCTTCCCGGTAGAGCGGGCCGGCGGCGGTGAGGGTGCTGGAATAGAGCGCGAATTCTTCCACCGCGACGGGCGGCGCACGGAACAGCCCATGCCCGCGCAGGAAATCGCCGACGCGGTCGGCCGGCGGTTTCTTCAGCCGCGCCAGCGTCACATGCGGGGCGAATTTGCGCGGTTCCGGCGGCAGGCCGGCACGCACCAGCGCCGCCTCCACCCGGTCGTGCAGGTGCAGCAGTTCCGGCGATTTCTCGACCCCCGCCCACAGCGCGGTGGCCTTGCCCTTGGTCTCCCAATGGCCGATGCCGGCCAGCGTCAGATCGAAGCGCGGCGCCACCACGCCCAGCAGCGCCGTATCGATATCCGCCATCTGGCCCTCATCGACCTCGCCGATGAAGCGCAGGGTGAGATGCAGATTCTCCGGCGCCACCCATTTCGCACCCGGAATGCCGCCGCCCATCAGGGCCAGACGCTGGCGCAGATCGGGCGGCAGGGGGATGGCGACGAACAGGCGGATCATGGCGTCCTCCTCTCTTCTTCAGGCATCAAAGCTGCGTGAACGCGGCGCGAGGCGCCTGACAGACCGTCCCGACTGGCTTAGTAATCGAGAAGCTTGTTGGCAAGGGGGAGAACCGGAAAGATGCGTATCGTGAAAATCATGCTGGCCGCGCTGGTACTGGCCGCCGGCATCGGCACTGCGCAGGCCCTCGATGCGAAGGCCGACACCTGGACCGACACGCTCGCCAAGGCGCGCGGCCAGACCGTCTATTGGAATGCCTGGGCCGGCGACGAGCGCATCAACGCCTATATCCAGTGGGTCGGCACGCGCGTGCAGGCCGAGCATGGCGTGACGCTGCGCCATGTGAAGCTGGCCGACACGGCGGAGGCAGTCTCCCGCGTGCTGGCGGAAAAGACCGCCGGGCGCAGCGAGGGCGGCTCGGTCGATCTGATCTGGATCAATGGCGAGAATTTCGCCGCCATGAAGCGCGGCCAGATGCTGTATGGCCCGTTCACCGACAGGCTGCCCAATTTCAAGCTGGTGGATACGAAAGGCAAGCCGACCACGCTGGTCGATTTCACCATCCCGACCGAGGGGCTGGAATCGCCCTGGGGCATGGCACAGTTCGTCTTCATGATGGACAGCGCGCGGGTGAAGAACCCGCCGAAGAGCATCCCCGCCCTGCTGGACTGGGCGAAAGCCAATCCCGGCCGCTTCAGCTACCCCGCCCCGCCGGACTTCATCGGCTCCACCTTCCTGAAGCAGGCGCTGGTCGAGCTGACGCCGGATCGCGCGATGCTGCAGAAGCCCGTGGATGAAGCCGGCTTCGCCGCCGCGACCGCACCGCTCTGGGCCTGGCTGGAGGCGCTGCATCCGCATCTCTGGCGCGAGGGTGCGGCCTTCCCGAAGGGCAGTCCGGTCCTGCGCCAGATGCTGGACGATGGCGCGGTGGACATGGCGCTGTCCTTCTATCCGGGCGAGGCCTCCTCGCTGATCGCCGAGGGCAAGCTGCCGCAGAGCGTGCGCACCTTCGTGCTGGAGGGCGGCACCATCGGCAACACGCATTTCGTCGCCATCCCGTTCAATGCCAATGCGAAGGAAGGCGCTATGGCGGTCGCCAATTTCCTGCTGTCGCCGGAGGCGCAGGCCCGCAAGCAGGACCCGGCCTATTGGGGCGACGGCACGGTGCTGGACCTGGCCGCCCTGCCCGCCGCTGACAAGGCGCGCTTCGAGGCGATCGAGCTGGGCGTCGCCACCCTGTCGCCGCAAGCGCTGGGCACCGCCCTGCCCGAACCGCATCCCAGCTGGATGACGCGGATCGAGGAGGAATGGCTGACGCGCTACAGCCGTTAGAGCCCTCCTGAGACCGGCCGTCCGGATGCTGCGCCTTGTCCCGCCGCTGACCCTGCTGCTGTTCCTCGGCCCCATCGCCGCCGGGCTGGCCGGCACGCTGCTGCCTGCCTTTGGCTATCTGCCGGTGCTGGGCCTGACCCTGTCGCCGCTCGACCCCTGGCGGATGCTGCTGGCGGCACCGGGCCTCGGCACCGCGCTGACCCTCACCCTGACCAGCGGGTTGCTGTCCGCCGCGATCTCCTACGCGCTGGCGGTCGGTCTGTGCGCCGCCTTCCATGACCGCCCCTGGTTCACCCGGCTGCGCCTCATGCTGGCGCCACTGCTGGCGGTGCCACATGCCGCGCTGGCCATCGGCTTCGCCTTCCTGATCGCGCCCAGCGGCTGGATCGCGCGGATGCTCTCGCCCTGGCTGACCGGCTGGGACCGCCCGCCGGCACTGGCCACCGTGGCCGATCCCCATGCGCTGGCGCTCACCGCCGCCCTGGTGCTGAAGGAAACGCCCTTCCTGCTGCTGATGATGCTGGCCGCGCTGAACCAGGTGCCATCTCACCGGCTGATGGCGGTGTCGCGCTCGCTGGGCTACGGGCCGGCGGTGGGCTGGCTGAAGACGGTACTGCCGCTGGTGCAAAAGCAGATCCGGCTGCCGCTCTATGCCGTGCTGGCCTATGCGCTGTCCAATGTCGATATGGCCATCGTGCTGGCGCCGGGCACGCCGCCGCCGCTGGCGGTGCAGCTGCTGCGCTGGTTCAACGACCCCGACCTTGCGATGCGCTTTCCTGCCGCTGCCGGGGCGGTGCTGCTGTGCGTGCTGGTGGCGTTCGTCATTGTGCTGACGCGGGGCATCGAGGCGCTGGCCGGTTGGCTGGGCCGGCGCTGGATCGCCGCCGGATCGCGCGGGCAGGGCGGGGCTGGCATCCGCAGCGCCGCCGGGCTTGGCGGCTGCCTGGCGCTTTGCCTGTCGGTGCTGGCGCTGATCGGGCTGGGGCTGTGGTCACTGGCCGGACGATGGCGCTATCCCGACGCGCTGCCGCAGACCCTCACCCTCTCGACCTGGATGCGGCAGGGCGAGGCGCTGGCCCTGCCGTTCTGGACCACGCTGTGGGCCGGCCTGGCGGCGGTGCTGATCGCGCTGGCCCTGGTGCTGGCCTGCCTGGAGCATGAGCAGCGGCGCGGCCGGGCGCTCAGCCAGCGCGGGCTGTGGCTGCTCTACCTGCCGCTGCTGGTGCCGCAGGTGGGGTTCCTGTTCGGCGTGCAGGTGCTGCTGGTGATCGGCCGGCTGGACGGCAGCGCTGTGGCGCTGGTGTGGAGCCATCTGCTGTTCGTGCTGCCCTATGTCTATCTGGCGCTGGCCGCCCCCTACCGCGCGCTCGATGCGCGCTATGAACGCAGCGCGCGTTGCCTTGGCGCCGGGCCGGCACGGGTTTTCTGGCGGGTGAAGCTGCCGATCCTGCTGCGCCCCATCCTGATCGCAGCCTCCATCGGCTTCGCCGTTTCGGTCAGCCAGTATCTGCCGACCCTGTTCGCCGGCGCCGGGCGCTATACCACCCTGACGACCGAGGCGGTCAGCCTGTCCGCCGGCGCCGACCGGCGCGTCGTTGCCGTCTTCGCCTTCGCGCAGGGTGCCCTGCCCTTCCTCGGGTTCGCGCTGGCGCTGCTGCTGCCGGCGTGGCTCTATCGGCACCGGGCGGGCCTCAGGGGTAGCATATGACGGGTTACAGGCTGGAATTGCAGGGCGTGGCGCTGCATCTGAACGGCGAGAGGCTGCTCGGGCCGCTGACCCTCGATGTCGGCCCCGGCGAGGTGGCGACGATCATGGGGCCGAGCGGGTCCGGCAAGTCCAGCCTGCTGGCCTTCCTGTGCGGCATGCTGCCGCCCGCCTTCACCGCCGAGGGCCGGGTGCTGGTCGATGGCGAGGATCTGGCACCGCTGCCGGCGGAGAGGCGGCGCATCGGCATCCTGTTCCAGGACGATCTGCTGTTCCCGCATCTCTCGGTCGGCGACAATCTCGCCTTCGGCCTGCCGCCCACGGTGCGCGGCCGCAGCGAACGCATCGCGCGCATCGCGGAGGCGCTGGCGGAGGCCGACCTCGCCGGCTTCGCCGACCGCGACCCGGCCACCCTGTCGGGCGGGCAGCGCGCGCGGGCGGCGCTGATGCGCACGTTGCTGTCCGATCCCCGCCTTTTGCTGCTGGACGAACCGTTCAGCAAGCTGGACGCGGCCTTGCGCGCGCGGTTCCGCGCCTTCGTGTTCGATCATGCACGGCGCCGCGGCCTGCCGGTCCTGCTGGTCACGCATGATCCGGCGGATGCGGAATCGGCGGCAAACCGCGGTAAAATCGTCACGCTGGCCTGATACATCAGAATATATCAGGTTACCCTGAATCAGTTGGGAACTTTCCGCCCGTCCCGCAGGTTCATAGTGTTGCAAGAGGTATCGTGATAAGGTGCGCTCGAGCTTTGGCGAAATCGGCGTCATGGCACAAAGACATTAGCGCGCGGACCGGATGACAATCCTGTGCTTTCGCGCGTGAAGTTATAGAAGAAAGGAATCCCCAATGGCTTTCTATCCGTCCGTTAAACTTCTGTTCGCAGGAGCCGCTGTTCTGCTGGTCGCCGCATGCGGCACCACAGACATCGACCAGGTCCGCACCACGCAGCCGGCCGGCGCATCGCCCTTCAACGTCGCGCTGACCAACGAATATCGTGAGCTGGCGGTGTACGAGGCCGACAAGATGTATGACTGGCCCGATGCCGGGACCTGGGCGCGGAAAGGTCTTGCCGCCTCCAACAACCAGCTCGTGCTGCCCGAGCAGGTCGGCGACTGGAACGTTCCCGCCGACAAGGTTGGTGAGCTGACGACCGCTCGCCAGCGTCTGGTCACCGCGCTGGACAGCAGCGCCCGCACCAAGCTGCCGGCCGATGCCGCACGGGCCCAGGCCATGTTCGACTGCTGGGCCGAGCAGCAGGAGGAGAACTGGCAGTTCGACCATATCGCCGCCTGCCGCAAGGGCTTCATGGATGCGATGCAGAGGGTCGACGAGGGCATGAACCCGCCCAAGGCCGCTGCTCCGGCGCCGACCGGCACCCCGGCTCCCGCCGGCCCGTACACGGTCTATTTCGCCTTCGACAGCGCGACCCTGTCGGCTGAGGGGCTGCGCATCGTGCGTACCGCCGCCGACACCGCGCGTTCCGAGAAGGCGCCGATCGGTGTGGTCGGTCATGCTGATGCCGCCGGTGCGTCGGACTACAACATGAACCTCTCGCTGCGCCGCGCCAATGCGGTTCGCGATGCGCTGATCGCCGATGGTATCCCGGTCAGCCGGATCACCGCCAGCGGCCAGGGCGAGGGTGACCTTGCCGTGCCGACCGCCGATGGTGTGCGCGAACAGCGTAACCGCCGCGTGGTCGTCCTGTTCCGCTAAAACCGGAACTGGCGCACGAAAGGAAACGCCCGGTGCTTTGCACCGGGCGTTTTTCTTTGCGCGTTTCGAAGGGCGTCAGACCGCGACGTCGAAATTGAGCGTCGGCATCAGTTCCAGCAGCCGCTTGGTGTAGGGGTGCTGCGGTGCCGTGAACAAAGTCTCGGTCTCCGCGATCTCCATGATCTTGCCGTTCTGCATGACCGCCACGCGGTCGCACATCTGGCGGATCACCGGCAGGTCATGGCTGATGAATAGCATGGTCAGCCCCAGCTCCTGCTGCAAATCCTTCAGCAGGTTCAGGATCTGCGCCTGGATCGACACGTCGAGCGCCGAGGTCGGCTCGTCGCAGATCAGGAAGCGCGGCCGGGTCGCAAGCGCGCGGGCGATGGAGATGCGCTGGCGCTGTCCGCCGGAGAATTCATGCGGGTATTTCCAGGCCGCGGCGCGGCCCAGCTCCACATGCTCCAGCAGATCCTCGACGATCTGCGTCACCTGCTCCTTGCTCTCGGCCAGCTTGTGATGGCGGATCGGCTCGGCGATCACGTCGAACACCCGCATGCGCGGATTGAGCGAGGAATAGGGATCCTGGAAGATCATCTGGATCTGCCGGCGGAACGGGTCCAGCTCCTTGTCGGTCTTCAGCGTGCTGACCGCCGTGTCGTCGAAATAGATCTTGCCGGCGCTGGGCGTATAGAGACCGGCAATCATCCGGGCCACGGTGGATTTGCCGCTGCCGCTCTCGCCGACCACGCCGAAGATTTCGCCGCGCTTGATGTCGAAGGACACGTCATTGACGGCGGTGAGATATTTCCGCCAGGACGGGATCACCGAATAGCGGCTGGTAAACCGCATGGTGATATTCTCGCAGCGCACCAGCGACCCGGTATTCTCCGAGATCTTGGCCTGCGCCTTGCCCAGCCAGTGCGACTGGATGTCGATATGCTGGTGCTTCTTCACCTCGCCGTCGGAGTAGGAGACGCGGGGGAAGCGGTCCAGCTTCACGTCGGAGCGCGGCACCGCGGCCATCAGGCTCTTGGTGTAGGGATGCTCCGGCCGGCCCAGCACCTGCTCGGTCTCGCCAAGTTCCACGATCTTGCCGCGATACATCACGGCGACACGGTCGGTGATCTCGGCGATCACGCCCATATCGTGGGTGATGATGATGACGCCGACATTGCGCTCCTTGCAGAGCTTGCGGATCAGGTCGAGGATCTGCGCCTGGATCGACACGTCGAGCGCGGTGGTCGGCTCATCGGCGATCACCATTTCCGGCTCGGCGCACAGAGCCAGCGCGATGACGACGCGCTGCCGCATGCCGCCGGAAAACTGGTGCGGATACTGATCGACGCGGTTCTCCGCATCGTCGATGCCGACTTCCTCCAGCATCGCGACGGCACGCTTGCGCGCCTGATCCTCGCTCATATCGAGATGGGTGCGGACCGTCTCGACCAGCTGCTGGCCCACGGTGAACAGCGGGTTCAGGCTGGTCAGCGGGTCCTGGAAGATCATGCCGATCTTGCGGCCCCGGATCTTCTGCATCGCCTGGAAAGGCAGCTGGTCGATCCGCTCGCCATGCAGTTCAACCTCGCCGCCGGTCATGCGTCCCGGTGCCTCCAGCAGGCCGATGACGGCATTGCCGATGGTCGATTTGCCGGCACCGGATTCGCCGACCACGCCGACGATCTCGCCGCCATTGACCGTGAGGTCGATACCCTTCACCGCCTCGACGGTGCCGCGCCGCGAGGGAAACTCGATGCGCATGCCCTTGATGTTGAGAAGCGCCATCGTCTTACCTCAGCTTCGGGTTAAGGGCGTCGCGCAGCCAGTCGCCGACCAGATTCACGGCCAGCACTAGGATCGCGAGGGCAGCACCGGGGAAGATCGTGATCCACCAGGCGCCGGAGAACAGATAGTCGCTGCCGACATTGATCAGCGTGCCCAGCGACGGTTCGGTCGGCGGCACGCCGACACCCAGGAAGGACAGCGTCGCCTCGGTCAGCACCGCGCCGGCAAGGCCCAGCGTGGCGATGACCAGGATCGGCCCCATCACGTTCGGCAGCACATGGCGCAGCATGACGAAGAACGGCTTCACGCCGATCAGCCGGGCCGCCAGCACATATTCCTTGTTGCGCTCGACCAGCGTCGAGGCGCGCACGGTACGCGCGAACTGCACCCAGTTCGACAGGCCGATGGACAGCACCAGCACCAGGATCGTCAGCTCGGCATGCTGTGACGGCGGCAGCACGCCGCGCATGATGCCGTTGATCAGCAGCGCCACCAGAATGGTCGGGAAGGAGAGCTGGATTTCCGCCACACGCATGATGAAGGCATCGATCAACCCGCCCTTGTAGCCGGCGATCAGGCCCAGCGCGATGCCGATGACCATCGACAGCACGACGCTGGTGAAGCCGACCAGCAGCGAGACGCGGCTGCCATAGAGGATGGTGGAGAACACGTCACGGCCGAGATTGTCGGTGCCCAGCAGATAGCGCGCATCGCCCTCGGCAGCCCAGAATGGCGGCAGCTCGGAATCCAGCAGGTTCAGCGTCGCCACGTCGAACGGATCGTGCGGCGCCACCAGCGGCGCGAACACCGAGGCCAGGATCATCACCAGCGTGACGATGCTGGCGACGATGGTCACCGGCGATTTCAGGAAACTGTGGAAGATGTCGCTGTCCAGCGCGCGCTTCAGGCCATCGCCGAATCGCGCCACGGGCTTGTCGCCCTTGTTCGTCATCGCGCCGCTCATCAGTTGGCACCCTTCGCACTGTCGATGCGCAGGCGCGGATCGACCACGTAATAGAGGATATCGACGATCAGGTTAATGACCACGAAGAAGAAGGCGATCATCACCAGATAGGCCGACATGATCGGGATATCGACGGACTGGATGCCCTGCAGGAACAGCCGCCCCATGCCCGGCCACTGGAACACCGTCTCGGTGATGATGGCGAAGGCGATGACCGTGCCCAGCTGCAGGCCGATGATGGTGATGACCGGCACCAGCGTGTTCTTCAGCGCGTGGCGGAACTGCACCGCCCGGTTGGCGATGCCGCGGGCGCGCGCGAACTTGATATAGTCGGTGCGCATCACCTCCAGCATCTCGGCGCGCACCAGGCGCATCACCAGCGTCATCTGGAACAGCGCCAGCGTGGTCGCCGGCAGGATGACCGCCTTCCAGCCCGACAAGGTCAGGAAACCGGTGGTCCAGCCGCCGATATCGACCACCTGGCCGCGCCCGAAGGAAGGCAGCCAGCCGAGGATGACCGAGAACAGGTAGATGAACAGGATGCCGATCAGGAAGGTCGGCAGCGAGACGCCGATCAGCGACAGCGTCATGAATATCTTGGATAGCACACCATAGCGGTGCAGGCCGGTATAGACGCCCATCGGGATGCCGACCAGCAGCGCCAGTATGATGGACAGGCCGGCCAGCTCCAGCGTCGCCGGCAGCCGCTCCGCGATCAGGTCGATCACAGGGCGCTTGTGCTGATAGGAAAAGCCGAAATCGCCGGTCGCCATATTGCCGGCAAAACGGCCGAACTGGACAATCAGCGGGTCATTCAGGCCCAGCCGCTCGCGCAGCTCCTCGCGCTCGGCCTGGGTTGCGTCCTCGCCGACCATCTGGTTGATCGGATCGCCCACGAACTGGAACAGCGTGAAGGCGATCGCACCGACGAAGAGCATCACGAACACGGACTGCATGAGCCGTCCGGCGATGAATTTTAGCATCTGGCGTCTTCAATCTCGAAACGAGCGGACACATCGCTGTGCCCAAATAAAAGGGAACGGGAGTGCTCCATGGTGGAACACTCCCGCTTCAATTACCCAGTCTTACTTCACCGTCACATGACGGAAGTGGAACTGGTTGTCCGCGCGCTGCTTCAGCTCGATATTGTCACGCGCCGCCCAGACGACGGCCTGCTGGTGCAGCGGGATGTAATAGGCCTTCTCCTTGACGAGCTGGTAGCCCTCAAGGATCAGCTTGTCACGCTTGGCCTGGTCGGTCTCGGTCAGGATCAGCTTGGTGATCTCGTCGATCCGCGGATCGCTGAAATCGCCATAGTTGACGCGGCCCTGGCCGGTCTTCTCGTTCCAGGTGGACATCAGGTTGTAATAGACATTGTGGCTGTCGAAGCTGGACGGGGTCCAGCCCAGCAGGTAGATCGCGAAATCCTGCTTGCCACGGTTGATGTCAGCGAAGAACTGCGCCTTCGGATAGGCCCGCATATTCAGCTTGATGCCGACGCGCGCCAGCATGGCGGTGATCGCCTGGCAGATCTGTGCATCGTTCACATAGCGGTCGTTCGGGCAGTCCATGCGGGTCTCGAAACCGTCCGGATAGCCGGCCTCGGCCAGCAGCTTCTTGGACGCCTCGGGATCGTACGGCCAGCGCTTCACCTGATCCGCCAAGGCGAACAGCTTCGGCGAGATCATGATCGAGGACGGATCGGCCAGGCCGCGCATGATGCGCTTCTTGATCAGCTCGATGTCGATCGCCTGATAGACCGCCTTACGCACCCGCACATCCTTGAACGGGTTCTTCTCGGTGTTGGTACCCAGCGCCTTGTCGCGGAACTGGTCCATGCCCAGGAAGATCGTGCGCAACTCAGGACCGCTGACGACGCTGGTGCCCTGGTTGTTGTTGATGCGCTCGATATCCTGCAGCGGGGCCGGATACATCATGTCGATCTCGCCCGACAGCAGCGCGGCCACGCGCGTCGCCGACTGGGTGATCGGGGTCATGGTGACCTTGGTCAGGTTATGCGTGGCCTTGTCCCACCACTCGGTGTTCGGCACGAACACGGTGCGCACATCGACGGTGCGCTCGGAGATCTTGAACGGGCCGGTGCCATTGGCGTGCTGGCCGGCATAGCTCTCGATGCCCTTGGTGGTGTTGGTCGGAACGGTGGCGCCATTGGCCTCGGCCCATTCCTTATCCATCATGAAGAAGCTCTCCCACTGGGAGATCAGGATGGGATTCGGCACCTCGGTCACGAAATCGACCGTGTAATCGTCAACCTTAACGACTTCCGTCACGCCGGCGACGCGGTCGCGCACGTTGGAGTCCGGGTTGTTGATGCGCTGATAGCTGAAGATCACGTCATCGGCATTGAAATCATTGCCATTATGGAACTTCACGCCCTTGCGCAGATGGAAACGCCAGCGATTCGGCTCGACGATTTCCCACTTCTCGGCCAGCGCCGGCTCGATCTCCAGATCGGCGCCGCGGCGCACCAGGCCTTCATAGACATTGCCCAGCACGGAGAAGGTGAAAGTGACGTTGTGCCCCATTGGATCGAGGGACGTGGTGTCGGTCTGGAACGCCCAGCGCAGCTCCTTGGCCTCGGCCGGTGCCGCGAGCAAGCCCGCCGAGAACACCGCAGCCAGTGCCGCGGTGGAAAATAGATGTCGTCGTTGCATACTGAAATAGCCTCCTTGGAACCCTGAAACGCAGACAACGGCAAATGATTGCCTGAATTAGATACAGCTGTTTTAAGTGATTGCCGTTGAGACCGGGGATCAAAGCAGGGGTGGCGGCGTGATGTCAACACACGTCACCTATGCAAATCCGGCAAAACTTTGTGCTGTTCAACGACCAGATTTCATCGGAACGTCTATGACTCTCTCCTAACCTACCGCAGTACCTAGGCTCTTGAAGCCGCTTAACCAGACATGCTGTTGGTATTACTGTCTTAAATTATTTCCCGATTTCCTGGAGGCTGAAAGAAACCGCCATGACAACCAGTACAGCCACACGGCCCAGCCGTATCTCGACCACGCTCGATTTTTCCAAGGACGGCAAGCAGACCGGCTTCCTGCGGCTGCCCCATTCGGTGCACCGCTCCGCCTATGGCTGGCTGCCGATCCCGGTGGTCTGCATCAAGAATGGCGACGGTCCGCGCGTGCTGCTGATGTCGGGCAATCATGGCGACGAGTACGAAGGCCAGGTGACGCTGTCGGAACTGGCCCGCACCCTGCAGCCCGAGGACATCAAGGGCCGCATCATCATCCTGCCGATGGCGAATTATCCGGCGGCGCATGCCGGGCTGCGCACCTCGCCGATCGACGAGGGCAACCTCAACCGCTCTTTCCCCGGCGACGCCAATGGCACGCCGACGCCGATCATCGCGCATTACATCGAATCGGTGCTGCTGGCCGATTGCGACTATCTGGTCGATCTGCATTCCGGCGGCTCCTCGCTGAACTATCTGCCGACCGTCGTCGGCCGGCAGGGCCGCACGCCGGAGGAAAGCCAGAAGGTCTATGACCTGATGAAGGTGTTCGGCGCGCCGATCGGCTTCATGTTCCCGCCCGGCACCGAGGACCGCACCTCGACCGCCGCCGCCGCGCGCCAGAATGTGATCTCGATCCTGACCGAGATGGGCGGCAGCGGCACGGTGATGCCGGATATCCTGAAAATCGCCAAGCGCGGCGTGCGCCGGGTGCTGGCCCATATCGGCAGCCTGCGCAACCCGACCCCGGACCTGTCGGAACCGCTGCCGGTGCGCCTGACCCGCGCGCCGAGCCAGGCCTGGTTCGTCTATGCCAGCGAGGACGGGTTATGGGAGCCGCTGGTCGATCTCGGCGCCGAGGTGGTGAAGGGCCAGCCCGCCGCCCTCATCCACTTCCCGGAAACACCCTGGAAGGAACCGGCCGAAGTCTGTTTCGAGGAATCCGGCGTGGTGGTGTGCAAGCGCATCCCCGGCCGCACCGAACGCGGCGACTGCCTGTTCCATCTCGGCAGTGATTTCAGCATCTAGCGGTTAGAAATGCTCCGGATCGGCGGGCGCCGGCGGCAATGCCGGCACCGCCATCCGGCCCTCATCCAGCGCCGTGACCAGCCGCGCCACCGCCAGCAGCGAGCGGTCGCGCAGCCCCATCGCCCGTAGCCTCTCCAGCGTGTTGAGGAGATACTCCCGGCACGCCCCGCGCCCACCGACGGCGTGGGAGACGATAGCGGTCACCTGCAACCGGTCGAGATGGCCGGCATATTGCGGGTTCGCCGGATTGGCGACAAAGCACAGCGCGTCGATCTCCCCGCCGTCCAGGCGAAGCCGGCGGGGGGCGGCGCGATAGACGCCATTGCCCATCTCGCGGTGCCACAGATAGGTCGAGATATCGGCAAGGTCCGACGCCGCTACCCGGTAGGCGATGCCATTGCACGCCCCGCCGCGGTCCAGCCCCAGCACCAGCCCCGGCTTTTCCGGCGTGCCGCGATAGCGGTAGGAATAGACGCAGAACCGCCGGTGATAGCCCTGCAGCCGCGCCGGTACCGCCTCGATATGGGGAAAGCCCGGATCCCACATCAGCGAACCATAGCCAAACACCCAGGCATCGCCTTCGTACGGCGCGCGGTAATCGAACAGGCGGTGCGCCCGGCCCTCGGGGTCGGCGGAGCGGAACAGCGGCGACTGCAGGAAATCATCGTTGCGCATGATGTGCGCCACTATATGGAATGCAACACCGCGCCGGAATAGCCTGTCCGGCATGCCTGCCCCATCTGCCCCCCCTGCCACCGACCCGGATGATCCATGCCCAGCCGTTCTTTTCTGATCGCCGCCTTTCTCGTCATTCTGGGCACTGCCTATGCCGCCTACTGGCACATCATGGCCGACCGGCTGGAACAGGGCATCGAACGCTGGGCCGAGGAACAGCGCGACCACGGGCTGCAGGCCGGCTGGACCGATATCGTCATCGATGGCTTCCCCCTGCGCCTGCGCGCCCGCTTCGCCGCCCCCCGGCTGATCCAGCGGGAAGGCTCCCTGCCCTGGTCCTGGCAGGCCGATTCCCTCACGCTGGAAGCGCAGCCCTGGCAACTCACCCGCATCGGCTTCACCGGCGACGGACCGCAAACCGCCCGCCTCGCCGGCCAGCAGATCGCCTTCGACCGGCTGGAGGGCACGGTGCGGCTGGACGGACGCGGCCGCATCCGGGAAGCCGACGCAACAGCCTTCCGCCTTGCCCTCGCACCGGACGCGGGAACGGGCATGGGGGCAGGCATGGGCGGCGCGACAGCGGACAGGTTGCGGCTCGCCATGCGCCTGCCGGAAGAACCGCCGCGCCGGCACACCGACCCCGGCCTGTTCGTCGAAGCCGATATCGGCGGCCTTGTCGTCGCCAGCCGCCAGAAGCTGCCGGTCGAGGGGCCGGCCAGCCTGTCGATCCGCGCCAGCGCCATGGGCGCGTTGCCACAGCCGCCGGACCGCCAGACCCTCGCCGCCTGGCGCGACGATGGCGGCACGCTGGAAATCGAACGGCTGACGCTCGACTGGGCGCCGCTTGATCTCCGCGCATCGGGCACGCTGGCGCTGGACGAGGCGCTGCAGCCCATCGGTGCGCTGACCACCGAAATCTCGGGCCATGGGCCGCTGCTGCAAAAGCTGGTCACGATGGGCTGGGTCCGGCAGCAGGATGCCCGGATCGCCGGCGTCGCCTTCGGCCTGCTGGAAAAGCCGGGCGCCGAGGGCAGGCCGGTGCTGAAAGCCCCGGTCACGGTGCAGGATGGCTATCTCTATATCGGGCCGGCGCGCCTCGCGCCGCTGCCGCGCATCGCCTGGAATTAGCGGTTCAGCGCCTTTCGTTCCTCGCGCACCGGCTCCGGCCATTGCTTCTGCATATAGGCGATGACGGCCCATATCTCGGCATCGGTCAGCCGGTGCTCATAGCCCGGCATGTCGTTGCGATAGCCGCGCGGCGAGAACGGCTGGCCGCCAAATTTCACGATGTCGAACAGCGCCTTGTCGCTGCGCACCGGCGCCGGGCCGTCCGCATCCAGCGGCGTCGCCGGCCGGTTGCCCTGCGGGAAGGTCTGCTCCCAGCCCGGCTTGCCTTCCAGCGCGTCGCCGTGGCAGTAGGCGCAATGGGCGAAATAGAGCGACCGGCCGAGCTGCACCTGGGCGGCATTGGCGGGATCGGGGCCATCGGCCAGCTTCACCGATTCGCGGTCCCAGAACACCGCGCCGATGGTCAGGACCGCCGCGAAGATGCTGGCGGCCACCAGGAATTTGCCGCCGCTGCTGAAGCGTGGCAGGCCGGGCAGGCCGGCCTCCGTCTCCTCATCCGTCGGCTGGACGCCGCGCTTCGCATCAAGGCGCTGCTGGCGCCGCTTGTAGGGATCGATGGTCATGCCTCTCCTGCGCCTTCACCTCAGCGTCGCTTCGCAGCGCCGGTCAGCACATCCAGAATAACCCCGGTCGCAGCGGCGATCAGCACCACATCATTGTCCACGATCACACGCTCTGTCCCCGGACGCGCGGCTGGCAAGCGGCGCAGCAGATCCGCCGGCAGTGCCTTCTTCGCGATGCCGGGCGGAATCTTGCCCTGCTTCGCCAGCCCGGGCGGCAGGCCGCCCTTCTTCGCAAGGCCCGGAGGTACGCCTTTCCCGCCCTGCGCCCCACCCGGCATCCCCCCTTGCGGATGCCCGAAATACTCCAGCACCAGCCGGCGCTCGATCTCGCTGAAAACGGCATCGGCGACAGTCTGCGCCCGCACCGGCCCGCTCAGCGCGGCCACGCCGATCAACAGGGCGGTCAGTCCGACCAGAATGCGTTTCATATCCATCCTCCCACGGCAATGCAGTATAGCGCCTCATGGCGCTGCGGCCACGGCCATAAGAAAACCCCCGGCGCGGGCCGGGGGTTCCTAAGTCTTTCTGCAATCCGCCGATCAGTGCAGCTTGTTCGGCAGCTCGCCAATGGCGTTGTCGATCAGGGTGTTGGAGGCCTTGGCGTCCAGCTTCTCGTCAAGCAGCAGCCGGGTCGCCGCGATGGCGACATCCACCGCCTTCTCGCGGACTTCCTGCAGCGCCTTGGCTTCGGCCTGGGCGATCTTTTCCAGCGCCTGCGCCTCGCGACGCTTCAGCAGCGCCTCGAGGTCGGCCTCGGCCTGCTGCTGCTGGCGCTTCGATTCCTCACGGGCGTGGGCGACGATCTCCTCGGCTTCCTGCAGCGCGTCACGCTGTTTGCGCTTGTAGGAGGCGAGCAGCGCCTGGGCGTCCTCGCGCAGCTTCTGCGCATCCTCGATCTGCTGGCGGATACGATCCGCCCGCCCGTCGAGCGCGCCGCCGATCTGCCGCATCGCCGGCTTGTAGGCCAGCGCGACGAAGATCACGAAGGAGACGGCAACCCAGAAATTGGTGTCCTGCAGCATGGCCATCCCCTTAACCCGCGTCTTTCATGGCCACCGAGACGGCCTTGGCGGCATCGTCTTCGGCAACATCGCCGCCGATCAAACGGGCCGCCGCATCCTGGGCCACTTCCGTGGCAACCTGGCGGATATTGTCCAGCGCCTCGGTCTTCGCCGCCTGCACCCGACTTTCCGCCTTCTCAAGCTGCTTGGCCAGTTTCTGCGCCACGTCCTGCTGACGCTTGGCGGCTTCCGCATTGGCCTGCTCCGCCGCCTGGGCGAACAGGGCCTGTGCGCTGGCGCGGGCGTCGGCCAGGGCCTTCTCGTACTCGGCCAGCACCGCTTCCGACTCATCCTTCAGGCGCTGGGCCTTTTCCAGATCGTCGGTGATACGGCGCTCACGCTCTTCCAGCACGTCGCGCACGCGCGGCAGCGCCACACGCGACATCAGCAGATAGAGCGCAATGAAGGTGACCGCGAGCCAGAAAATCTGAGTCGCGAAATTGCTGGGATCGAGCTGCGGCAAACCGGCGCCACCGCCTTCCGCAGCCAGAGCCGGAGCGCTGGTTACGGCCAGACCGGCACTACCGGCGGCAACAGCCATAAGGGATCGGAGGCTTGTCATCGCAATCCTGCCTTGGGCAATCCTGCCTGGTTCCTCTGGTGCGGTCCCGGACGGCACAGGCCGTCAGGACCGTGGAACCGGCCGGAACGGAAGAATCCGCCCCGGCCGGAAACCGGACCTCGGTATCAGGCGAACAGGATAAGGAAGGCGATGAGCAGCGCGAACAGCGCAATCGCTTCCGTCAGCGCGAAGCCCAGAATGCCGATCGGGAACACTTCCGAGCGGGCAGCGGGGTTACGGGCGATCGACGCGATCAGGGTCGAGAAGATATTGCCGATACCGACGCCGACGCCCATCAGGGCGATCACGGCCAGGCCAGCACCGATCATCTTAGCGGCTTCGACTTCCATCGTTACGGTCCTCTAGGTTAGGTGGAAGAAGATGACTATTAGCAACGCTCGTCTAGCGGCTAATGCAGGTGGATCGCATCGCGCAGATACAGGCACGTCAGGATCGTGAAGACGTAGGCCTGAAGCACGGCGACCAGAATTTCGAAGGCGGTCAGCGCCACGTTGATCGCCAGCGGAGCCACGCCGAACACACCAAGCGCGATGGTGAACATGGCGAACACCTTCATCATGGTGTGGCCGGCCATCATGTTGGCGAACAGGCGGATCGACAGGCTGACAGGGCGCGCCAGATAGGACAGCACCTCAATCGGGATCAGGATCGGCGCCATGTAGATCGGCGCGCCTTCCGGAAAGAAGAAGCTGAAGAAATGCAGCTTGTGACGCACCAGGCCGATCAGGGTCACGATCACGAACACGGCGAAGGCCAGCGCGAAGGTGACGATGATGTGGCTGGTGAAGGTGAAGCTGTAGGGGATCATGCCCAGCAGATTGCCGAGCAGGATGAACATGAAGATCGAGAACACGAAGGGGAAGTATTTGCGCCCCTCGGAACCCACGCTGTCACGGATCATCCCGGCGATGAATTCGTAGGACAGCTCTGCCATCGACTGCAGGCGCGTCGGCACCATGCCGCGGCCGCGGACGGCGAGCGTCAGAAACCCGGTCACCAGGACAACCGCGATGGTCATCACCAGCGAGGACTGGGTGAAGGACAGATCGACACCGCCCACCTCAATGGGAATCAGCGGCTGGATCTTGAATTGATCGAGAGGACTGCTGGCCAAGGCTTGCCCCGTTCCGTGCGGTTAAGCGTCGAGGTCGGTTCCGTCTTCGTCCCGGGCTTTTGCCGTTGGCTTCTTATAGCCTGGCGCCAGCCCGATCCCCGTGATGGCGCGGTAGACGTTCATCACGCCGGCCCCCGCCCCCAGAAAGAAAAACACCACCATCAGCCATGGCTTCGTGTCCAGCCACGCGTCGAGCAACCAGCCAATGCCGAGCCCGACGACGAGCGCCGAAACCATCTCCACCCCGATGCGCAGCCCCGTCCCGAGAGACGAGTTCAGCCCGCCGAAGCCGCCTGACCGCTCCATTTTTCCGTCCTGCGTGCCCCGCGCCTTGTTCAGGCGCTCGGCGATGTCCCGCAGGGACGTTTTTTCCGGTTCACGATCAGTCAAGATGAACACACAAACCCAAGGCTTCCGGCGATAGCGCCGTCAGCGCGACGCGGACCATAAGGACTGCCCCCCACCCTGTCAAGGCAGGAATCGGGCGCTTCCGGGCGCACCGAAAACCACCCGTTTCGGGGGCACGCTCAGGCAATGGCACGCAGCTTTTCGGCGCCGCTGAGATCGACCGATACAAGCTGGCTGATCCCGCGTTCCGCCATTGTCACGCCGAACAGCCGGTCCATCCGCGTCATCGTCAGGCGGTGATGGGTGACCACCAGGAAGCGGGTGCCGGTCTCCGCCGCGATATGGTCCAGCAGCTGGCAGAACCGGTCCACATTGCTGTCGTCCAGCGGGGCGTCCACCTCGTCCAGCACGCAGATCGGCGACGGGTTGGTCAGGAACACGGCGAAGATCAGGGCCAGCGCGGTCAGCGCCTGCTCGCCGCCGGACAGTAGCGA
The DNA here is from genome assembly GCF_002148795.1 of Oceanibaculum nanhaiense. Taxonomy (NCBI): domain Bacteria; kingdom Pseudomonadati; phylum Pseudomonadota; class Alphaproteobacteria; order Rhodospirillales; family Oceanibaculaceae; genus Oceanibaculum; species Oceanibaculum nanhaiense. The sequence continues at coordinate 244,819 of NZ_MPOB01000002.1, read as the reverse complement.
CAGCGCCTGCAGCTTCTTGCCCGGCGGGCTGGCCATGATCTGCAGGCCGGCCTCCAGCGGGTCGTCGGATTCGACCAGCTCCAGATAGGCGCGGCCGCCGCCGAACAGCCGCACGAACAGCTCCTCGAAATAGCTGTTCACCTTGCTGAAGGAGGCGAGCAGCCGTTCCCGCCCCTCACGGTTCAGCGCGCCGATGCCCTGACGCAGCCGGGCAATCGCCTGGGTCAGGTCGGTGCGTTCCTGCTGCAACGTCTCGACCTGGGTCTCGACCTCGCCGGCCTCCTGCTCGGCACGCAGATTGACCGGCCCCATGCCGTCGCGCTCGCGGATCAGCCGCTCCAGCCGCTGCTCGACTTCCGATTCCTCCGGCAGCGCCTCCTCCGGATCGATGGCCGCCGCCGCCAGCGCCTGGTCAGGCCGGCAGTCCAGCCGTTCGCGCACCCGGTCGGTCAGCACCTGCCGCGCCTGCGCGGCCTGTTCGACCGCCGCCTCGGCACGCACCCGGTCCTCGCGCGCCTCGCCCAGGCTCACCTCCAGCGCCTTCAGCAGGCGCTGCGCCTCGGCCGCCGCCGATTCCGATTCGGCGAGCGCCACCGCCGCTGCCTTACGCCGCCGGTCCGCATCAGCGATGCCGGCGACAAGCACCGCGCGCTGTTCGGCGATCTCCGCCGGCCGCTTCTCATAGCCCGCGATGGCGGTGCGCTCCTCCGCCAGCCGCGCCTCGATCTCGGATATACGCTGCGCCGCGCCCTTTGCCCGTCCGTCCCAGGAACGGCGTTCGTCGGCGATGGCAGCCAGCCGCTGGCGGCGCGATTCCGCCTCGCGCTTCAGCGTATCGTGGCGGCTGCGCGCCTCAACCACTTCCGTGCGTTTTTCGGCCAGCACGGCGCGCCCGGCATCGGCCTGCTGGCGGCGTTCGCCCAGATCGCCGATCTCCGCCAGCGCGGCGTCCGCAATCTGGCGCTGTTCCGCGGCCTCCGCCTTCTCCGCCGCCAGCCGTTCCAAAGAGGCGGCGAGGGCTGCCTGCCGGGACTCGAGGGCGGCGCGTTTCTGCGCCAGACGGGTTTCCTGTTCGCGTAGCCCGTTCAGCCGGTTGAAGGCCTCGCGCTCTGCCGCGCGGGCCTGTGCCTCCGCCTGGCGGGCGGCGGTCTCGCCCTGCCGTGCCTGCTGCACCTGGGATTCCGCCGTGCGCACCGCCTGCTCCGTCTCGCCATGCGCCCCGGCAAGCCGCGCCTGTTCGGCATCGGCCTTTGCCAGATCGGCCTCCAGCGCCACCAGCCGGTTCTTCTGGCGCAGCCGGGTGGCGGCGGCACTCGGCGCGCCGGCGGCGACCGTGAAGCCATCCCAGCGCCACAGCCCGCCGGCGCGATCCACCAGCCTTTGCCCGACGCCGAGCCGGCCGCGCAGGGCAAGCGCAGCCGCCTCGTCGGCAACCACGCCGATCTGTGCCAGACGCCGGGCCAGCGCCGGCGGTGCGGTGACGAAAGCGGTGAGCGGTTCAGCCCCGTCCGGCAAGGACGGTGCGGCATCCAGCGGCGGCAGTTCTTCCCAGCGGCGCTGGCCGGCACCGCCCAGGGCGGCATCCAGATCCTCGCCCAGTGCGGCACCCAGGGCCGCCTCATAGCCCGGTTGTGCCGACAGCCTCGCCAGCACCGGGGTCTTTTCGTCCTGCCGGTCAGTGAGGGCGGCCTGCAGCCCGGCGATCTCGGCGCGCAGCGTGCCGGCCGCCTGCTCCGCCTGCTGGCGCGCCGTGCGGGCCGTACGCTCCGCCTGCTGCGCCTCGCTGGCGGCTTGCTGGCGTTTCGCGCTGTCCCCCTGCGCTGCCGCGACCCCGGATTCCGCCTGCCCGACCGCCGCACGCGCCTGCTCCAGCGCCGCTTCGGCGGCTGCGAAAGCATCGGCGAGCCGTGCCGCTTCCGCGGCGAGGTCATCGTCCGCTTCCAGCCGGCGGCGCTGTTCGGCAATCTCCGATTCCTGCCGGTCCAGCCGCGTCAGGCGTTCCTGCAGGGCGGCGATCTGGCGCTGCTGCTGGGTGCGGCGCGCCTCGTCGGCGGCGATGGCCTGGGTCAGCGCGTTCAGCGCCGCCTCCGCTTCCTCGGCTTCGGCGAAAGCGGCATCCAGCCGGCGCTGCGCCACATCCAGCGCATCAGCCTCTTCGGCGCGTGCCGCTTCCAGCGCGTCCGCCTCCGCCGCCAGCCGGTCCAGCGCGGCGCTTGCATCGCCAGCCAGCGCGGCTTCGCGGCCGGCGTCGCTGTCAAGCTGGCGCAGCCTTTGTTCGGCCTGCGCCTTGGCATCCTCGATGCGGCGTTCCTCGGCGTCCAGCTCGGTCTTCTTGATGGTCAGGTGCTGGAATTCCGCCCCCGCCTGGGCTTCGGTCATGCGCAGGCCGGGTAGCTTCTCCTGCGCCGATGCCGCCAGTGTTGTCGCCTCCGACACCTCGCCGGTCAGCTTCGCCACCGCGCGTTCGGCCTCGCGCAGCCTTGCCTCGACCGTCTGGCGCTCGGCCAGCGCCTGCTGCCAGCGCAGATGCAGCAGGATCGCCTCGGCGCGGCGGATATGGTCGGAGAGGTTGCGGTAGCGGCCGGCCTGGCGCGACTGGCGTTTCAGCGCCTGCAGCTGGCTGTCCATCGTCTTCAGTACATCTTCCAGCCGGGCGAGGTTGCCCTCCGCCGCGCGCAGCCGCAGCTCCGCCTCATGCCGTCGGGAATGCAGGCCGATGATGCCGGCGGCTTCTTCCAGCAGCATGCGGCGGTCGGCCGGCTTGGCATTGATGATGGCGCCGACCTTGCCCTGGCTGACCAGACCCGGCGAGCGCGCGCCGGTCGAGGCGTCGGCGAACAGCAATTGCACGTCGCGGGCACGTACCTCCTTGCCGTTCAGCCGGTAGGCCGAGCCCTTGTCGCGCTCGATGCGCCGGGAAATCTCGATTTCCAGATGGTCGTTGAAGCCGACCGGGGCGCGGCGCTGGCTGTTGTCGAGATGGACCGAGACCTCGGCAATGTTGCGCGGCGTGCGGCTGGAGGTGCCGCCGAAGATGACGTCGTTCATCTCGCCGCCGCGCATCTGCCGGGCGGAGGTCTCGCCCATCACCCAGCGCAGCGCCTCGACCAGGTTGGACTTGCCGCAGCCGTTCGGGCCGACGATTCCGGTGAGGCCCGGCTCGATCAGCAGTTCGGTCGGATCGACGAAGGATTTAAACCCCGTAAGGCGGATTTTCCTGAACTGCACCGATGCCCCATTTCCCGAATCAGGCCGCCATCACCCGGTCAGGAACCCCCGACCAGCGGCCGCAGGACTTTCTCGAATTCTGCGAAGGGTTGCGCCCCGGCGATCACCTTCTTCTGCTCGCCATTGGCGCGCACGACGAAGGTCGGGGTGGACTTGATGTCATGGGCGTTCTGACCGTCCAGACGGATCTGCAGAATGCCGTCGCCCAGCTTCTCGTCAGCCATGCAGGCCTCGAACCGCTCCTTGCTCATGCCGCCCAGCCGGGCGATCTGGCCAAGCGCACCGATCGGATCGGCCGCACGGGTCCAGGCATCCTGATTGTGGAACAGCGTCTCCAGATAGGCGAAATAGCGGTCCTCCGGCGCGCAGCGCGCCAGCATCGCGCCCCGCAGCGCCAGCCCGTCCAGCGGGAAGTCGCGATAGACCAGCTTCACCTTGCCGGTATCGATGAATTCCTTCTTCACCTGGCCCAGTGTCTCCTTGTGGAAGCTGGCGCAATGCGGGCAGGTCAGCGAGGAATATTCGATAAGCTCGACCGTGGCGTCCGGATTGCCCAGCACGCGCTCCTTCAGCATCCCCTCCAGCGATTGCTGGGCGCTTGCCGCCACACTCCAGGTCAGCAACACGGCACCCACAACAATTTGTGTAATTCGCTTCAAAATCGCCTCCGAGACGCAAGATATTGAGAGAAGGATACCGGCCAGCAGGGACCGGTGCAAGATTCGAATCGGCACTGCCAATATGGCGAATTTACGGAAGGCGGAACAGGGGAGGCCGGCCGCCTCACCCCTTGCCGCCCTGTTTGCCCAGCACCGCCTGGCCGAGCCGGTCGAGCGCCTGGCGCAGCCCGTCATCGGCAATGCCGGACAGGCCAGCCTCCAGCTTCTGCCGGGCCGGCGCGTCGAGCGGCGCAAGCTGCGGACGCCACGGCTTTTCCTGCCGGTCGAGCGTGCCCTGATGCAGCGCCAGCCGAGCCACGGCGGCATAGCCGAGATAGCGGTTCACCCGTTCCACGATCTGCGGGGTCATATACTGGATTTCCAGCGCGAAGGCGCCATCGACCGTCAGATGCAGCGTCGCCGCGCCGGCATTGGCGCCGCGCCCGCGCACCAGCTTGCGCGGCTGGCAGCGTTCCGATATCTCCGCCCCGACGATGGAAGGCCAGTCCAGCATGACCGAGGCCTCGACCGCCGCCTTGCCGCCCAGCAGCTTCTTGGCAAGGTTGCGCACGGGCGCCGCCACCGCCGACAGATGCCGGTGGCGCACCGCCGTCGGCAGTGTGGCCTCCCTGGATTCGGTTTTGGCTTTGCGGTCGGTCATCTTATCGGACATCCGGCTGGCATACGGGAAGCGCCAGCCTATAGTCTAGCGGCAATCCGCCGCCCGACCCGAACCGAATCGCATGGCCCCCCACCCCATCGCACCTGAAGAGCTGAACGCCCTGCTGCTGGACTGGTACGACCGGCACCGCAGACGCCTGCCCTGGCGGGCGCCGCCGGGGGGGCGCGCCGAGCCCTACCATGTCTGGCTCAGCGAGATCATGCTGCAACAGACCACGGTGGCGACAGTCGGCCCCTATTTCCGCCGCTTCATCGACTTATGGCCGACGGTCCGCGACCTCGCGGCTGCCGATCTGGATGCGGTGCTGCATGCCTGGCAGGGGCTGGGCTATTACGCCCGCGCCCGCAACCTGCACAAATGCGCGCAGGCCGTCACCGAGCGGCATGGCGGGGTGTTCCCGGATACCGAGGAAGCGCTGCTCGCCCTACCCGGCATCGGCGCCTATACCGCCGCCGCCATCGCCGCCATCGCCTTCGACCAGCCGGCCACCCCGGCGGACGGCAATTTCGAGCGCGTCTTCGCCCGGCTGTACGCGGTGGAAACGCCTTTGCCGCAAGCCAAACCGGCCCTGCGCGCTCTGGCCGCCGCGCTGACGCCCGCGCACAGGCCGGGCGACCATGCCCAGGCGGTGATGGATCTGGGGGCGACCATCTGCACCCCGCGCAGCCCGAAATGCATGGCCTGCCCGTGGCACGAGCCCTGCGCCGCGCGGCGCCTCGGCATCGCCGGGGAATTGCCGCGCAAGACACCGAAGAAGCAGAAGCCGACACGGCGCGGCATCGCCTTCTGGGCGGTGACACAGGACGGTTCCGTGCTGCTGCGCCGCCGTCCCGAAAGCGGGCTGCTGGGCGGCATGATGGAAGTGCCCTCCTCGGCGTGGATCGAAGCGGAAACCACGCTGCCGGCGGTGGCCGGCGAAGCACCGGTAAAAGGCGCATGGCGCATGCTGCCGGGGCTGGTGCGCCACACCTTCACCCATTTCCACCTGGAGCTGACGGTTGCCGCCGCTTCTGTATCGCAACAGCCGGTCGCAGACGGGGTCTGGGTGCCGCTCGACCGGCTGGGCGAACACGCGCTGCCGACGGTGATGAAGAAGGTGGTGACCCATGCGTTGGCACAGGCGGGGAAGGACGCCTCTGGTCCGGGCGCGCGGTCTCGCCTATCTTCCCTGCCATGAATGCCGAATCTCCTCCCCCGCTTCGCGCCCGCCTGTCCGAGGTGCCGCTGCCCGCCCTTGTGCTGGGGCTGGGCGGGCTGATCCCGTTCCTCGCCGGGGCGGCTGCCGTCTGGCTGTTCGAGCCGGTGGCGGCGCGCGTCGCACAGGACATGCAGGTCGCCTACGCCACGGTCATCCTCTCCTTCCTGGGGGCGGTGCATTGGGGGGCCGCGCTCAGCCGGCCGGAGGGCGCGCGCAGCTGGGGCTGGATGGGCTGGTCGGTGACGCCGGCGCTGCTCGCCTGGTTCTCCGTCATGATGGCGCCGGAGAGCGCGCTGATGGCGCTGATGGCCAGCTACCTCGCCGCCTTCGCCGTGGACATGCAGGCGGTGAAGAAAGGGCTGCTGCCGCTGTGGTATCTCAGCCTGCGCCGGGTGCTGACCACCGGCGCCTTCCTCTGCCTCGGCGCCACGCTGCTGCGGCTGGGCTGACCTTGCCTTGGCGCGCCGCGCCGCGCTATTACCAGTAAAAGCCCGGCGAACAGGGTATTCGGCACAGCAAGGGAGGCGGATATGCAGTTTCTGGTGATTGCCTATGACGGCACTGACGATCTGGCACTGGCGCGGCGGCTTGCCGTGCGCGAGAAGCATCTGGAAGGCTGGTACAGGCTGGTTGCAGACGGGCACGGCATCACCGGCGGCGCGATCCTCGACGATGACGGAAACATGATCGGCTCCTCGGCGTTGCTGGACTTCCCCGACCGCGCCGCCTTCGACAAATGGCTGAACAATGATCCCTATGTCACCGGCGATGTCTGGCGCGACATCACCGTGCATCCGTTCCGCGTCGCGCCCACCACCAAGAGCTGAGCCTCCCGATGACCGATACCCCACTTTGGCAGCCCTCGCCCGACCGTATCGCACAGGCGAATGTCACCCGCTTCATGGCGGAGCTTGAGAAACGCCACAGCGCGAAGACCGGCGATTTCCCGGCATTGTGGCAATGGTCGGTCGATCACAGCCCGGAATTCTGGGATCTGGTCTGGGATTATTGCGGCGTAATCGGCGAGAAGGGTGGCGGCGAGAAGGGCGGGCGCATCCTGATCGATGCAGACCGGATGCCCGGCGCGCAGTTCTTCCCCGATGCGACGCTGAATTTCGCCGAAAACCTGCTGCGGAAGAACGACGAGACCGATGCCATCATCTTCTGGGGCGAGGACAAGGTGAAGCGTCGCCTGTCCTGGCGCGACCTGAACGAGGCCGTCTCCCGCCTGGCGCAGGCGCTGAAGGCGGAGGGCGTGGAAAAGGGCGACCGGGTGGCCGCCTATATGCCGAACCTGCCGGAAACCGTGATCGCCATGCTGGCGGCCAGTTCGCTGGGCGCCACCTTCACCAGCGCCTCGCCGGATTTCGGCGTGCAGGGCGTGCTGGACCGCTTCGGCCAGACCGAACCGAAGGTGCTGATCGCGGTCGAGGGCTATCACTATAACGGCAAGGTGATCGACTGCCTGGCGAAGCTGCGCGAGGTCGCCGCCCAGCTGCCGACGGTGAAACGGGTCGTGGTCGTGCCCTATGCCCGCGAGGCGATGGACCTGACCGGCATCGAACGCGCCGTGCCCTATAGCGATTTCGTCGCGGCGCATACGCCCAAGCCGCTGGAGTTCGTGCAGGTGCCGTTCAACCACCCGCTCTATATCCTGTATTCCTCGGGCACCACGGGCGTGCCGAAATGCATCATGCATGGCACCGGCGGCACGCTGCTGCAGCATCTGAAAGAATTGCAGCTGCACAGCGACGTGAAGCCGGGCGACCGTGTCTTTTACTTCACCACCTGCGGCTGGATGATGTGGAACTGGCTGGTCAGCGCGCTGGCCTGCGAGGCGACGCTGCTGCTCTATGACGGCTCGCCCTTCTATCCCGATGCCCGCATCCTGTTCGATTATGCCGATGCCGAGGGCATGACCTTGTTCGGCACCTCCGCGAAATATATCGACGCGGTGCTGAAGAGCGGGTTGAAGCCGCGCGAGACGCATTCCCTGAAGAGCGTGCGGGCGATGACCTCCACCGGCTCGCCGCTGTCGCCGGAAGGCTTCGATTTCGTCTATGCCGGCATCAAGCCGGATATCTGCCTGTCCTCGATCTCCGGCGGCACCGACATCGTCTCCTGCTTCGTGCTGGGCAATCCCATCGGCCCGGTCTGGCGCGGCGAGATCCAGGCGCGCGGCCTCGGCATGGCGGTCGATGTGTTCGACGAAAACGGCAAACCGGTGCGCGAGCAGAAGGGCGAGCTGGTCTGCACCCAGCCCTTCCCCTGCATGCCGATCGGTTTCTGGAACGACCCGGACGGGGCGAAATACCGCGCCGCCTATTTCGAGAATTTCCCGAACATCTGGTGCCATGGCGATTTCGTCGAGCTGACGAAGCATGACGGCATGATCATCTATGGCCGCTCCGACGCGACGCTGAACCCCGGCGGGGTGCGCATCGGCACGGCGGAAATCTACCGCCAGGTGGAAAAGCTGCCGGAGGTGATGGAAGCCCTCGTCATCGGTCAGGACTGGGACAGCGACGTGCGCGTCGTGCTGTTCGTGAAGCTGCGCGACGGCGTCACCCTGGACGAGGATCTGGAAAAGCGCATCCGCCAGCAGATCCGGTCGGGCGCAACGCCGCGCCACGTGCCGGCGAAGATAGTGCAGGTTGGCGACATTCCGCGCACCAAGAGCGGCAAGATCGTCGAGCTGGCGGTGCGCAACATCGTGCATGGCCGGCCGATCAAGAATATCGAGGCGCTGGCCAACCCGGAAGCGCTGGAGCTCTACCGCGACCGGCAGGAGCTGGCGGAGTAGTTCTTCGCCCTCGCGGTTGTCGATGCGGGCGGTAGGCCAATATGATGGGGGAAACTGAAGCCCTGACGCAGGATGGCGGATGGCAACGAGCGAACAGCGACACGGGCGGATGCGGGACGGCAGGGAGCCGTCGGAACCGCTGACGCAGGACGATATCGTCCGCCAGCTCGACGCCGCGATCCTGGAGCATCTGCACTGGATGCTGCGCTGGAACCGCTCGGCCGTGTGCAAGGTACAGCCGGCCGGCGACATCACTTCCGAACACGCGCATTTCCTCTGCGGCTTCGGCAATTGGTACGATCTGCATCAGCAGGACCCGCTGATCGCCCAGCCCGCCTTCGAGGCGCTGGCACTGGCGCATCGCGACCTGCACCGGAATGCCGCCTGGCTGGCCGGGCGCGCCTGGAAGGACGCGAAGATCCCGGTCGAGGAATATGACGTGCTGACCGAGAAGGTGACGCGCTTCACCGATCTCGCCCGCAAGCTCCTGAAAGCCTTCCAGAAGGTCACTTCGGACCTCGACCCGCTGACCGGCGCCCACACCCGCCAGACCATGACCAGGGAACTGATGCGCGAGCGCGAGCGATCCTTGCGCAGCGGCAAGCCCTGCATGCTGGCGATGGGCGATCTCGACCATTTCAAGCAGGTCAACGACACCCATGGCCATCAGGCCGGCGACATGGTGCTGCGGCTGGTCGCCGCCGCCTTCCTGGAGGCGCTGCGCCCCTATGACCGGCTGTACCGCTTCGGCGGGGAGGAATTCCTGTTCTGCCTGCCGGACGTCACGCCGGAAGCGGCGGCGCAGGCGCTGGAGCGGCTGCGGCGGCGTATTGAGGAGATGCAGGTGCCGATCGGCGGCGGCCGCACGATCCGCGTTACCTGTTCCTTCGGCATCGCCTCCCTGTCCGGCGAGACACCGGTAAAGACCGCGATGCAGCGCGCCGACAAGGCGCTCTACGCCGCCAAGGAGGCCGGGCGCAACCGGGTGATGATCTGGACGCCGGAAATCGGCTGAACCGGCTCAGAAATCGGTGACGCGGCCCTTGAAGGCCCAGTCGCCATAGCGCGTCGGCTCCGGCCCGGCCGGACCGCCGATTTCCTTCGGCATAGTCGTCTTGTCCTCCGGCGGCTTCGCCTCGGGCTGGGGCTGCCTCTTGCCGCCCTCCAGCTTGCGCTCGCGGAAGGCCGGCTTCGGAGTCTGATCAGGCTTGTTCTCGGTCATCCGCTTTATATGGCGCACGAGTACGCAGCCGCCAAGTCTTGAAGCGGCCTTTCCCCTTGCGCATTTATTATCAGCTTCAGGCGTTTGTCTGCAAATGGCCGGCGCGGATTGCGCGGCGGCAGGAAGGAATGGTTCACGACGATGGGCTATACGCGCACCGCGGTTCTGATGGCCGGCATGACCGCGCTGTTTATTGGCATCGGCTTCATGCTGGGCGGCGAGGCCGGCATGCTGATCGCCTTTGCCTTCGCGGCGGCGACCAACCTGTTCGCCTACTGGAATTCCGACAAGATGGTGCTGCGGATGTACGGCGCCCGCGAGGCAACGCGGGAGAGCCAGCCCTGGCTGTTCGACATCGTCGCCCGCATGGCGGAGCGCGCCAGCCTGCCGATGCCGCGCGTCTATATCATCGACACCGACCAGCCGAACGCCTTTGCAACCGGCCGTAATCCGGAGAATGCCGCCGTCGCCGTCACCACCGGCCTGATGCGCGTGCTGTCGCCGGAGGAGGTCGCCGGCGTGCTGGCGCACGAGCTGGCGCATGTGAAAAGCCGCGACACGCTGATCATGACGGTGACCGCGACCATCGCCGGCGCGATTTCCATGCTGGCCAATTTCGCACTGTTCTTCGGCAACAACCGCAACAACCCGATGGGCATCGTCGGCACCATCCTGGTGATGATCCTGGCGCCGATGGCCGCCATGCTGGTGCAGATGGCGATCAGCCGCTCGCGCGAGTACGAGGCCGACCGGGTGGGTGCTGAAATCTGCGGCCGGCCGCTGTGGCTGGCCTCGGCGCTGCGCAAGATCGATCAGGCGGCGCAGGTGATCGACAATAACCCGGCCGAGAGCAACCCCGCGACCGCGCACATGTTCATCATCAACCCGCTGCATGCCCATGCGGTGGACGGGCTGTTCACCACCCACCCGAAGACGGCAGAGCGTATCCGCCGGCTGGAGGCGATCGCCGGTCAGAAGCTGGCGGCGGCGGCCGGTCCCTGGGGTTAAACACTCAGGGGGGTTAAGCCCTCAGCAGGCGATGGCTTGGGGGCCTTGCAGCTGGTCGATCTTGCGGACCAGATAATCGACATCGTCCTGGTCCAGCACATTGTCCGGATTTTCGTCCACCGCCGTCAGCACGCGCTCGATCATGCGCACGGCATAACGCTCGCGGTCGCGGTCCAGCCCGTCGAACTCCGTCTCGTCCGCGACATGGATGGCGGTCTGCAGCACGACGGCCAGCCGCTCCGGCATATCCGCCTTCTTCAGCAGCGAGGCAAGGCCGCGCCGGCCGGCATCATGGACCAGCAGCCGGGCATTCTCCCGCGGGATGCCGGCGATGGCCGCCAGCGAGGCTTCCAGAAAATCGATATCGCCCAGAATCGCCGCCCGCAGGATCAGCGATTCGGTGAGCCGGCCATTCTTGTGCAACTGCTTCGCCAGCGCCTCGACCGCCGTGCCGGAACGCGCGCCGCGCAGCAGCGACATGGTCGCCCGCTCCCGGCTTTCCAGCACAAGGTCGGTCGCCATATCCGGCGACAGCGCATGATGCGTGACCAGCCGCTCGCGGAGCCGTTCCGAAACAAGGGTCACCAGCCGCTCGGCAATGGTCACCGGCAGCACGGAACGCCCGACCAGCCCTTCCTTCACCTGCTCGCTGTGCGGGAAGGCGGCCAGCGCGCGCTCCATCGCGCGGTCGCTCAGATCGGCACCGGGATTGGCGACCACGGTGGCCACGACGGTCTCGTTGCCGCTATCGACCAGCGCGTCGGCGACGCTGCCCGGCACATGCTCGCGCTTGGCGATGGACAGCAGCTTCGCGGTGTCGCTGTCGCGCACCAGCCCCAGCAGATCCGCCTCGGTCAGCACCGAGGCATGCTCAAGGATCGGCCCGGCAACCTCGGCCTCGTCGCTGGCCAGGATCATCGCCAGGTCATGCGGCAGGTCGGGCAGCGCCTTCACGCTGGCGGCCAGCGCCGCACGCACCCGCTGCTCGGCATCTCGGGCGAACATCTGGAGCAGCGCCATCACCGACTCACGTTCCGACGGCGACATGTCGCTTTCCGAATAGGTCGCGACCAGCTTCTCGACGGTTGCCTGCCGGCTCTCGCCCGAACGGTCCACAGCCAGACGCGCCACATCCTCGGAGCTAAGGCCGTGGCCAGTGCCTCCCTTGTTTTTTGGGTCTGCGGTTTTCGCCACGTTATTCCTCACCTTGATCGCGATATGACAGAAACTTTAAATCATTATGCGCTAAATCAACCCACCCTTCAATCTGGGCTGTCTGGACGGGTATCCGGGCGGGGTATCCGGCCTGCGACCATCAGACAGGTTGCCGTGCGGCCTGGAACAACTAGAATCAGTAAACGTATATGCCTTGACCATATGCGTGTTCATACGGGAGAGAATAAAATGCAGATGAGGAAGCTAGGCCTGCCGGCGGTTGCCGTTGCGCTCGCCACCGTCATTTTCGCACCGCAGGTCCAGGCCGGCGATGCTGCGGCAGGCCAGAAGGTCTTCAACAAGTGCCGCGCCTGCCATGTCGCGGACAAGGAGACCAACCGGGTCGGCCCGCATCTGGTCGGCATCATCGGCCGCAAGGCCGCCAGCGTCGATGGCTTCAAATATTCCGACGGCATGAAGGGCGCGGGCGAGAAGGGCCTCGTCTGGACCGAGGAAAATTTCACCAAGTACATGAATGACCCGAAGGGTTTCGTGCCGGGCAACCGCATGGCCTTCGTCGGCCTGAAGAAGGATCAGGAGATCGACGACCTGATCGCCTTCCTGAAGAAGTAGGCGCTGGAAAATACCCTCTCCCCTGGCGGGAGAGGGTGGCCCGCAGGGCCGGGTGAGGGGGACAGTGCCGTCAGGGCGGATACCCCTTACACGGACAGATAGGCCTGGCGGGAATCCTCGTCGGCCATCAGCTCTTCCATGGTGCCGGAAAACCGGATGCTGCCCTTCTCGATGATGGTCGCCCGGTCGGCGACCAGCCGCGCGAAGTGCAGGTTCTGCTCCGACAGGACGAGCGTCAGCCCTTCCGCCTTCAGCGCCTTCAGGGTTTCGGCCATCTGCTCGACGATCTTCGGCGCCAGCCCCTCGGACGGCTCGTCGAGCAGCACCAGCGAGGGATTGCCCATCAGGGTGCGCGCGATGGTCAGCATCTGCTGCTCGCCGCCGCTCATCTGGCCGCCCGGCCGGCGCCGCATCTCGGCCAGGTTGGGGAACAGCGCATAGAGCTTCTCCGGCGTCCAGTCCGGCACGCCGGGGCGCGGCTTCTGCCGGCCGACCTCCAGATTTTCCTCGACCGTCAGATCGGTGAAGACACGCCGCTCCTCCGGCACATAGCCGAGACCGAGACGGGCGATCTCATAGGGCGGCCTGCCGGCGACCTCCACGCCCTCGAAACCGATGCGGCCAGAGGTCGGCGGCACCAGACCGACGATGGATTTCATCGTAGTGGACTTGCCCGCACCGTTGCGGCCCAGCAGCGCCAGCACCTCGCCGCGCCCCACCGTCAAGGCCACATCGGCCAGGATATGGGCGCGGCCGTAATGCGCGTTCAGCCCTTCGACGGTCAGCATCAGGACTCCTCCCCCGCGAACATCGACCCGCTACCGAGATAGGTTTCCTGGACCAGCGGATTGTCGCGCACCGCCGCCGGCGTGCCCTCGGCCAGCAGCCGCCCGCGATTCAGCACCAGCACCCGGTCGGCATGGCCAAACACCACATCCATGTCATGTTCGGTGAACAGCACGGAAATGCCGCGCTGCTTCACGATGGCGGCTGTCAGCTCCATCAGTTCGACGCGCTCGCGCGGGGCCATGCCGGCGGTCGGCTCGTCCATCAGCAGCAGCTTCGGCTGGTTCGCCAGCGCCACCGCCAGTTCGACCCGCTTCAGATCACCATAGGCCAGCACACCGCAGGCGCGCTCCGCCTGCGCCGCCATGCCGACGAGGGCGAGCAGTTCCATCGCCTCCTCCCGGTACTGGCGGCCAGCATCGGCAAACAACGACATCAGGCGGTTATGGTGCGACAGCAGCGCCATCTGCACATTCTCGCGCACACTCATCGAGCCGAAGGTGGCGGTGATCTGGAAGGTACGCCCGACACCCAGCCGCCAGATCCGGCGCGGCGCCATGCCGGCGATGTCTCGGCCCAGCAGCCGGATGGTCCCGGCGTTCGGGCGAAGCTGGCCCATCAGCATGTTGAAGCAGGTGGTCTTGCCGGCGCCGTTCGGGCCGATCAGCGCCAGCAGCTCGCCCGCATCCAGCGTGAAGGACACATCACTGACAGCGTGAATTCCGCCGAAGGATTTGGCAAGCCCGGCGACCTCGAGAACCGCGCTCATGCCGCATCCTCCCGGCCCATGAAGCGATGCCTAACGAAGCCGGCGATACCTTGCGGGAACGCCACCACCAGCCCGACGATGACGAGGCCCAGCAGGATGCGCCAGTAATTGGTCAGGCTGACCAGCTCGGTCTTGATCGCGGTGAAGCTGACCGCCCCGACAATCGGTCCGGCCAGGGTCTGCACCCCGCCCAGCAGCACCATCACCAGCGCATCGACCGACAGCGGGATCGCCATCAGGTCGGGCGAGACGCTGCCCTTCAGGAAGGCGAACAGCCCGCCGGCGATACCGGCGAACAGCCCGGCCAGGGTAAAGCCGAACCAGCGCACGCGGCGCACATCGATGCCGATGGCATCAGCCCGCAGCGGCGAATCGCGCCCGGCCCGCAGCGCATAGCCGAAGGGTGAGAAGGCGATGCGCCGGAGCGCCAGCAGCGCCAGCACCACGACGATGGCGGCGAAGCCATAGAAGGCCGCCGCGGAGGAGGCCCAGGAAGACGGCCAGATGCCCAGCATGCCGTTGTCGCCGCCGGTGACATCGAGCCACTGGAAGGCGACCGCCCAGGCGATCTGCGCGAAGGCCAGCGTCAGCATCGCCAGATAGACGCCCGACAGCCGCACGCAGAACCAGCCGAACAGCAGCGCGCCCAACGCGCCGCCGACCGGCGCCATCAGCAGGGCGGCTTCCATCGGCCAGGCGAAATGCTTCACCATCAGCGCCGCGCCATAGGCGCCGAGGCCGAAATAGGCGGCATGGCCGAAGGAGATCACGCCGCCGATCCCCATCAGGAAATGCAGGGACGCGGCGAACAGCGCGAAGATCAGGATTTCGGTGGCGATGGTCAGCGCGTAATTGCCGGTCATGCTAGGCAGCGCCACCAGCAGCGCCAGCACCGCGAGGCCGAACCATTTCAGCGACGAAGGGGCCGGCAGCAAGGGTGGCTCCACCGCGCCATGATGCGCCTGCAGCGTCTCACGCCGGCCGAGCAGCCCCCAGGGCCGCACCACCAGCACCACCGCCATGACGGCGAAGATCAGCACCAGCTCGACTTGCCAGAACTGAATGCCCAGCACGCTCATATCCGCATTGGCGACGGCGAAGACACGGATCAGCGCGATCAGCAGCGCCGCCAGATAGGCGCCCAGGATCGAGCCCATGCCGCCCACCACCGTGACCACGAACACCTCGGCGATGATGCCGAGATCCATGGTCAGGCTGGCATTGCCCTTGGGCAGTTGCACCGCCCCGCCCAGCCCGGCCAGCGCGGTGCCCAGGAAGAACACGCCGGTAAGCAGCCATTTCTGGTTCACGCCCAGCGCCGCCACCATCTGCCGGTCCTGCGTCGCCGCACGCACCAGAATGCCGAAGCGGGTGCGGTGGAACAGCAGCCACAGCGCGCCCAGCACCAGCGGCGCGAAGGCGATCAGGAAGATGTCGTATTCCGGCAGGCGCTGGTCGCCGAACGGCACCGCGCCCATCATCCCCGGCGCGCGCGGGCCCAACAGATCCTCCGCGCCCCAGAGATAGAGGGCTACATCCTGCACGATCAGCACCACGCCGAAGGTGGCGAGCAGCTGGAACAGTTCCGGCGCGCGGTAGATGCGGCGCAGGATGGTCATCTCCATCGCCACGCCGATCAGCCCGACGGCGAGCGCGGCCAGCAGCACCCCGCCCCAGAAGGCCAGCACGCCGCCGCCCATCCCCTCGATCAGCGTCCAGGCGATATAGGCGCCCAGCATGTAGAAGCTGCCATGGGCGAAATTCACGATGCGGGTGACGCCGAAGATGATGGTCAGCCCGCAGGCGACCAGAAACAGGGCCGAGGCGCTGGCGAGCCCGGTCATCAGCTGGGCGATGAAAAGTTCCAAAGGCGGGGTTCCATTTTATTCTCCCTCGCCCCGGAAGGGGAGAGGGATGCGCAGGCTTAGGCGTCAGCCTTAGCCGAAGCTGGGTGAGGGGAGAGCCGCACCGTCATAGCCATCTCCCCTCACCCGTTCGCTTCGCTCCCACCCTCTCCCCTTCCGGGGCGAGGGTAAAAAAAGAGAGCCGAGCTCAATCCTTGGCGCGGAGCTTCATCACCACATCGTCGGGCGGCAGATAGTCTTCGCCCTTGCCGAAGCGCCAATCGACCATGCGCGGCATGCCGTCCTTCACGGTCAGCGTGCCGACATAGGCGCCCATGGTGGTCTGGTTGTCGATCGCGCGGTAGGTGATCGGCCCGACCGGCGTGCCCAGCTGCAGATCGGCAAAGGCCTCCACCAGCTTCTCGGTCTCGGTCGTGCCGGCCTTTTCCATCGCCGCCTTCACCGAATAGAGCGCGGCATAGCCGACCACGGAACCGAGGCGCGGATAGTCGTTGAACTTCTTCTGGAAGGCCTCGCGGAACTTGTTGTGTTCCGGCGTGTCGATGGCATACCAGGGATAGCCGGTGACCAGCCAGCCTTCCGGCGCCTCGTCCTTCATCGGGTCGATCCAGTCCGGCTCGCCGCTCAGCATGCTGGCGACGGTGCGCTTCTCCCACAGCCCGCGCACCTTGCCCTCGCGCACGAACTTCAGCAGGTCGCCGCCGAAGGTGACGTTGAAGATGGCGTCCGGATTGGCCGCCGCCAGCGCCTGCACGGCGGCGCCGGCGTCGATCTTGCCCAGCGCCGGCCACTGCTCGGCGACGAATTCGACATCCGGCTTCTTCGCCTTCAGCAGCTCCTTGAAGGCGGCGACGGCGGACTGGCCGTATTCGTAGTTCGGCGCGATCGTCGCCCACTTCTTCGCCGGCAGCTTCGCCGCTTCCTCGGCCAGCATGGCAGCCTGCACATAGGTGCCGGGACGCAGCCGGAAGGTGTAGCGGTTGCCCTTCTGCCAGGCGATGGAGTCGGACAGCGGCTCGGCGGCGATGAAGATCACCTTCTTCTGCTTGGCGAAGTCGGAAACCGCCAGGCCGACATGCGACAGCAGCGTGCCGAACAGCAGGGTCGCACCCTCGCGGCTGACCAGCTCGTTGGCGACCGTCACCGCGTCGGCCGGCTTGGCGCCGTCATCGCGGCTGACCACCGTAACCTGCTTGCCGAGGATACCGCCGGAAGCGTTGATCTCCTCCAGCGCCAGCTCCCAGCCCTGCTTGTAGGGAATGGTGAAGGAAGCGAAGCCGGTATAGGAATTCATGTCGCCCAGAATGATCTTGTCGGCGGCGATAGCCGGCCCGTTTGCCGCCAGCGCGGCGGTCATGCCGGCGGCGAGTGCCAGGCCGGAAAAGTTTCTGCGTGTCATCATCGTCGGTCCCTCATGCGTAATGAATTGCCCTAACAGCCCGGCCTTGCCTCAGCGCAGGCCATCCTCCCCCTTGATTTCGTTGACCTGCAGGCCGCCAACGCGGGCATGGATTCTCCCGCCGGTGGTCATGACCAGGCAATAGACAATCTCGTCGGCGCGCGGTGCGTCATGGATGCCGACCTCCATCGCGTCGAAATGGCTGCGCACATAGGCGGCGTCCTTGTGGCCGAGCGCCACGTCGAGGCGCGCGCCCGCCGACCCCACTTTGGTCGCCGACGGCACGATGGCCTTGGCGCTGCCCAGCAGTTCGCGCATCGCATAGCCGCCCGGCACATGCCAGCAGGCCCCATGTTCCAGCTCGCCCGCCGTGCCGATGATCGAGCCCTTGCCATAGCCCTCGATCTTCGTGACATCGCCGCCCAGCGCCGCGATCAGCCGGCGCGACATCTCCATCCCCAGCGGCTTCAGCGCCTCCATCAGCGGCGTGATGTCCGCGACATAGCGCCCGGCATAGGGATTCTTCAGCACCGCCAGGCAGGCGGCGCGCAGGATCGGGTGTTCCGGCGGCGGCCCGCCCTCATGGCGGATTTCCTCGACGGTCAGGACCATCTTGCGGATCTGGACCAGCTCGCTCATCTCGTCTCCGTCAGTTCGGGGCTGAGGGCGGTGCCGCACATTGCGAATCGTCCGCGCAATGACAGCACCGCCGCATGGATGTGTCCAGCCTCGCGCATCGCATGGGCACATTGCAGGCCGGCGGCGAGGGCTTCGCCGATCTCGCCGTCGCCCAGCGGCCCGACATCCAGCGTCACCGGCAGGTCGCCAAGGTCGCTGTCGGGATCGAGGCTGCTGGCCGGCGCGCGGTAGATTGCAGGATGATCCGGCAGATCGACGGCATTGGCGATCAGCGTCGCCGCCGCGTCCGCCGCCGCCGCGTCGGCTGCCAGCACGGTCACCGCATCGGCGATGCCCAGCGACAACGACCGGCCGCCGGAACCGCTGGTGGCGATGCCGCGCACCGGTGATTCGAAGGGGATTTCCGCCAGCCCCTCCATCGTCGCCTGGGTGAGGTCCGGCACCAGCCCGGCGCGGAAGCTCTCGCCCCCGGTCAAATGAAAGGCGATGTCGCCGCCATCATTCACATAGGCTTTCGTCAGCCGGCGGTCGCGTCGCAGGGCGGCCAGCACATGATCGGCCACCGATCCCGCGACCGCCGCCATCGGCGTCACATGGATGCCCCGGTGGGGCCAGACCGCCGCCAGCATGCGTTTCGCCACCGGGCCGTAAAGTGTGGGCGGCGCCTCGCCCAACGGGCGGCGCAGCAGGTGCAGTTCCAGCGTCAGCGCCTCCAGCAGCCCGTCGAAGGCCTGCACCGCCTGCCAGTAGGCGCGGCGCACCTCCGCCAGCGGGCCAAACGCCTCGATCACCAGATCGATGGGGCCATGCTGCAAATGCAGCCGGCCATCGGGCAGGAAGGCGCGCTGCGCGCTCATTTGATTCGTTCCTGGGGGTCCAGCGGCCAGGGATTGTCCGATGGCTGCGGCCAGGACTGGCGGCGCGCCACCGCCTCCAGCACCGCCTCCAGCGGCTTCACCTCGCCGGTATGGCCGCCCAGCGCCGCGTAATCCGCCAGCGGCAGGGTGAATTCGATAGGCGCCACCAGCGCCGGGGTCGGCACATAGCCGAAGGAATTTTCCGGCATGCGGGTCACATCGACCATCAGGGTGATGCCGCCGCCCGGCCAGACATAGACCGGCGCGCCGCCGCAGGTGACACGGGTGACGAGTTCGCGGACGGAGCGCGTCAGCCGCACCGGATTCTCCGTCACGCCGGCACGCAGGGAGCCACCCGCCCCGGCCATGAAGATCACCGAGGTCAGCGCCGGCTCGCAATTCTCCTCGATGCGTTCGACCACCGGGTTCAGCCCCGGCGGCAAAGGCTGCGGCACCGGGACGAGGTTCTCGTCCAGCACGAAATAGGCATGATCCTCGCCGGTGGTGGAGACCATCAGCAGGCGCAGGCCGGGCCAGGCGGTCTTGGGGTCGATCCTGTCGATGATCGACAGCGGGTCGGTCACATCGGTGCCGCCCCAGCCGCTGCCCGGACTGGCGACCTGGAAATAGCGCCCCGGCGTGGAGCGCCGCCCGCGCACGCGAATACCCGCCGCCCGCACATCGAGATACTTGCCGGCCTGATGTTCGGTGAACACGCCGGTGATGTGGTCATCGACCACGATCACCTCGTCGGCATGTTCGTGCCATTGCTTGGCGAAGATGCCTATGGTGGCGGAGCCGCAGCCGACGCGCATGCGCTGTTCCTGCTTGCCATCGACGATGGGCGGCTTGCCGGCCTGGACGATCAGCGAAGAACCGCCATCGACGGTCAGCTCCACCGCCTGCTTGTTGCACAGCGCCAGCAGCGCCGCACAGGTGGCGTTGCCTTCCTTCTTGGAGCCGCCGGTCAGATGATGCACGCCGCCCAGCGAGAGCATCTGCGAGCCATATTCGGCGGTCGTCACATGGCCCACCGCCTCGCCCTCATGGCGTACGGCGGCCTGTTCCGGCCCGAGATAGCGGTCGGTGTCGATCTTCAGCTTCACGCCGCAATAGCTGAAGATGCCCTCGGTCACCACGGTCACCGTATCAACGCCGCGATGCTGCGTGGAGACGATGAACGGGGCCGGCTTGTAATCGGGATAGGTGGTGCCGGAGCCGATGCCGGTCAGGAAGGTCGGTGCGCCGGCAACCAGCGAGCCGTCCCATGCGTCCTTCAGGAAGGGCACGACCGCCCCCTTCTCCGCCGCCACCTGCTGCGTGACCACCAGCGGGTCGAGCCGCACCAGCTCGCCATCGACATTGCCATAGCGGTCGCACGCCCCGCTGCGCCCCTTGCGGATGCGGCAGATCACCGGGCAGGCATCGCAGCGGACGATCTCGCCCTCATCCTGCTCCGGCGTCTTCGGCGCGGCGTCGTTCATCGCGCGGCCTCCGCCTCTCGGATCGCCTTCAGCACCCGGTGCGGCAGCGCCGGCACCTTGGTGACCACCGCCCCCGTGGCGTCGCGGATCGCCCCCAGGATGGCCGGCGCGGTCGGCACCAGTGCCGGCTCGCCGATGCCCTTGGCGCCATAGGGGCCGAGCGGCTCGGCATCCTCGATCAGATGCATCTCGATATCCGGCACGTCGCCGAAGGTGGGGATCAGGTAATCGTGCAGATTCTCGGTGCGGCCGGGGATGAATTCCTCCATCAGCGCCAGGCCCAGCCCCTGCGCGATGCCGCCCTGGATCTGCCCTTCCACCAGCATCGGGTTGATCGAGCGGCCGACATCATGCGCGGCGGCGATCAGCAGCGGCTTTACCGTGCCCAGTTCGATATCCACCTCAACCTGCGCGATCTGCGCGGCGAAGGCATAGGTGGCGTAGGGCACGCCCTGGCCGTTCTCGTCCAGCGGGCTGGTCGGCGGATCGAAGGTGCCCTCGCCCAGCAGCACATCGCCCTCCGGCCCCTCCACCGGGATTTCGCGCAAATCGATACGGCGCACCACGACCCCTTCGGCCACGGTCAGCACCGGCCCGTCCAGCGACAGCACCGATTCAGGGCCGGCATTGGCGAGGCGCAGGATATTGGCGCGCAGGTCGAGCCCCGCCAGCTCCGCCGCCTTGCCGGACACGAAGGTCTGGCGCGAGGCCGACGTCTTGCCGGCATCCGCCGTGCGGTCGGTATCGGCGTAAACCTGCTCGACCAGATCGACCGGCAGGCCCAGCGCGTCGGCGGCGATCTGCGCCATGATGGTGTAGCTACCCTGGCCGATATCGTGCGCGCCATTATACAGCGTCAGCCGCCCATCGGCCTTCAGGCCGATACGCATGGTGGATGGGTTCGACATCGAGGTATTGCCGCAGCCATACCACATGCAGCCCACGCCGACGCCGCGCCGCAGCGGCCCGCCCTTCGCCTTTTCCGCCGCGTTGAAGGCCATGTTCTGACCGACCAGCGCGCGCCAGCGCGGACGCAGCGCCTCCAAGCAAGCGGCCATGCCGACCGAGTGTTCGATGATTTGCCCGCAATGTGTCGCCTCGCCGGCGCGCAACGCGTTCAGATGGCGGAATTCCAGCCGGTCGATGCCGAGCGCCAGCGCCAGATCGTCCATCGCCGCCTCATGCGCGATGGCGGCCTGCGGCACGCCGAAACCCCGGAACGCGCCCGAAGGCGTGCCGTTGGTATAGACCGCCCGGCTGGTGCAGAGCGCCGCGCCCACCTTGTAAGGGCCCGTGGCATGCACCGGCACGCGGTTCGCCACGGTCGGCCCCCAGGAGGCATAGGCGCCGGTGTCGAAATCGCCATGGAAGCGGAAGGCGGTGATCCGGCCCCCGGCATCGGCAGCGGCCTCCACCGCGATGGTCGCCGGGTGCCTCTTGGTGGTCGAGGCCATGGATTCCGGCCGGTGATAGATCATGCGCACGGGCCGGTCCAGCAGCCAGGAAGCCGTCGCCAGCAGCGGCTGCACCGACATGTCCAGCTTGCCGCCGAAGCCGCCGCCGGTCGCGGTCGGGATGATCCGCACAGCGTCCTTCGCGATGCCCAGCACATGCGCGACCTCGTCGCGGTCCATATAGGGCGTCTGGGTGCAGGCGGTGATCTCCATGCGCTCGCCGACGCGCCGGGCGAAGCCGGCCTCCGGCTCGATATAGGCATGCTCGACATAGCTGGTCTCGAAGCGCCGCGCCGTGCGCGCCGCCGCCTTGGCGAAACCGGCTTCCAGATCGCCGCAGGCGACGCGGCCCTCGATCAGCACATTGCCGGCGCTGCCCGCATGCAGCTGCGCGGCTCCCCCGACCAGCGCGGCCGCGGTGCCCACCAGCGCCGGCAGTTCCTGCCAGTCGATGGGAATATCCGCCTCGGCCACCGCCTCCAGCGCCGCGCGCTCGCCGACCAGCGCCAGCACCGCCTCGCCCCGGAAGCGCACATAACCATCGGCCAGCACCGGCTGGTCCTTCAGATCGGGATAGATGCCGAAACTGTTGCTGCCCGGCACGTCGCCGGCGGTGAAGATGCGCTCGATGCCGGGATGGTTTTTCCGGAAGGCATCCAGATCGCCCAGCGTGAAGCGCGCATGGGCATGGGGCGAGCGGATAGCACGCAGCCATAACGCCTCGGCGGGCGCCTCGTCGGCGCCGAATTTCTCCTCGCCGGTCAGCTTCGCGATACCGTCCTTGCGGGCAATGCGCGCGCCCACGGCGGCGCCGCTTCTGACCTTCACCGGCGCCGCGGACCCGCCGGCATCCAGCACGGCATCGACGATCTTGCGGTAGCCGGTGCAGCGGCACAACACGCCGCCCAGCGCATCCTCGACCTGCTGGCGGTCCGGCTTGGCCACGGAAGCCAGCAGCTCGCTTGCCGCCATCAGCATGCCCGGCGTGCAGATGCCGCACTGCGCCGCGCCATGGCGGTGGAAGGCCTGCTGCAAGCCGTTCAGCCGGCCTTCCCCGGCCAGACCCTCGCCCGCCAACCCTTCGACCGTGACGATCGCCGTTCCGTCGGCCTGTGCGGCGGGCACCAAGCAGGCGCAGACCTGCCGCCCGTCCATCAGCACGGTGCAGGCACCGCAATCGCCGGCATCGCAGCCAACCTTGGTGCCGGTCAGGCCCAGATGATCGCGCAGTACCCGCGTCAGCCGCCGCCCCGGCGGCACGGAGAGCGTCACCGGCGTTCCGTTCACCGTCAGGCGGATGCGGTTCTCGATCAGAGGGGCATTCATACGGTGCTTCCCAGTTCCGCAAGGCAGCGTTTCACCAGCACCAGCGCCGCGTCCTGGCGATAGCCGGCATCGGCGCGGATATCGTCAATCGGTGCCAGTCCGGCCAGATGCTCCTCGGCCGCCAGTCCGGCAAGGCCGGGACCGGCGCGCTGCCCGAGCAAGGCGGCTTCCAGCGCCGGCAGGCGCTGCGCCACGGCGGAGCAGGAACCGACCGCGATCCGTGCGGCGGCGACCGTGCCGTCCCGCACTTCCAGCACGCCGGCCACCATGACGATGGAGATGACGAGATACTTCCGTGCGCCCAGCTTCAGGAAGGCGCTGCGGGCGGGATATGCCGGCTTCGGCACCAGAATGGCGGTCATCAGCTCGTCCGAGCGGCGCGCGGTCTTGCGGTTGCCGAGGATGAACTCGCCAAGCGGCAGGGTTCGCACGCCCTCCGCCGAGGCCAGCTCGACCGAGGCGTCCAGCGTCAGCAGCGGCGGCACGCCATCGGCAGCCGGCGAGGCGTTGCAGAGATTGCCGGCAAGCGTCGCGCGATTCTGGATCTGCATGCCGCCAACCTCCCGCGCCGCGCGGCGCAGCCCGTCGAAGCAGGGCGGCAGATCGCCCTCGGCGATATCCGACCAGCGCGTCAGCGCGCCGATGCGGAAATGATCGCCGGCATCGCTGATGCCGCGCAGCCCGGCGAGACCGGTTATGTCGAGAATATCTTCGGAACGCTGCACGGTGACGCGCGCCGGATAATGATCGGTGCCGCCGGCGAGCAGCGTCCAGGCGCCGTCGCGCAGTGCCGCAACCGCATCCTCAAGCCGCTCCGGGCGTAGATATTGGCCGTCGCTCACCTTCTTCTCCCAATCCGCTGGCCGCCCCCCACCCTTACCGGTGTCGGGACGCTCGCTGCCAGGAAGCCCTGTTGCCCTGTCTTTTATCTTTTTCGCCGCCGGGTTGATCCCGATCAGCTATTCATACGTGTACATACGTTTTCAAGCATAGTGAGACCGCCTGCCCCTGCCCGTCAAGGGCGGAAAATCGGTCTATCCTTATACCGGTATGCGGTATATGCTCTCCGCATGATCGCATCTTTCGGCGACAAGGCGACGGAGCAGCTTTTCGCCGATGAGCGCGTGCCGGCCTTCGAGGCGATTGCCCGGCGCGCCAAGCTGAAGCTGACCGCCTTGCACGCCGCCGCGCGGCTGGAGGATATGACGGTACCGCCCTCCAATCGGCTGGAACGGCTGAAGGGCGAGTTGAAGGATTTCCATTCGGTCCGGATCAACGACCAGTGGCGGCTGATCTTCCGCTGGTCGGAGGGTAAGGCCTTCGATGTCCGGATCGTGGATTATCATTAAGGAGACCGAGAATGGCCGCTGCCACCGCCACAGCCACCAGGGACGCTTTCGCCATCGTCACGCCCGGCGATGTGCTGAAGGAGGAGTTTCTCGCCGAATATGGCCTGTCGCAGAACGCGCTGGCGCGTGCCATCGGTATCTCGCCCAACCGCATCGCCGAGATCGTGAACGACCGCCGCCGCATCACCGCCGACACGGCACTCCGGCTCGGCCTGTATTTCGGCAACAGCCCGGAATTCTGGCTGAACCTGCAATCCCAGTACGATCTGAAACTGGCCCAGCGCGCGCTGGGCGAGGAAGAGGCGCGCCGGATCAAGGCACATAAAGCCGCCTGATTCCCGCGCACGCATGCGGCCTTGCATCAGCAGCATGTTGTGCAGTGCGTCGAAGCCCGCCATCATACATTTATGCGCACACTTGAAACCGACATCGCGATCATCGGTGCAGGCGGGGCCGGAATGGCCGCCGCCATCGCCGCCTCGGAAGCGGGCAGCCGCTCCATCCTCATCGACCGCAGCCTGATCGGACGCGGCGGCGCCACGGTGATGGCACAGATGACCGTTGCCGCCGCCGTCGGCGAGCAGACCGAGGATCACTGGACGCACCATCTGAAGGACACGCTGGCCGCCGGGCGCGGGCTGTGCGACGAGCGCCTCGCCCGGCTGTTGTGCGAGGAGGGCGTCGCCGCCATCCGCAAATTGCAGGACTGGAAGGTCGGCTGGGCCGCCGACGATGGCCATCTGAAGCAGGTGCAGGCACCGGGACATGACCGGCCGCGCTGCGTCTATGTCGACTTCCTGAACACCGGCCCGGCCGTCTCCAAGACCCTGCGCACGCAGGTCATCCGCCATGATCTGATCCGCCGGGTCGGCGATCTCTATGCCGTGGATATCGTGCGGCGCGACGGCGCCGCCATCGGCGTGCTGTGCGTGCATTTGCACACCGGCGAGCCGGTGCTGATTTCCGCCCCCGCCACCATCATCGCCACCGGCGGGCTGACCCGGCTGTACCGGCGCAACAGCGCCTCGCTGAACATGAGCGGCGACGGCTATGCCATGGCGCTGCGCGCCGGGGCCAGCCTGATCGACATGGAATTCGTGCAGTTCTTCCCGATCGGCCATCTGGCGCCGCGGCTCATCGGCATGGACCCGATCATGTGGGACCCGTTCCGCTACAAGCTGGGTGGCAGGCTGCTGAACGGCAACCGCGAGGAATTCACCCAGAATTATGGCGTCGCCGATGGCGGTCGTTACCAGATCACCCGCGACCAGGCGACCTATGCCATCACCAAGGAAGTCGAGGCCGGACGCGGCAGCCCGGCGGGCGGCGCCTATCTCAGCTTTGAGCATGTGCCGGAGACGGAACTGCGCAAGGCGTTCGGACCGATCATCGACAAGCTGGCAAAGAACGGCATCGACCTGACGACAACCGCCATCGAGGTCGCGCCCATCGCGCATTACCACATGGGCGGGGTGCGCGTCGGCGTGGATATGGAAACCGAGGTGCCGAACCTCTATTGCGCCGGCGAGGCGGTGGGCGGGGCGAACGGCGCCAACCGGCTGTCCGGCAATGCGATCACCGAGGCCATCGCCTTCGGCTTCGTCGCCGGACGCAACGCTGCTGCGCGGGCGGCCGACACCGGCCCGGCAGGCGACATCGCGGCGGATGCGGCCGAGGGGCTGGCGCTGCTGCAGGCTGAAGGCCCGGCGGATGCGCCGAACAGCGCCGCCCTGATCGCCGAATTGCAAGATCTGATGCAGGATTATGTCGGCCCGTTCCGCACGGCGGAAAAGCTCGCCCACGCGCTGGCCGAGCTGCGCCGCATGAAGGTCGATCTCGGCGACACGCCCTTCGGCAGCGACGCTGCCTATGATTCCGAGCGGCTGGACTGGTTCGACCTGCGCACCATGCTGGTCATCGCCGAGGCGGTGACACTGTCCGCCCAGGCCCGCACCGAGAGCCGCGGCGCGCACCAGCGCGAGGACTTCCCCGGCCTCGATCCGGCGTGGGAGCTGAACCAGATCATCCGGCTGACGGAAGGCGAACTGAATCTTGAACGCCGCGCGGTCGTGCGCCAGGAAATGGAGGCCGCCTCGTGAGCCAGACCGCCCGCCTTACCGTCCAGCGCGGCACCGCCGGGGAGTCCCGCGACGAGACCCATGACGTGCCGTTCGAACCCGGCCAGTCGGTGCTGGATGGCCTGCGCTGGATCCGCGCCCACCGTGACCCGGCGCTTGCCTTCCGTTTCTCCTGCATCAACGCCAATGCCTGCAAGGAATGCATGATGCAGCTGGACGGCAAGGTGATCTATGCCTGCACCGAGCGGCTGCGCGAGGGCGACATGCACCTGACACCGCTGCCCAACAAGGCGCTGATCCGCGACCTCGTCACCGAGATCGCCCCGCCGGATGAGCGGCTGGAGTAGGCGTACACTCATCTCGTTGTCATTGCCGGGCTTGACCCGGCAATCCAGGGCGGCAAGCCGAAACGTATCAGGCAAAGCGTCGCCCCTGGACCCCCGGGTCAAGTCCGGGGGTGACAAAGGAGAAGCCTACCTCGCCAATTCCTTAAGCTTCGCCAGACAGGCATCCCGGTCGGGACGGAAATCGGCGTCCATCCACCAGCCTTCCACTTGCTTCAGCAGTTTTCCGACCGCCGGCCCGGTGGGGAGGCCGAGCGCCATCGCATCCGCGCCATTGACCGGCAGCTTCGGGCGGACCCAGCCATCGGCGGCGGCAAGCTGCACGCGGTAGCCCGCCTCCACCCAGGCCGGCACTGCGCCCGGCTGGTCGGCCAGCCTTCGCGCCCAGTCCAGCAGCACGAGATCGCGGTAGGTTTCATCCCCGGTGGCGTAAAGCAGCCGGCGGCGGCCCGCCGAGTCGGCAGCGGGATCGATATCGGCCGCCGGTTTCAGCATGGCGATCAGCCGGTCGCGGTCGGCATTGGACAGGCGCAACCGCGTGGCCTCCTCCTTCCCCGCCTTTGCGTCGGGCAGAATGGAGGCGAGCCGACGCAGCGGATCGGGCGTCGCCTCCTCCATCTCGCCGGTCAGTAATGTGAGCGCCGCCAGCCGCCGCAGATGTGTCGCCGCCGGCAGGGCGTGGGACAGCACGCCGGCCTGTCGCATCAGATAGAAGGTCGGCGCGGGATCGCGTGCCGCCAGCAGCTTCAGCAGCTCGTCGCGCACCCGTTCCCCCGCCAGGTTGGAGAGCAGCGGCGCGAAGCGCTTGCAGGCGGCCAGCCCCTCCTCGTCCGGCGCCATCCGCCCGTAATGCGCGTGAAAGCGGAAGAAACGCAGCAGCCGCAGCACATCCTCCTGGATGCGCTGTTCCGCCGCGCCGACGAAGCGCACCCGTCCGGCCTCGATATCGGCCAGCCCGCCAACCGGGTCGTAGAGCGTGCCGTCGGGATCGAGGAACAGCGCGTTCATGGTGAGGTCGCGGCGCTTCGCATCCTCCGCCCAATCGTCGGTATAGGCGATGCGGGCGCGCCTGCCATCCGTCTCCACATCGACGCGCAGCGTGGTGATCTCGACCTTCACATGGCCCTGCACCGCCGTGACGGTGCCGTGGTCCAGCCCGGTTGGCACGGCGCGGATGCCGGCGACCTCGATGCGGCGCATGATCTCTTCCGCCGGCACATCGGTGGCGACGTCGATATCGGCAACCGGCAGCCCCATCAGGCTGTTGCGCACGCAGCCGCCGACGAAGCGCGCCCGCCCGCCGCCCGCCATGGCGGCCTGCATGATCGCGGCCACCGCCGGATCGGATACCCAGTCGGGCAGGGTTTCAAGGCGCCGGACAGGCTGCATGGTCCGCGCCGCGCGTCAGCGGCTGGGCGGCGCGGGATCGTTATGTCCCGGCGCGATCTGCCCGTCGATCAGCTTCGGCGGGGTATAGACATCGCCGGGATGGCCGCTGTCCTGGAAGAACAGCGCGCTGGCGCCGAGCACCAGCACCATGAAGCCGACGCCGAACGCGGCCAGATAGACCCAGGGCGCATCGCCCAACGCCGGTGCCGCCTCCGGCGTGCCGGCGGCGATCGCCTTGCGGCGGGCATGGCTGAACCACAGGAAATACAGGATGGTCGGCGTCAGGATCGGCAGCAGCACCATCAGCGCGATGCGCAGCATGATTATTCCTCGCTCGTGCCCAGCACGATATTGGCCAGGTTCACAAGCATCGCCGCCGTGGCGCCCCAGATGTAATAATCCTGGTAGGGCAGCACGTAGAAGGAGCGCTTCATGCCATCGCCCTCGCGGCTGTGCACCTGATGGTTTGCCCTGTCCAGGATGAAGGACAGCGGCACCTCGAAAATCTCCGCCACCTCGAACGGGTCGGGCCGCGTCTCGAAGGGCGGGGTCAGCAGGCCGATCACCGGCACCACGGAAAAGCCGGTGCGCGTGCGGTAGGGCGACAGGCTGCCGATCACCTCCACCACCTCGCGGGTGATGCCGGTCTCCTCCTCGGTCTCGCGCAGCGCACAGCACACAGGATCGATGTCGCATTCCTCGATGCGCCCGCCGGGAAAGCTGATCTGGCCCGGATGGTGATAGAGATGGTCGGTGCGCTTGGTCAGCAGCACGGACATCTCGCCGGGGCGCTGCACCAGCGGCACCAGCACGGCGGCGGGACGGCCGGGAATGTAGCCGGGCGCGGTCTCGGGCAGGCCGGGGCTCATATCGCCGTCGCCGGTCAGCAGCCCGCCATGCCGCACGCCGCCGCCGAACAGCGCGCGCAGCCGGATCGCATCGACGGTCAGCCGGCCAGGCTGCCCAGCGTGAAGAATATTCCCTTGCTCCATACGCCCAGTTGCGGTGTTCCGCCCTCCTCGGTTTCCTCGCCGATCTCGACAAGCTGGTAGAATATCGGCCGCAAGATCAAGGCCTCAAGCCTGTCCCTCACCAATATATAGGGGCTCGGCTCGCCCGTCGCCGGATTAGTATCCACCCGGATCGGATGATCCGGCCCGGCCTCGACCCAATCGTCGAGATTGGTGCGGAAGCGTAAGGTCTGATCCCTGCCGGTGCCCTCGACCTGAAGTTCCACGGCGGTGAAGGGCGCGTCCTCAACCTCGATCAGCCCGCGCTCGACCGGCGTGACCAGCCAGTAGCTGCCGTCATCTTCTCGCCGCAATACCGTCGAGAATAGCTTTACCAGTGGCTTCCGCCCGATTGGCGAGCCAAGATAGAACCAGGTGCCATCGCGGGCGATCCGAATGCCGAAATCTCCGCAGCTTTCCTCCGGTCCGTCGCCCTTCGGCGAGGCACCGGGCTTTTTGCTGCCCGATTGGTTCGCGGTGTTTGATGCTTTTTCGCTGCCCGGGCCTGTCAGCGACGCCCCCAGATGCCTAAGTATCTCATGAGGGGCCGCACTTCCGGCGGGCGTGTTTTCCGGCCGGGCGGCATCGGACGGCGGTATCGGACGGGCAGGGTTGGGTTTCGCGCCAGTCATTTCCTGTCCTTCTTGTCTGGCCTTTTTGTCTGGTCGGCGCGCCGCGCCAATGGGCGTCAACGGTTTGCGGCAGCTTCGGCGCCAACAGCTTAGGGAGAATATTGGCATGAGCGTGACCGATCCCACCCCTTTTTCCGGCAATGCCGGTACAGCCGACGACAAGCTGGTGGCCGAGATCGAGACCCTGGCCGAGCGGCTGCGCCTGGTGCGCGAGCGGGTCGGCCGCGTCATTTTCGGCCAGGAACATGTGGTCGATCAGGCCGTCATCACCCTGCTGGGCGGCGGCCATTGCCTGCTGATCGGCGTGCCCGGCCTGGCCAAGACCAAGCTGGTCGAGACGCTGGGCACGGTCTTCGGGCTGGGTGAGAAGCGCATCCAGTGTACGCCCGACCTGATGCCCGCCGACATTCTGGGCTCCGAGGTGCTGGAGGAGGGCGAGGGCGGCAAGCGCGCCTTCCGCTTCATCCAGGGGCCGATCTTCGCGCAGCTGCTGATGGCCGACGAGATCAACCGCGCCAGCCCGCGCACCCAGTCGGCGCTGCTGCAGGCAATGCAGGAACGCCGGGTGTCGGTGGCCGGCCAGTATCACGAATTGCCGGCCCCGTTCCATGTGCTGGCGACGCAGAACCCGATCGAGCAGGAGGGCACCTACCCGCTGCCCGAGGCCCAGCTCGACCGTTTCCTGCTGCAGATCGATGTCGGCTATCCCGACCGCGACGCCGAACGCCAGATGCTGATCGCCACCACCGGTTCCGAGGAAGAACGCGCCATCCAGGTGATGAGCGCCGACGATCTGCTGCACGGCCAGCGCCTGTTGCGCCGCATCCCGGTTGGCGACAGCGTGATCGACGCCATCCTGACGCTGGTGCGCAATGGCCGGCCCGAGGAAAGCCCGATCGCCGCCGTGCGCGAGCATGTCGCCTGGGGGCCAGGACCGCGCGCCAGCCAGGCGCTGATGCTGGCGATCCGCGCCCGCGCGCTGATGGACGGCCGGTTCGCGCCCTCCATCGACGATGTGCTGGCGATGGCGAAGCCGGTGCTGCGCCACCGCATGGCGCTGAATTTCGCCGCCCGCGCCGAGGGCGTCACGCTGGACGCGGTGCTGGACGGCATCGCCGCCCCGCTGGGCTGAGCCGGCGGATCGGGACCGCATGCAGCGCCAGCGCGCCGAACAACTCGCCTCCACCCTGCCGCCGCTGCTGGTCGCGGCGGAGCGGGTAGCCTCGACCGTGGCGCAGGGCGTCCACGGGCGGCGGCGCGTCGGCCAGGGCGACAGTTTCTGGCAGTTCCGGCACTACACTTTCGGCGATTCGGTGCGCAGCGTCGATTGGCGGCAATCCGCCAAGGGCGACCATGTCTATGTCCGCGAGACCGAGTGGGAGGCGGCGCAGAGCGTGTGGCTGTGGCGCGACGCCTCAGCCTCGATGCGCTACCGCTCGGACCGCAAGCTGCCGGAGAAGCTGGAGCGCGCGGAGTTGCTGCTGGCGGCGCTGGCAGCATTGCTGGCCGGCAGCGGCGAACAGGTGGCGCTGCTGGGCGGCGTGCATGCGCCCCTGCGCGGACAGAACACCCTGCCCCGGCTGATCGGCGAACTGGACCGCACGCGTGATGCGGTCGATGTCGCCACCAGCCTGCCGCCCGCCATTCCACTGCCGCGCCATGGCGCCACCGTCTGGATCGGCGATTTCCTGTCACCGGTCGCGGAGATCGAGGCACGCATCGCCCGCCATGTCGGGCGCGGCGTGCGCGGCTTCCTGCTGCAGGTGGTGGACCCGGCGGAGGCCGGCCTGCCGTTCCGCGGCCGGGTGCGCTTCGATGGCATGGAGGGCGAGGCTTCCACCCTGATCAGCCGGGTCGATAATGTGCGCGCCGACTATCACCGGCGCTTCGCCGAGCATCAGGCCGCGCTGCGTCATCTGGCGCGCGCCGCCGGCTGGCATTATGCCCTGCACCAGACCGACCAGCCGCCTGAGAAGGCACTGCTCGACCTCTATGTCGGGCTGTCGCAGCCAGCCGGCACCGGCAGCTACCGCGACAGCGTGAGGGGCTGACATGCTGACACTCGGCCCGCTCGCCTTCGCTGCCCCCTGGATCCTGCTGGCGCTTGCCGTGCTGCCGGTGCTGATCTGGCTGCTGCGCGTGGTGCCGCCGGCGCCGCGCCGTATCGCTTTCCCGGCGATCCGGCTGCTCTACGGGCTGAAGCCGCGCGACGAGACATCCTCCACCACGCCCTGGTGGCTGATCCTGCTGCGCGTCCTGCTGGCCGCCCTCATCGTGCTGGCGCTGGCGCATCCGCTGCTGAATCCGCGCGCCCAGCTGATCGGCGGCGGGCCGCTGGTGCTGGTGATCGACGATGGCTGGGCGGCGGCGCGCGACTGGCCGCAGCGCCAGCAGGCCGCCGAGGAGCTGCTGGACCAGGCCGAGCGCGCCGGCCGGCCCGTGCTGCTGCTGACCACCGCGCCCGCCGCCACCGGCCTGCCGGAGCGGCTGTCGCCGCTGCGCGCCGCCGAGGCCCGCAGCCTCGTACAGGCGCTACAGCCGAAACCCTGGGCCAGCGACCGGGCGGCACTGCTCGGCTGGCTCAACAGGCAGGCGCTGCCGGCCAGCGCGGAGAGCTTCTGGCTCTCCGATGGCCTGGGCGGGCCGGGTACGCTGGCGCTGGCTGAAACCCTGCAAAGGCTGGGCGCGCTGACGGTGATGAGCGTGCCGCCCTCGACCGTGCCACAGATCGCCTTCCCGCCGGAAAGCGAGATCGACGGGCTGACCGCCAGCCTCGCCCGCGCCGACGACCGCGGCGTGCTGGACGGCGCGGTGCGCGCGGTGGCCGCCGATGGCCGCATCCTGGCGCGCGAGGCGGTGCGCTTCGAGGATGGCGAGAGCCGCGCCGAGACGCGCATCATCCTGCCCAGCGAGCTGCGCAACGAGATCGCCCGGCTGGAGATTGAGGATCAGGCGACCGCCGGCGGCGTGGCGCTGATCGACGAACGCTGGCGCCGCCGTCCGGTCGGACTGGTGTCGCAGACCAGCTTCAGCGACTCGCAGCCGCTGCTTTCCGAACTGCATTATCTGGATCAGGCCCTCAGCCCGTTCAGCGAGGTGCGGCGCGGCCCGCTGGAGATGCTGATGGCGCGCGAGCTGGCGGTGATGCTGCTGCCCGACAGCGGCACGCTGTCCGTCTCCGAGCAGGCGGCACTGCGCGGCTGGGTCGAAGCCGGCGGCGTGCTGCTGCGCTTCGCCGGGCCGATCCTCGCTGCCGCCGAACCGTCCGACACGGCGCTGATTCCGGTGCCGCTGCGCCAGGGCGGACGGCTGCTGGGCGGCGCCCTGTCCTGGAGCCAGCCGGCGCGGCTCGCCGCCTTTCCGCCGGAAAGCCCGTTCGCCGGCCTCGAAATCCCGCCTGACGTCGCGGTGCAGCGCCAGGTGCTGGCGCAGCCGGCCCTCGATCTGGCGGATCGCAGCTGGGCAACGCTGGAGGATGGCACGCCGCTGGTGACGGCAGCGCGCGAGGGCGATGGCTGGGTCGTGCTGGTCCACACCACCGCCAACCCGGACTGGAGCAACCTGCCGCTGTCCGGCCTGTTCGTGCAGATGCTGCAACGGATCGTGGCGCTGAGCCAGGGTGTGCGGGGCGGGCGCGGCGACCAGCCGCTGCCGCCGGTGGAGACGCTGGACGGCTTTGGACGGCTGGTGACACCGCCGAACAGCGCGCAGGCCCTGCCGCCCAGTACCGGTCCGGGCGAAGAGCCAATCCGTCCCGGCCCCACCCTGCCGCCCGGCTTCTACGGCACCGAACAATCCCGCGTGGCGGTGAATTTGGCCCCTGCCATCGCCGATTTCCGGCCGATGGGGGCAATGCCCTCCGGCGTCGCGCTGACCGGCTATCAGAAGGGCGAGGAAGTCGATCTGCGGCCCGCCTTGTTCACCGGCGCGCTGCTGCTGCTGCTGGCCGACCTGATTATCTCCATGCTGCTACGCGGGCTGATCCCGTCCGGGACGCGGCGGGCCGGCGGGACAGCGGTGGCCCTGCTGCTGGCGGCAGGCCTCGCCACCGCGATCCCCGGCGCTGCCCAGGCACAGCAGGGTAATGACAGCTTCGCCATGGCCGCCAGCCTGAGCACGCGGCTGGCCTATGTGCGCACCGGCGACCGCCAGCTCGACAGCACCAGCGAGGCCGGCCTCGCCGGGCTGACCCGCATGCTGGAGCGGCGCACCGCCGTCGAGCCGGGGCAGCCGATGGGCGTGGATGTGGAGCGCGACGATCTGGCCTTCTTCCCGCTGCTCTACTGGCCGATCGGCACCAGCCAGCAGCCGCTGAGCCAGACCGCCATCGCCCGCGTGAACAATTACGTCAAGACCGGCGGCACCATCCTGTTCGACACCCGCGACCAGGGCGAGGTCGGCATCGGCGGCGCCACGCCCGGCATCGAGCGGCTGCGCGTGCTGGCGCGCGGCCTCGACATCCCACCGCTGGAGCCGGTGCCGCCCGAGCATGTGCTGACCAAGGCCTTCTACCTGATGGATTCTTTCCCCGGCCGCTGGACCGGCGGCACGGTCTGGGTGGAGCGCGCCGATGCACGGCGCGGCAATGACGAGGTTTCCTCGATCATCATCGGGGGGCATGACTGGGCCGCCGCCTGGGCGCAGGATTCCTCCTCCCGCCCGATGTTCCCGGCGGTGCCGGGCGGCGAGGTGCAGCGCGAATGGGCCTACCGCTTCGGCGTGAACCTCGTCATGTACGCGCTGACCGGCAACTACAAGGCCGACCAGGTGCATATCCCCTCGATCCTCGAACGGCTGGGGCAATGAGATGGGAGCGATAAGATGATCCCGTCGGGCCTCGATATCGCCTTCGCGCCGATGCTGCCGCTCTGGGCGCTGGCGGCGCTGACAGCATTCTCCGTGCTGGTGCTGGCGGCCGGCCTGTGGCGCCGGGCGCGCGGCATCTGGCTGCGTGCGGCGGCGGCTGCCGTGCTGCTGCTGGCGCTGGCCAACCCGGCGATCATCGCCGAGCAGCGCGAGACGCAGAGCGACATCGCGCTGCTGCTGATCGACCGGTCGCCCAGCCAGCGCATCGGCGAGCGCCCGCAGCAGACCGACGCGGCACTGGCGGAACTGCGCGCCGAACTTGCCCGCCAGCCCAATCTGGAGGTGCGTGAGGTCACGGTCGAGCCGGCCGGCGCCAACCGCGAGGGCACGCAGTTGCTGGGCACGGCACAGCAGGCACTGTCCAACATCCCGCGCCGCCGGCTGGCCGGAGTGATCGCCGTGACCGACGGGCAGGCGCACGATGCCGACACGCTGTCCGAAACCCTGCCGGCACCGTTCCATGCGCTGATCACCGGCGAGAAGGGCGAGCAGGACCGCCGCCTGGTGATCCGCCAGGCCCCCAGCTTCGGCATGGTTGGCAAGGAAGTGACAATCCGGCTGGCGGTCGAGGATGACAGCGTCGCCGAGGGCACGCCGGTCTCCGTGCGGCTGCGCCTGAATGGCGAGCGCGAGGAAGTGATCGCCGTGCCCGCCAATGCTGAGGAGGAGATCGCCTTCACGCTGGATCGCGGCGGCCAGAGCGTGCTGGAGATCGAGGCCGCCCCCGGCGAGCAGGAACTGACGCTGATCAACAACCGCGCGGTGGTCAGCATCAATGGCGTGCGCGACCGGCTGCGCGTGCTGCTGGTCTCCGGCGAGCCGCATGCCGGCGAGCGCACCTGGCGCAATCTGCTGAAGGCCGATCCGTCGGTCGATCTGGTGCATTTCACCATCCTGCGGCCGCCGGAGAAGCAGGACGGCACGCCGATCCGCGAGCTGTCGCTGATCTCCTTCCCGATCCGCGAGCTGTTCGAGGTGAAGATCGACGAATTCGACCTGATCATCTTCGACCGCTACAAGCGGCGTGGCGTGCTGCCCCGGCTCTATCTCGGCAATATCGCTGAATATGTGCGCAAGGGCGGCGCGCTGCTGATGGCCGTCGGGCCGGATTTCGCCTCGCCGGTCAGCCTGTACCAGACGCCCATTGGCGAGATCCTGCCGGCCGAGCCCAGCGGCGACGTGCATGAGGATGGCTACCGCCCGACACTGACCGCGATGGGCCGCCGCCACCCGGTGACCGCCGATTTGTCCGGTGCCGGGCCGGAAGGTGGCGTGCCGGACTGGGGCCGCTGGTTCCGGCTGGTCGATACGCAGCCGCGCAGCGGTACCGTGGTCATGCAGGATGAGCGCGCCCGCCCGCTGGTGGTGCTGGACCGCGTCGGCGAGGGCCGCGTGGCGCAGATCAACAGCGACCATATGTGGCTGTGGACGCGCGGCTTCGAGGGCGGCGGCCCGCAGGCCGAGCTGTTGCGCCGGGTCGCGCACTGGCTGATGAAGGAGCCGGATCTGGAGGAGAACGATCTGCGCGCCACCGTGCGCGGCGACCGCATGGAGATCGAGCGCCGCTCGCTGGAACCGGCGGCGGAAACGGTGGAGGTTACTGGCCCGTCCGGCGAGACCATCTCCGTGCCGCTGGCCGAGTCCGTCGAAGGCCGCGCGACCGCCACGCTGACGGTGGACGAGCCGGGCCTCTATCGCCTGTCCGACGGGGAGCGCACGCGCCTGGTCACGGTCGGCGCGGTCAACCCCGTCGAATATGCCGATGTGCGCGCGACCGACGCAAAGCTCGCCACGGTCGCGGAGACATCGGGCGGCAGCACCGCCTGGCTGAGCGATGGAGGAATGCCCGATCTGCGCCGCGTCGATGCCGACCGCCGCGCCGCCGGCCGCAACTGGATTGGCCTGCGCGCCAACAATGATTATATCGTCACCGGCGTGCTGGAGGTGCCGCTGCTGCCCGCCCTGCTGACCCTGCTGCTGATGCTGGGCGCGCTGATCGGCGGCTGGCTGCGTGAGGCGCGATGAGCGTGCAGGAGAACACCCCCAGTGGACCGCCCAGCGGACCGCCCACCGCGGCGGAACCGCCCGGCACACACGAGGCCGGGCTGATCGGGAACCGGCTGCTGCGGGTAACGCTCTACGCGCTGGGCTGCATCTTCGCCGCGCTGGGGCTGATCGGTGCCTTCCTGCCGGTAGTACCGACCGTGCCCTTCCTGCTGGTGGCGGTCTGGTGCTTTTCGCGCTCCTCGCCGCGCTTCCACCACTGGCTCTATACCCATCCGACCTTCGGCCCGCCGATCCGCAACTGGTTCCAGCATGGAATCGTGCCGCTGAAGGGCAAGCTCTACGCCGTCGGCGGCATGGCCGCCAGCTGGCTGATGACCGTCATCTTCGTGTTCGACGACTGGCTGAAGCCGGCGCTGATGGGCGGCACCATGATGCTGATCGGGCTCTATGTCTGCACCCGCCCCAGCCGTGTGCCGGTGGAGTGACGCCTACGCGGCGTATGGCGTGATGGCCGCAATCTCGCGGGCGATTTCCCGGCGGCGTTCCATCAGGTCGTGATCCGCCTGAAGCCCCAGCCAGAACCCTTCCGACAGGCCAAAATACCGCGCCAGCCGCAGGTCGGTGTCGGCACTGACACCCCGTTTGCCAAGCACGATCTCGTTGATCCGGCGCGGCGGCACGCCCACCGCCTTCGCCAGCCGCGTCTGGCTGAGGCCCATCGGCTCCAGGAACTCCTGCAGCAGGATAACGCCAGGATGGGGGTTGGGTAGTAGCTCACCCAGCGCATCTCTGGCCGCCTCAGCCGCGATGGTAGTCGGTGATTTCGACATCGCTCGCTCCTCCTTCCGTCCAGCGGAAGCATATCCGCCACTGATCGTTGATCCGCAGGCTGTACTGCCCCGCACGATCGCCAGAAAGCCGTTCAAGACGATTGCCCGGCGGAATCCGCAAATCCTCCAGCACTTTCGCCTGATTCAGCAGGCGTAACCGGATCAGGGCGCGCGGCTGAATATCCGGCGGCAGCTTCCGGCTCCTGAAGCCGTGCCAGACCTGTTCTGTTTCCCTGTCGGCGAAGCTCAGGATCATGGGCAGACTATAACGAATCTCGTTATGGCCTGCAAATACGCCTTTCCGCTTGCGGGGCAGACAGGAAGGCCGCATATCTCCGCCCATGAAACGCAGCCAGCCACCCCGTAATCCACTGGGCAAGCAATCGGGCCAGCCGTCCCGCTCCGCCGGTGCTCCCGCACGCCAATTCGAAAAGCGTCCTGAGAGCCGCCCAGGGCGGAAGCCGGCGCGCGCCGCGCGCAAGCTGCCGGCCAACACGCCGCCCCTCGAACTGACCGTAGAGACGCTGGGCGTGCGCGGCGATGGTGTCGCGCAGCTGGACAACAAGCGCTATTTCGTGCCGCTGACCGTGCCGGGCGACCGGCTGCTGGTCCGCCCGGTCGAGGAAACCGGCGACGGCATCCGCGCGGAAATCCTGGAAATGCTGGAGCCCGGGCCGGACCGGCGCGAGCCGCCCTGCGGCCATTTCGGGCGCTGCGGCGGCTGCACCCTGCAGCACATGACGGAGGATTCCTACCGCGCCTACAAGCAGGCGCTGCTGCTGGAAGCGGTGGCGCGCGAAGGCATCGACCCCGAACTGATCGCCGAACTGGTGACGGTGCCGCCGCGCAGCCGCCGGCGGGCCATCCTGGTGGCACGCAAGCTGGCGCAGGGCACGGTGCTGGGCTTCCACGAGCATCGCGGCCATTTCATCGTCGATATCGAGGATTGCACGGTCCTCGCCCCGGCCTTGCAGGATGTGCTGCCGCCCTTGCGCGTGCTGCTCGACGCGCTGCTGCCGGCCGCTGGCAATGCCCGCGCCACGCTGCTCAGCCTCGATGGCGGCGTCGATCTGCTGCTGGATTTGCCGGAGACGCCGGACCTCGCCGGGCGCGAAGCGCTGGCCGGCTTCGCGGAAACTGCCGATCTCGCCCGCCTGTCGATCACCATCGAGGGCGGCACGCCGGAACTGCTGGCCGAGCGCCGCGCCGCCACCCTCTCCTTCGCCGGCATACCGGTAGCCGTGCCGCCGGGCGGTTTCCTGCAGGCGACAGCCGAGGCCGAGGCGGCGCTGCGCGATGCCGTGCTGGCCGGCGTGGGCAAAGCGAAGAGCATCGCCGATCTCTATGCCGGCTGCGGCACTTTCAGCCTGCCGCTGGCAGCCGAAGGTGCTGCCGTCCATGCGGTCGAGGGCCATGCCCCGGCGCTTGAGGCACTGGCGGCAGCGGGACGCAAGGCCGGCGCTGCCCTGAAGCTGACCACGGAGAAACGCGACCTCGCCGGCGACCCGCTGAGCGGCGCGGAGCTGGACCGTTTCGAGGCGGTGGTGTTCGACCCGCCGCGCACCGGCGCCCGCTCACAGGCGGTGGCATTGGCGAAAAGCAATGTGCCCGTTGTCGTCGCGGTGTCCTGCAACCCGGCCACCTTCGCGCGAGACATGCGGCTGTTGCTCGATGGCGGCTACCGGCTGGAGCGGATCACGCCCATCGACCAGTTCCTGTGGTCGGCGCATCTGGAGCTGGTGGCGGTGTTCCGGCGCACATAAGAAAACCCCCTCGCTGCCGCCAGCGAGGGGGTTTCTCGTTCAGTTGCCTCAGATGTAGTAGGAGGCCAGCGGCTTGAAGCCGTTGAAGGCCACCGCCGAGTAGGTGGTGGTGTAGGCACCGGTGGAGCCGA
Source organism: Oceanibaculum nanhaiense (assembly GCF_002148795.1). Taxonomy (NCBI): domain Bacteria; kingdom Pseudomonadati; phylum Pseudomonadota; class Alphaproteobacteria; order Rhodospirillales; family Oceanibaculaceae; genus Oceanibaculum; species Oceanibaculum nanhaiense. The sequence continues at coordinate 205,253 of NZ_MPOB01000002.1, read as the reverse complement.
TGCGGATGCGGTCGCCGATCGCGAGATCGAGCGGCAGCTTGTACTCCTCCTTCTCGTACAGCACGTCGGCGCTGTCGCAGGTCGGACCGGCCAGCACCACGGACTCGCCCTCGGCGGTCAGCTCGCGGTCGAAGCCCAGCGGGTACTTGATCGCCTCGTCCATGGTCTCGGCCAGGCCGCCGAACTTGCCGATGTCGAGATAGACCCAGCGCTTCGTGTCGGTCGCCGACTTGCGCGAGATCAGCACCACCTCGGATTCGATGACACCGGCATTGCCGACCATGCCGCGGCCCGGCTCGACAATGGTTTCCGGGATGCGGTTGCCAAAATGGCGGCGCAGCGACTCATCGATGGCCTGCCCGTAATCGGCCGGGGTCGGCATGTCCTTCATGTAGCGGGTCGGGAAGCCGCCGCCGAGATTGACCATGCGCAGCATGATGCCGCGATGCTCCAGATCCTGGAACAGCTGGGCACAGCTGGCGATGGCCGCGTCCCACTGCTGCGGATCGCGCTGCTGGGAGCCGACATGGAACGAGATGCCATAGGGGATGACGCCCTTCTCCGCCGCCTTCAGGAGAAGGTCGAACGCCATTTCCGGCTCGCAGCCGAACTTGCGCGACAGCGGCCAGTCGGCGCCCTCGCCCGAGGTCAGGATGCGGCAGAACACGCGGGCACCCGGTGCGGCGCGCGCAATCTTCTCCAGCTCCGCCTCGCTGTCGAAGGCGAAGAGACGGACACCCAGCGCATGGGCGCGCGCGATGTCCGTCTCCTTCTTGATGGTGTTGCCGTAGGAGATGCGCGACGGCGAGGCGCCCGCCGCCAGGGCGTCCTCGATTTCCACCACGCTCGCCGTGTCGAAATTCGACCCCAGCCCGGTCAGCCGGTTCAGAATCTCCGGCGCCGGATTGGCCTTTACCGCATAGAAAATCTTGGCGTTCGGCAGAGCCGAGGCCAGGGCGCGGTAATTTTCCTCCACGACGTCCAGATCGACGACCAGGAACGGGGTCTCGACTCGTCGCTCGGCGAGGAAGCGGGCAATCTTTTCGTTCATCTCTCTACTCTCCCAAACCGCTGGTGAGGCGGCATATAAAGTACGGTTCAGGTTGACAACTCTGGTGTACGGGTCGCTGCCTTATCGGTCAGACGACCAGCACATTCTTGAACTGCCACGGATCGTCACGGTCGATATCTTCCGCGAACAATTCGCCACGGCCCTGCAGCGGGGTCCAATCGCTATAGACCCCGACAACCGGGCCGAGATAGGGCATGCAGACTTCCAGAACCCGCTGGAAATCCATCTCGTCGGGTTCGACGATGCCCTGTTCCGGGTTCTCCATCGCCCAGACCATGCCGCCGAGAACGGCGACGGTGACCTGCAGCGAGGTGGCGTTGTTGTGCGGGCACAGCTTGCGCGCTTCTTCGATGGAGAGCTGCGAGCCGTACCAGTAGGCATTCTTCTTGTGGCCGGCCAGCAGCACGCCAAGCTCGTCGATGCCGCTGACGACCTCGTCAACCATCAGCCGCTGGCTCTTCTGCTGTACCCAGTTCTTGCCCGCCAGCTCGTGCACCGACATGACCGCGTCGTCGCACGGGTGGTAGGCGTAATGCACGGTCGGCCGGTAGGTCACGGCGCTGGCCGAACCGGTGTCCTCGGTCACCGTGAAATAGTCGGCAATCGAGATCGCCTCGCTATGGGTGATCAGGAAGCCGTGGAAATGGCCTTCGGTCGGCGTCCAGGTGCGCACGCGGGTGCTGGCCCCCGGACGGTTCAGGAAGATCGCCGCATCGCAGCCAAAAGCGTGGCGGCTGGCGTTGAACGGCCAATGCTTCTCATGCGTGCCCCAGCCCAGCTCGGTCGGCTGGCAGCCTTCCGAGACGAAGCCGTCGATCGACCAGGTATTCACGAACTCGCCCACTTTCTTCGGGTTGTTCGAGACCTGGGTGTCGCGCTCGGCAATGTGCATGACCTTCACGCCGATGCTCTTGGCGAGATTGCCCCAGCCGGCGCGGTCGGCCGGCACATCGGCCTTCACGCCGGTGTCCTTGGCGATGTTCAGCAGCGCCTGCTTCACGAAATGCGACACCAGCCCCGGATTGGCGCCATGGGTGATGACCGCCGTCGGATCCTTCTGGCCCGGCCGGCGCTTCGCCAGGAATTCCTCGCGCAGCGCGTAGTTCGAGCGCAGCGAGGGCGGCAGCGAAGTATCGGTATAACCGCCGACCCAGGGCTCGATGCAGGTGTCGAGATAGAGCGCACCCTTGTCGCGCGCCAGCTCGGCCAGCGCGATCGAGGACACATCGACCGACAGGTTCAGCAGGAAATCGCCCTTGCCGATCTCCTTGCCCACCAGATCGCGGTAATTCTCGCGCGTCACCGGGGCGACCCGGAACTCCACGCCATACGCCTCGGCAACGTCCTTGCCCTTCTCTTCGGCGGTGATGATGACAAGCTTGTCCTTCGGCATGTCGATATGCCGCAGGATCAGCGGCAGCACGCCCTGGCCAATGCTGCCGAAGCCGATCATCACGATGCGTCCGCCGAAGGCGGTATGGCGCTTATAATCCGTCATTCTTTGTCATACTCCGTTCAGTTTCGATGCGGGCCGGCTCCTGTTCCCGGCCCCGCCGCACATAAGCGCTGACTTTTGTTTCCAACTCAAGCGACGGCGCGCAGCTTCGCCCGCCGGCGCGCCGGCCGGGACGCCACACGCGGCGCGGCCTGAACCTGCCCCGGTGCAACCCGGCCCATATTCGGATGACCGGCGGTCGCCAGCAGCGGCGCGTCGGTGACATCCGCCCGGCCGATCCGGTCGAAGCCGTTGAACTGGGTGCGCAGGCAGGCACCGTAGGCGCCCAGCTGGCCGATCTCGATCCAGTCGCCCTCGCGCATGTCAGCGGGCAGCCAGAACGGGCCTTCCATTCGGTCGGCGCTGTCGCAGGTCGGGCCGAAGAAGGCGTAGGGCAGCGTCTCGGTCGACGCAACTTCAGCACCGGCGCGGATCAGCCGCACCGGGAAGCGGAAGGCCGGCACGCCGGCATCGGACAGCGTGCCGTACACGCCGTCATTGATGAACAGCTCCTGCCCGCGGCGATGCTGCACCTGCACGACCAGCGAGGTGCCGGCGGCAACCAGCGCACGGCCCGGCTCGCACCACAGCTCGCAGTTCGCGAGATTCAGCCGGCGGAACGCCCGGTTGATCGACGCCATGTAGAGCCACAGCGCCGGCGGGGCGACGTCCGGATAGGCAACCGGGAAACCGCCGCCAACATCCAGCACGTCGGGCGTCACGCCGGACAGGCGGATGACCTCGCCGGCGATCTCGATGGCGCGCTCATAGGCCGACGGGTCCAGGCACTGGGAACCGACATGGAAGCACAGGCCGACGCGCTGGCCGGCATCGCGGGCGGCGCGCAGCAGCGTGACCGCCTGCTCCACCGGGGCACCGAACTTGCCGGACAGGTCATAGACCGCGCTGCCCTTCGGCAGCTGCAGGCGCACGAACAGGCCCAGATCCTCGGCATGGCCGGTTTCGGTCACGATCTTCGCCAGCTCTTCCACCGAATCCAGCGAGAAGTCGCGCACGCCGTGCTGGGCATAGGCGGCCCGGATCGAGGCGCGCGGCTTCACCGGATGCATGTAGGCGAGGCGCGCGTCCGGCAGCAGCCGGCGCACCGTCTCGATCTCGGTCAGCGAGGCGACGTCGAAATTGGCAACGCCACCGGCGGCCAGCGCGGCCAGCACCTGGACATCGGGATTGCACTTCACGGCATAGAAGACGCGGCCCGGAAACAGCGACACGAAGGTGCGCGCGGTCTCCTCCATCAGGCCCGGACGCAGGCACAGCACCGGCTCTTCCGGGCGGGCGGCGGCAATGACGTCATCGACCGTGAGGCCGGCAATTTCGCGGTTCGCTTCGAAACCAAGGAACATCGCACCAACTCCCAAAAGCAATTGCGCCCAGCTGGACACACCAAAAACACGCGCGGAACCGGCACACCGGAAAGGTGCAACAGCCCGCTGGCCTGCCCGCAAGCGGGACAGGTCACGACGAAAGCTCGCCCGCTCCCGCCTCAGACAAGAGACGGCAGCGTTATCGAAAGCCTATGAAGTGAGACGTGCTTGGCGGGTTCAGCGGCTTCCCTCCGCGGGAGGCCTGTGGGACCGCTCAAGGTTCGTTTTTCAGGGGGGTGTCTCAGCCCCCGGTGGTACAGGACGCAATCATAACAGGACCCCTTCGGACCAGAGCGGCAAAGCCGCCAGATGAGCCAAAAGAGACGCGTTACGTCGTTACTTAACCACGGTGGGCCATTGGTACGTGCGAATACGCTCTGGGGGGTCATATATGCCCAACCATGCCCCCACGCAAGCCCGAATTTTCCCTGTAAGGCCCGATACTTAGCCGGGAACCGGCAGATCTGCCGCCGACTGTTCGAACGCTCAGCGAAATTAATCACCAACTATCTGATTCAATGCCTTTTTCCGGTAATTTTTTCGCAGGATTTTTTATTGAAAGCAAAAATATGAAATTTTTCCCGATGCCTTGTAACAATCGGGGGCAGCCGATCGCCGCCCCGTCGCCAACGCCCCCCTATCGCCAACGCAATAGAATTCGCGCATGATGGGTACGGTTACAGCAACGGGACGCAAGAGCCTTGGAGCCATGACGATCATTCCGCGGATAGCGCTGCTTACTTTTCTCGGGCTGTCCGGTTCTGCGACGACCGCCCTGGCCGCGGAGACCATCCGCATCGGCGGCTATCCCTTTCCGCCCTTCGTCGAGGTCATCGACGGCCAGCCAGGCGGCCTGACCCTCGACCTGATCGCCGCAACCAACAAGGCGCAGACGCGCTACCGGCTGGACTTCGTGCCGACCGTCGCGGAGCAGCGCTATAGTGGCCTCAGCGGCGGCAAATTCGACCTGATCGCCTTCGAAAGTCCGGACTGGGGCTGGCCACGCGGGAATATCGCCACCGGCGACACGCTGCATGAGGGCAGTGAAATCTATGTGGCGCTGGCGCAGCCCGACCGCGACCAGAGCTTCTTCGCCAATCTGGCCAAGCGCCGCATCGCCATCGTCAGCGGCTTCCATTACGGCTTCACCGGCATGGGGACGAACGGCGCGACGCGCCGTTTTGACATTCTGGAGACGGCGGAGCCGGGCGACGGCCTGCAGGCGGTGCTCGACGGCGAAGCCGAAATCGCCGTGCTGAACGATGTGTTCCTGAAACGGCTGCTGGCCGAAGTGCCGGAGATGAAGGAGACGCTGCTGATCGGCGAGACGCCCGACCAGCGCTACAGCCAGACCGTCATCGGCAATGCCCGGCGCGCCGAGATGGTGAACGCCATCGGCCGGCTGCTGCTCGACACCATGCGCGCGCCGGATTTCCGCGATGTACTGCGCGGCTACGGGCTGAGCGAGCCCTGAAAAGGACGGGTCCTGAACAGAAAAGGCGGGCCCGATGGCCCGCCTTCCCGGTACAGATATGTTCCCGACGTCAGGCCAGGCTGAGGGCAGCCGCCGACATCTTGCCGTTGCGGCCCTGCTCCAGGTCGTATTTGAGACGCTGCCCTTCGGGCAGATCGGCCAACCCGGCCTGCTCAACCGCGCTGATATGCACGAACACATCAGCCCCGCCATCATCCGGCTGGATGAAGCCGTAGCCCTTGGTGCGGTTGAACCATTTCACAATGCCAGTACTCATAATCATTCTCCTTCATCGCCGCGCGTCCGCGACGATACACCTTCGCAAGTGCATGCGGACTCGTCGGGAACGAAGGTAAATCTGCGTCACTCAACGGCGGCCAAACGTCTTCGCCGCTCCACATAACCGCTTTATTCTATGCGCAAAGCATACCCCGCGCAATCAACGCGGCGCGGCACCGCAATCCGCCACCCCCGGCCGCAACAAGCCCGGGCCTGACAGGCAGAGCCATTCCGACTCCGGAATCGGTGACGAAACCTATTTCGTCAGGATCAGCTTGCCCTTGCGCGTCAGCCGCAGCCGGTAGAATTCCTCGGCATGCTGGATCAGCACCTCGCGGCCAGCGGTGAACAGATCGCCGCTGTCGAGGACGCGCTGGGTTGCCGGAATCGTCTGGACCGGCCGGTAGCCTTCGAGGCCGGGCTGTGCCGGCCCCGGCACGGAAGCGTGGCGCATGACGCTCATAGCCTGTCTCCTTGTGTAGGTTTCGCAGAATGTAGGTTTCGCAGGGTGTGCGTTTCGAACTTTACTTGCGAATAACTCGCAATAGCAAGACTGCAGGCTAAAGCGGGGCTTGTCAACGCCCGATCACACCATAAGAAAAAGCCCTCCCGGTGCTGCCGGGAGGGCTTTTTGGTCGTGGTCCAGGGCGGAACCGGTCAGCCGGTGCGCACCTGCGCCAGGAACTGATCGACCTGATTGCGCAGCCGCTCGCTCTGCGACATCAGGTCGTTGGCGGAGTTCAGCACCTCGTGCGCCGTGGTGCCGCTGAGTTCCGCCGCAGTGCTGACGCCGACGATGTTGGAGCTGACTTCCTGCGTACCGGACGCCGCCTGCTGCACATTGCGGGCGATTTCCTGGGTGGCGGCATTCTGCTCCTCAACCGCCGAGGCGATGACCGTGGAGATTTCGTTGATCTCACTGATGATGGTCGCGATCTCGGTGATCGCGTTCACCGCATCTTCCGTGGTGCCCTGCATCACCTCGATCTGGCCGGACACATCCTCGGTCGCCTTGCCGGTCTGGTTGGCGAGGTTCTTCACTTCCGAGGCCACGACGGCAAAGCCCTTGCCGGCCTCGCCGGCGCGGGCCGCCTCGATGGTGGCGTTCAACGCCAGCAGGTTGGTCTGCTCGGCGATGCCGCGGATCAGCTGCACGATCTCGCCGACCTGCTGCGCCGCCTTCATCAGTTCCTGCACTGTGCCATTGGTGCGCTCGGCCGCACTGACCGCGCGCTGGGCGATGGTGGCGGATTCGCTGACCTGGCGCCCGATCTCGCTGATCGAGCTGGACAGTTCCTCGGCCGCCACGCCGACGGTCTGCACATTGCTGGAGGCCTCTTCCGAGGCCGCCGCGACGGTGGTTGCCTGGGTGCGGGTCTCCTCCGCCGTGTGGGCCATGCTCTCGGCCGAATTCTTCAGGCCGTTGGCGGCTGTCGATACCGCCTTCACGACATCGCCGATCTTCTCCTCGAAATCGTCGGCCAGCTGGATCATCATCTGCCGGCGTTCCTCGGCCGCCTCGCGGCGCTCCCGGTCGGCGGCGGTGCGGCTTTCCTCGAGCGCCAGGGCATTGTCTCGGAACACCGCAAGCGCGGCCGCCATGCGGGCAATCTCATCCCGGCCCGTATTCGGAATCTCGGCCGACAGGTCGCCCTGGCTGATCGATTCCATCGCGCCGGTCAGGCGCAGCAGCCGGCCGACGACGGCGCGGCCGACATAGAGCCACCCCAGCAGCACGGCGCCGATGATGCTGGCAGCGACGATGACGAGCATCGCCGTCGTGCTGGCCATGATCACTTCGTTGGTGGCCGCCTTCGCATCCTCGATCTTTGCCGAGGCTTCAGTGACCAGCGCATCGACGGCGAACTGCAACGCGGTCGCCTGGACCTTCGCCGCCTCGAACGCCTCCACCGCCTGGTTGGCCAGTTCCAGCTCCTGCCGGCGAAGCTCGAACAGATTATTCTCGCTGGCACCGAGATCGACCAGCATCTCGACCGTACCGGACAGCATGGAGACGTCCTGCTCGCCCTTCTCCAGCTCCTCCAGATAGCCGTTCACGCGCGATACCGCGCCGGAGAACCGGCCCGACAGCGTGTCGATTTCCGACAGCCGGGTTTCGTTCGACGCCGCCGCCAGCACGCCGGCCAGCAGATTGGCCTCGCCCTGGATCGACAGCAGGGCGCGCAGGATACCGACATCCTTCTCCATCAGCCGGGTGATGATGAAGCTGTTATCCGCGATCGTGACCTCGGAACTCAGCACCAGGTCGAAGCCGGTATCATCGACCAGCGTGACCAGTGCCAGGGTCAGATTCTCGTAGAGTTCCAGCAGCTCGCGCATCAGCTCGACACGCCGGCTGCGCATCGCCTCCAGCTCCTGGAAATCGGAGCCGGTCAGTTCCTTGGTGCGGCTCTCGAACAGCCCGTTGGCGTCCTTGCCCTTGGCGATCAGCTCCTCGACCAGCATCACCACATTGGCGCCGCTGCCCAGATCCCACAGCTTTTCCAGATTGGGCGCGATCCGCCGCGCCGTGGCGTCGAACTGGTCGCGCAGCGGGCGCAGATGGGTGGCGTCCTGCGCCGTCGCCACCTGCGTATAGATGCCGAGCAGCGAGTTCACCTCGGCCTTCACCTCCAGCGCGGCGCGCAAGGCACCAACCTGGTTTTCCAGCAGGTCGGTGATCGTCTTGCCGCTGTTCGTGGTCGCCTCCTCGGCGGCGGCGACCAGTCCGGTGCGGGCCTTTTCCACCTTCGGATCGACATCGAACAGGATGCCGCTATGGGCCAGGTTGGCCTCGTCCACCATGTCCATCCGCTTGCGCTGGATGCCCAGCGAGTCCTTCACGATCTGGTCGATCTTGTGCAGCCGGCTGGCCAGCGTCTCGACGCTGGTGCGCAGCCCCTGGACCTGCTCCTCGCCGGGTTCGCCCAGCACCCGTGCCAGATCGATGATATCGGAATTCAGCAGGTTCGTTCGCTCGTCCAGCGCGGCCCGCGCCTCCTGCCGCCGCGCCTCCGTATCGGCGGCCTGCAGCGCCGGCGCCACCGCCAGGAACCCGTTCACGTCGGCGGCGATCTTCAGCGCGCTTTCCGACATCGGCACGGCTTCCTCGGTGATGGTCGCCAGACTGACCTTCACCCGCTCGAAGGACAGCCAGGCGACACCGCCGGCCAGCACCGTCATGATCGCGGCACCGCCAAAGGCGAGCAGCAGCTTCTCGCGGATGCCAAGCCCGCGGCTTCGCTTGCGGGGCGAGGTTTCGGCAGCCGTCTCGGCATTTTCCACGGTCTCGGCTTCCATCTCGCCATTCCTGTTTTCGTGCGTTTCCGTCATGACCCGCTTCCCGTCCTTACTAGACTGTTCCGTCAGCCGCCGGCACCGGCCAGGTTTTCTACCTGCCGCGGCATCCCGTCATCCTGGATCACGGTCACCGTGACCGCATCCGACCCCTGATTGTCACCCTTCCCGAAGCTAAGCGTGAAACCGCCCAGATCGAAGCTGCCGACCTTGTACAGCGTATCGATGAAGGCGCGCTGCGTCGGCTCGCCCTCGATGTTGCGCAGCACCTCCAGGAACAGCCGGCCGGCGACATAACCTTCCAGCGACACTGTATCGGGCCGCGCCTTTTCGCTCATCGCCTTCAGGGCCGCCTGATATTGCTGCACCAGGGGCAGTGTCTCGTCCTGCGGCAACGGCATGACGTGCGTGACGATCACGCCGGTGCGCTGCGCGGCCAGCGCCTGCGAGAACACCTCGCCGCCGACGAAGGAGGAGGTCAGGAAGCGCGGGTCCATCCCCAGGCTGCGCGCCAGCTTGATGAATTCCGCCGCCGGACGGTAGGCGCCAACGATCAGCACCGCCTCCGGATCAGCCTTGCGGAGGCTCAGCAGCGCCGTCTTCACCGCCGTGGTGTTGCGGTAGTAGCTGCCTTCCGCGACCAGCGAGAGGCCGCGCTTCTCCATCGCCTTCCGCACCGCCATCACGCCGGAAATTCCGAAAGCGTCATCCTGATACAGGATTGCGATGCGCTTGGTGTCGAGATCGGCGGTCAGCCGTTCGATCCAGGCCTCGGCTTCCTGATCGTAGGAAGCGCGGATATTGATCACGTAATCGAGGTCCGGCTGGCGCAGCGCGGGCGCCCCGGTGAAGGGGGCGATAAAGGGAATGCCCATGTCATTCGCCAGCTGCATGGCGGCCATGGATGGCGCCGTGCCGACCGAGCCGATCATCGCGAAGACGCCCTCGGTCAGGATCAGTTCCTCGGCATTCGCGAGCGCCCGGTCCGCGCGATACGCATCGTCCCGCGTCAGCATCTCGATCTTGCGGCCCTGAATACCGCCCGCGTCATTCGCTTCCTTGAAGGCGGCGAGCAGCCCCTCGCGCATCGCCATCCCCAGTTCGGCGACCGTGCCGTTCAGCGGGGCACTCTGCCCGACCACGATCCGATCGGCATAGACGCCGGAGGCCGCGGCAAGGGCAGGCGCCGGGCTGGCGGCGAATAACCCCAGCCCCAGAACCGTGCCCAGAACCGTACCCAGAACGGTAGCGGCAGCTTTCGAAACGACGCGCATGAACCCCTCCTTGATCTCTTCTGGTTTTTAACCTTATTCGCTCACCTTTAAAAAGAGGTTACTCTTTGCTTCCATTTAGGGAAATTAACCTTCAATTTTTATCTTATTATTTATGCACATACGTATTCGAGCATGGGGGGATTTGGGCAGGGTATTTCAGCTTGCCCGCTCCATCGCGCCGGACGCCAGCGGGCGCAGCCGGAACAGCAGCCCCAGCACGATGACGAGATTGCCCAGATTGAAGATGACGCCGGTCAGGAAGGCGATGCGGTAGCTGCCGGCCAGATCATAGACCAGCCCGCCGAGATAGCCGCCGCCGGCCATGCCCAGCGTGCCACACAGCAGGATCACGCCAATCCGCCAGCCGACCTCGCCCAGCGGGAACAGCTCGCGGGCGACCAGCGAGTAGGTCGTCACCAGCCCGCCGAAGGCCAGGCCGAAGGCCAGCGCCGATAGATACAGGCCGGTCAAGCCGTCGATCCAGATGAACAGCGACAGGGTGGCGGCCTGCCCGATCGAGCCGATCAGGATGGTGCGCAGCCCGCCGATACGGTCCGCCAGCAGGCCGAAACCCAGGCGGCTGACGAAGCCGCCGGCCAGCAGCAGCGACAGCATCTCGGCCCCGCGCGCGGCGGAGAATCCAAGATCGATGGCGTGCGACATCAGATGCACGATGGGCATCGCCATCGCCACGCAGCAACCGATGATCGCCAGGCAGAGCAGCACATGCAGGAGATTGAGCGACGGCACCGCGCGCCGCACGAAGGCAACGGCATCGTCTCCCGGTAGCGGGGTGGCCAGCGGTGTGGACAGCGGCACGGCCACCGCATCACCGCCAGCCTCGGACGGCGCGGCCGGGGCGGATCGGCGCAGCAGCAGCGACAGCGGCAGGATGACGGCGAGGCAGGCGATGCCATAGCCGATCATCACATTGCGCCAGCCGGCCTCGTCCATGGCGTAGCGGAAGATCGGCGGCAGCACCATGCCGGCAATCGACTGGCCGCTGCCGACCACGGCCAGCGCGAAGCCGCGATTGCGGTCGAACCAGCGCGTCGCGTTGCTGAGCAGCGGCACCATCAGGGCGCCCTTGCCGAAGATGCCGAGCAGCAGGAAATGTGCGGTATAAAGCGACCATTCGCCCTGCATGCTGCCGGCGAGAATGCAGCCGGCAGCCAGCGAGAAGCCGCCAATGATGGCGCTGCGCCCCGGCCCGTGGCGGTCGGCGAACCAGCCCATCAGCACGCCGCCCAGCCCGGCGCCGGCCCAGTTCAGCCCGTTCGCCAGCGACGGCACGCTGCGCGGCCAGCCCATCTCCTGGCTGACCGGCACCATGCCGACGACAATCAGGTACATCGCGCCGAACGCCATCGACACCATCGCCATTGAGGCGATGACGACCAGCCAGCCATAGGGCCGCTCGATGCTGGTTTCCGCAGCTTGATCGGCCATGCCGGCCCTTCCTCCCGCTTCTTGTTTTGTCTCGACGCTAGCAGGGCCAGGTCCTAAAGACAAAGCGGCAAGACCGTATATCAGCTACCCTGCGCAGATCATGACGCCCCCCTCTCCCCAGCAACAAACAGCCGTCATCGTCCGCACCCTGGCCGAGGCGCTGGCCGTGCTGGATGCGGCCGGCGAGGCAGGCGTCGCGGTAACGCTGCTGAGCCCGCCGGGCGCCGCCGGCACGATGGGGGCCGGCTTCTGGCAGGCGCTGGTCGCGGCCGCCGCCGAAGAACGCCCGGATGCACGCTTCGCAGCGCTGCTGGATTGCGGCCCCTGGCCCGGCTTCGCGCTGGCGGCCCTGCGTCAGGGGGCGAAGGCGCTGGTCTTCACCGGCAATCCCGAAACCCTGGCGCGGCTGCGCGGCATCGCCGAGAGGCAGGGCGCCACCATCCTGGAGCAGGCACCGCCGGCCCTCGACCCCGCCGCCGGCCGGAACAAGCCCGCCGATCTGCGCGTTTGGCTGGCAGGAGAACGGCCCGCAAATCGCTGATGCGTCTCCCGCCCGACACGCCGGCCCAGATTGCAAAAGCGGGGCGTATCGGCTATTTCGTGGGCGCGATACCGCCGTCGCGCCGAAAGCTCGTGTCAGATACTGGCCGCGACGCGCCCGAAGAAGCAGCATCCCGAAAGGATTTCGCCCGATGAAGATGACCCAGCGCGTCAAGAAGATCCTCGATAATTACGAATCCGATTCGCCGGGGACCAAGGCCAACCTCGCGCGCATCCTGATGCAGGGCAAGCTGGGCGGCACCGGCCGTCTGGTCATCCTGCCGGTCGATCAGGGCTTCGAGCACGGCCCGGCGCGCAGCTTCGCGCCGAACCCCGAGGCCTATGACCCGCATTACCATTTCAAGCTGGCCATCGATGCCGGCCTGTCGGCCTATGCCGCGCCGCTGGGCATGCTGGAAGCCGGCGCCGATACCTTTGCCGGCCAGATCCCGACCATCCTGAAGGTCAATTCCTCCAACTCGCTGTCGCGCGAGAAGGACGCCCCGGACCAGGCCGTCACCGGCTCCATCGGCGATGCGCTGAAGCTCGGCTGCTCGGCCATCGGCCTGACCATCTATCCGGGCTCCGACGTTGCCTTCGACATGATGGAAGAGGCCCGCGAGCTGGCCGAGGAAGCCAAGTCGGTCGGCCTCGCCGTGGTCATGTGGTCCTATCCGCGCGGCGGCAACCTGTCCAAGCCGGGCGAGACGGCGGTCGATATCTGCGCCTACGCGGCACATATGGCCACCCTGCTCGGCGCCCACATCATCAAGGTGAAGCCGCCGACGTCAGCGCTGGAGCTGGAGGCCGCCAAGAAGGTCTATGAGAGCAAGAAGATCCCCATCGCCACCATGACCGAGCGGGTCAGCCACGTCGTGCAGTCCTGCTTCAACGGCCGCCGTCTGGTGGTGTTCTCCGGCGGCGAGGCGAAGGATCTGGACGGTCTGTACAACGAAATCCGCGAAATCCGCGATGGCGGCGGCACCGGCTCGATCATCGGCCGCAACACTTTCCAGCGTCCGCGCGCCGAAGCGCTGGCGATGCTGGACAGCATCGTGAAGATCTATCAGGGGAAGGCCTGACCATTCGCACCAGGCTGTATCTCGTAACGCCGCCGGAGATCGATCTGGCGGCGTTCCCCGACCGGCTCAGTCAGGCGCTGGAGGCGGGCGATGTCGCCTGCCTGCAGCTCCGGCTGAAGACCGGCGATATCCCGGCCGACGATTCCGTGATCCGCAAGGCGGTCGAGCGGCTGCGCCCGATCTGCCATAATCACGATGTGGCGCTGATCCTGAACGACGATCCCGCGCTTGCCGCCGAGCTTGGCTGCGATGGCGTGCATGTCGGCCAGGACGACACGCCTTATGCCGAGGCCCGCCAGCTTGTCGGGCCGGACGCCATCGTCGGCGTCACCTGCCACGATTCGCGGCATCTCGCCATGAGTGCCGCCGAACAGGGCGCCGATTACGTCGCCTTCGGCGCCTTCTTCCCGACCAGCACCAAGCAGGCCAAGACCCAGGCCGATATCGAGCTGCTGCGCTGGTGGGCCGATCTGATGGAAGTGCCGGTGGTCGCCATCGGCGGCATCACGGTCGAGAACTGCCGGCCGCTGGTCGAGGCCGGGGCGGATTTCCTGGCCGTGATCGGCGGGGTGTGGAACCACAAGGACGGCCCCGCCGCCGCCGTCGCCAGCTTCAACCGCCTGTTCGACGAGGTCGCAGAGGCGAAGGGCGGCAAGGCGCGGAAATAGCCGCCTAGCCGCCATAGCGGTGGGGTGACGGTGCCTTTTATACTCAGATCGTCACCCCCGGTCTTGTACCGGGGGTCCAGGATTCAGCCTACTCAGGCGAGGCCGAAGCAAGCCGAGGCTTGGATTCCCGCAACAAGTGCGGGAATGACGAATCGGGAAAACCAAGCGCCAGGCCGAAATTCCCCCCGAATCACCGCCGCCCGCCCGCACGCTTGCCCTTATCAGGCCAAGCTGATAGCTTCCGCGCGCCTTTTACCGGGTACAACCCGAACATCTAATGGAATCCAAGCGATGAAAATCGACGGCAACGCCATCCGCCCCGGCTACGTCATCGAATACAACAACCGCCTGTGGGTGGCGGTGAAGACGCAGCATGTGAAGCCCGGCAAGGGCGGCGCCTACATGCAGGTCGAGCTGAAGGACATCCGCGACGGCACCAAGCTGAACGAGCGCTTCCGCTCCGCCGACACGGTGGAACGCGTGCGGCTCGACCAGAAGGACATGCAGTACATCTTCGGCGACGACACCATCCTGACCTTCATGGACATGGAGACCTACGAGCAGGTTTCCATCGCCCGCGAGCTGGTCGGCGATCCCGCCGTGTTCCTGCAGGACGGCATGAAGTGCGTGGTCGAATTCTATGACGAAGAGGCGCTGTCGGTGCAGCTGCCAGAAACCGTCATCATGACCATCGTCGAGGCCGACCCGGTGGTGAAGGGGCAGACCGCCGCTTCTTCCTACAAGCCGGCGATTCTGGAGAATGGCGTGCGCGTCATGGTGCCGCCGCATGTCGAAAGCGGCACCCGCATCGTTGTGCGCACCGAAGACCAGACCTATGTGGAGCGCGCGAAGGGCTGACCCCCCTTCGCCACCCTTCTCTTTCCGCTTAAAGATTTCAGGATATCATGGCCGTTCGTTCCCCCCTCATCAATGTCATGGTCAACGCCGCCTACAAGGCGGCGCGCGGGCTGGTCCGCGATTTCGGGGAGGTCGAGCAGCTGCAGGTTTCCCGCAAGGGCGTGGCCGACTTCGTCTCCACCGCCGACCTGAAGGCCGAGAAGGTGCTGAAGCAGGAGCTGGGCAAGGCCCGGCCGCGCTTCTCCTTCCTGATGGAGGAAAGTGGCGTCACCGCCGCTTCCGTAGGCGAAGGCCAGGAGCCGGAAGGCCGCTGGATCGTCGATCCGCTGGACGGCACCACCAACTTCCTGCACGGGCTTCCGCATTTCTGCATCTCCATCGGCGCGGAGAAGGGTGGCGAGATCGTCGCCGGCGTGATCTACGAGCCGGTGCGCGACGAGCTGTTCTGGGCCGAGAAGGGTGCGGGCGCCTTCCTGAACGACCGCCGCCTGCGGGTCTCCGCCCGGCAGAACATGCACGAGGCGCTGTTCGCCACCGGCATTCCCTTCGCCGGCCGGCCCGGCCACGAGAAGCTGCTGACCGAGATGGCCGCCGTGATGAAGGTGTCGTCGGGCATCCGCCGTTTCGGTGCTGCCGCGCTGGACCTCGCCTATGTCGCCGCCGGGCGCTATGACGGCTACTGGGAAACCGGGCTGAATGCCTGGGACATCGCCGCCGGCATCGTCATCGTGAAGGAGGCGGGCGGCATCGTCACCACCATCTCCGGCACCGGCGACCCGCTGGACAGCGGCAATATCCTCGCCGCCAACCGCGATCTGCACGCCCCGCTCGGCAAGATCGTGCGCGAGGCCTGAGTCAGCCTATCTCGATACCGCTTTTCCCGCCGCCACTGGCGGGCAAGCGAGTTGTCCTCCCCCGTGCCATGCGATATGGTCGCTGCAGCCGGCAGCGGGCCGCTTGCAGGAGCGGCTTGTCATCCGCGTGCCCGGCGACAAATGCAGGGGCCGACGGCAGAGGGGGACACTGACGCATGGACCAACGCAAACACGCTTTGAAACCTGCACTCATGGCGGCGGCGGCAGGTTTCGCGCTGTCGCTCGTCACGCCTGCCCTCGTTAAGCCGGTGATGGCGCAGATCGTCATCGGCGGCGATGGCGGCTCCTCCGTCACCGTGAACATGGATGTGATCGATGGCCGCACCGGCGGGCGTCTCACGACACCGGGCAGCGATGGCCGCATCCTGCTGATGCCGAATGCGCCGCGCGAAAGCCAGGAGCGCATCGTGCTCCGGCCGCCGGCCTCGATGCGCGGCGCGCAGCCCGCCAAACCAGCAGCCATGGCCGCCGCACCGCAGCTGACTCCGCCGGCCGCCATGCGCCCCATAACACCTCCGGCAATGCCCCCGGCAATGCCAAGTGCGTCCGCCCCCAGCGCTCCCGCGGTGCGCGCGCCGACGGTCTTGCAGCCTGAGAAGCCTGCAGCCCCAAAGGTGGCCGCGCCCCAGGTTGAGCGCCCGCAAATCGCCGCGCCGAAACCCGCCGAGACGCCGAAGCCGGCGGCACCGGCTGCCAGCACCGAAAAGCCGGCCAATGCAACACAGCGCACCGCCGCCCTGCCCTCGGCCAAGCCCGAGCCGGTGAAGCCGCCCGCTTCCTCAACGCCGCCCGCTTCCGCAACGCCAAAGGCAGAGCCGAAGCCAGCCGAGCAGAAGGTCGCGGCGCTGCCGCCGAAAGACAGCGCCCCGAGCCAGCCCGCCCCCGCCGGGGTGACAAGGCTGTCCTTCGGCTTCAACCAGGCGGAGATGGACGAGGCGGCGCGCGCGCAGTTGCAGGGCGTCACCAAGCGCCTGCAGGATAATGAGTCGCTGCGCGTGCAGCTTTTGGCCTATGCCGGCGGCGAGGGCGTGTCCTCCAGCCAGGCCCGGCGGCTGTCGCTGTCGCGCGCGCTGGCCGTGCGCTCGCACCTGATCGAACAGGGCATCCGCAGCACCCGCATGGATGTGCGCGCGCTCGGCGATACCGGCAAGGACGGGCCCGACGACCGGGTCGATATCCGCATCATCGATCGCTAAAAGGGATCGCTGACGTTTCTCAACTTTCGGGCGGGGCAAAGCAAGCCGCCATGACCCCGCCCAATTCCGGCTGTTAGCTGCCCTTCCCCGGCGCTGCACCGTCTCCTCTGCATCTGGTCGCCGTCGCCGCGGCGCGAAAGGCTGTAAACGATGAGTACGCCCAAACGCTTCCTGACCCGCATGGCGCTTTTCCTGGTTGCGGTGCTGGTCGCGGTGGGGCTGCTGTTCCCCGCCCTGCAGGTCGCGTTTCTGGCGGCGCCGATCCTGAACGGCATGATCATCGCGGTGCTGCTGGTCGGCATCGTCTATATCTTCCGGCAGGTGCTGATGCTGGGGCCGGAAGCCGCCTGGATCGAATCCTACCGGCGTGGCGGGGCCAGCACCACGGTGCAGCGCCAGCCGCGCCTGCTGGGGCCGATCGCCAATCTGGTGACCGAACGGCAGGGCCGCGTCAGCCTGTCGGCGATGACGCTGCGCTCGCTGCTGGACGGCGTTTCCTCACGGCTCGACGAATCGCGCGACCTGTCGCGCTACATGGTCGGGCTGCTGATCTTCCTCGGCCTTCTGGGCACCTTCTGGGGGCTGATCCAGACCATCGACTCGGTCGGCCAGGTGATCGCCAACCTGTCCTTCGCCAGCGGCGACCTCGGCACCGTGTTCCAGGAATTGCAGGCCGGGCTGGAATCGCCGCTGAGCGGCATGGGCACGGCCTTCAGCTCCTCGCTGTTCGGCCTGTCGGGCTCGCTTATCCTGGGCTTCCTCGATTTGCAGGCGGGCCAGGCGCAGAACCGCTTCTACAACGAGCTTGAGGACTGGCTGTCCAGCATCACCCGGTTGGGCTCCGCCGGCCCGGTGGGCGATGGCGAGGCCTCCGTGCCGGCCTATGTGCAGGCACTGCTGGAGCAGAGCGCCGACACGCTGGACCGGCTGCAACGCACCATCGAGCGCGGCGAGGAAAGCCGGCGCGGCGCCAATACCAACCTGATCGCGCTGACCGAGAAGCTGAGCATGCTGACCGACCAGATGCGGGTCGAGCAATCGCTGATGCAGAAGATCGCCGAAGGGCAGATGGAGCTGAAGCCTGTGCTGGTCCGGCTGGCCGATGGCGGCATCGGTTCCGACGAGCAGACCCGCGCGCATATCCGCAATATGGAGCTGTATCTCGCCCGCCTGCTAGAGGATAGCGCCAGCGGCCGCAACCAGGCCATCGAGGAGATCCGCAGCGAGATCCGCCTGCTGGCCCGCACCATCGCCGCCATTGCCGAAGAAAGCCAGCGATGAGCATGGCCCGCCGCCAGCGCCGGCATCTCGATATCTGGCCGGGCTTCGTCGATGCGCTGGGCGCGATGCTGGCGGTGATCCTGTTCCTGCTGATGGTGTTCGTTGTCGCGCAATTCTACCTGACCCAGGCGTTGTCCGGGCGGGAGCAGGCCCTGCAGCGGCTGGAACGGCAGATCGTCGAACTGACCGACCTGCTGGCGCTGGAGCGCGAAAGCAACGCCGACCTGAAACTGAACATCGCCCAGCTGTCGGCGGATCTGCAGGGCTCGGTGGCGGCGCGCGACGATCTGACCGCGCGGATCAGCCAGCTGACCGACCAGCGCGACACGATGGAAAGCCGGCTGGCCACGGCGCTGGCCGATCTGGCCGGCGCGCGCACCAGCCTGGACAGCGCCGAGCGCGAGCGCAGCCAGGCGATGAGCGGGCTGGAAGAGGCCTATAAGACGATCCGTGCCGACAAGGAGACCATCGAGGCGCAGCTGCGCGACCTGGAGCGGCTGAACCGCGACATCGCCACCTTGCGCAAGACCCGCGAACAGCTGGAAGGCCGGGTGACCGAGCTTGCCGCCGCGCTGAAGGCGGCCGAGGAGAAGAGCGTCGATCTGGCCCAGCAGGCGCAGATCAGCGCCGCCGAGAAGGAAGCGCGCATCCAGGCGCTGATCGCCGATCTGACGGTGGCGCGCGACCGCACGAAGGAGCTGGAATCGCAGCTCAGCACATCGGAAGAGCGCACCGCACTGGCGCAGAAGCAGATCGACGAGCGCGAGACGCGGCTGTCCGCGCTGCGCGGGGAACTCGACAGTGAAAAGGAAATCTCCACCGAGGCCCAGCGCCAGGTCGAGCTGCTAAACCGGCAGCTGCTCGCCCTGCGCCAGCAGCTGGCCCAGATCAGCGCCGCGCTTGCCGCTTCCGAGGCCAAGTCGGAAGAACAGCAGGTGCAGATCGTCGATCTCGGCCGCCGGCTGAATCTGGCGCTGGCCAGCAAGGTGGAAGAGCTGGCGCGCTATCGCTCGGAATTCTTCGGCAAGCTGCGCGAGGTGCTGGCCGACCGGCAGAACATCCGCATCGTCGGCGACCGCTTCATCTTCCAGTCGGAAGTGTTCTTCGATTCGGGATCCGCCACGCTGGGGCTGGAAGGCCAGACGCAGCTGACCCAGCTGGCCGGCGTGCTCCTGGATATCTCGAAACAGATTCCCGACAATATCGACTGGGTGCTGCAGGTAGAGGGGCACACCGACAATGTGCCGATCGCGACCTTGCAGTTCCCCTCCAACTGGGAGCTGTCGGCGGCGCGCGCCATCCAGGTGGTGCGCCAGCTGATGGCCGCCGGCATTCCGGCCAAGCGGCTGGCTGCTGCCGGCTATGCCGACAATTATCCGATCGCGCCGAACGCGACCGATTCCGGCCGCCGGCAGAACCGCCGGATCGAGCTGAAGCTGACCCAGCGGTAGAGTCTCAACGCATGGGGATGGCACAATGAATTGGACATTCTTCCCCAGACCGTCACCCCCGCCCCCCGTGCCGGGGGTCCAGGCTTCCGCTCACTGGATGTCTGACGGGCAGGCTGAACCCTGGATTCCCGCAACAAGTGCGGGAATGACGGTAGAGAGAAAAACCCACTCAGTGCCCCGAAGCATCAGACCGCTAAATGCTCAGCCCCACAGCTCCCGGCTCGGCGGGTACACGATGCTGCCCTCATAGGTCAGGCCGCCCGGCCGGTCCTCGGCCAGCAGCAGCGGGGCATCGAGATCGACGACCTTCGCCCCCTGGCCGGCGATGATGCCCGGCGCCATGGACAGCGAGGTGCCGATCATGCAGCCGACCATGACGCCCAGCCCGGCCTTCTCCGCCGCCGCCTTCAGGCGCAGCGCCTCGGTCAGGCCGCCGGTCTTGTCGAGCTTGATGTTGATCATCTCGTACTTGCCGACCATGTGCTCCAGCGAGCGCAGATCGTGGCAGCTCTCATCGGCGCAGACCGGCAGTGGATGCTCGGCGCCGGCCAGCGGCGCATCCTCGGCGGCCTTCAGCGGCTGCTCGATCATCTCCACGCCGAGATCGACCAGCGCCGGGGCATAGCGCAGATACTGCTCCAGGCTCCAGCCCTCATTGGCATCGACGATCAGCCGGGCCTTCGGCGCGTTGCGGTGGATCGCCTCGACCCGCTCCAGATCGCCATCGCCGGTCAGCTTCAGCTTCAGCAGCGGGCGGTCGGCATTCTCCGCCGCGTTGCGGCCCATGGCTTCCGCCTCATCCAGGCTGATCGTATAGGCGGTGACCAGCGGCTTCGGCGCCGGCAGGCCGGCCAGTTCCCAGACCCGCTTGCCGGACTGCTTCGCCTCCAGGTCCCATAGCGCGCAATCGACCGCGTTGCGCGCCGCGCCATTCTTCATGACGGTCAGCAGCTCTTCCCGGCCAATGCCGGACTCGATCAGCGGCCGCGCCGCCTCGATCTCGGCGATGACGCTCTCGATGGTCTCGTCATAGCGGGCATAGGGCACGCATTCGCCCTGCGCGGTGACGCCGCCCTCGGACAGTTTCACGGTCACGACATGGGCCTCGGTGCGTGCCCCGCGCGAAATGCGGAACACGCCCCGGATCGGGAAGCTCTCCCGCTGGATGGAAAGCTGGCGCATCACAGTTTGGCGACGTGATCGACCAGCTTCTCCACGCCGAAACGGACCGGGTCGGTCGCCGGCAGGCCGGTCTCGTCCTCGATCTTCTTCAGCGTGTCCTTGGCCTCGGCCTCGGACAGCATGGAGGTGTTGACGGTGACGCCGCCGGCCTTGATCGCCGGGTTGGTCAGGCTGCCGGCGCGCAGGTTCAACTCGATGGTGTCCTTCAGGCTGGGCAGCTTGTAGCCCGGCAAGCCGCGCATATGCGGGCGGTTGGCCTCGGTGCCGATGACGATGACGTCAGCCTGCGCGCCATGCAGCAGGCCCAGCGACACGCCGGCATAAGAGGCGTGGAACAGCGAGCCCTGGCCCTCGATCACATCCCAATGGTCGGGATCGTTCGCCGGGGCCAGCCATTCGACCGAACCGGAGATGAAATCGGCGATCACCGCATCGACCGACACGCCGTCGCCGACGATGAAGATGCCGGTCTGGCCGGTGGCGCGGAAATCGGCCTTCAGGCCGCGCTTCTTCATCTCCGCCTCGATGGCGAGAGAGGTGAACATCTTGCCCACCGAGCAGTCGGTGCCGACGGTCAGCAGGCGCTTGCCCGGACGCTTGATGCCGCTGGCGACATCGAAATCGCGCGTCGGGTGGCGCACATCGGTGATCTTCCGGCCATTGGCGGCGGCGGCTTCCTTCAGCGCCGGCACGTCGGCGACCTTGCGGTGCAGGCCGGACGCGATGTCCATGCCCAGATCCAGCCCCTTCTTCAGCGGGTCGATCCAGCTCTGCCCCATCAGCCCGCCGCGGTTGGCGACGCCGACGATGATGGTCTTCACCCCGGCCTTGGCGGCCTCCTCAATGGTCATGTCGGGCAGGCCGAGATCGGCCTTGCAGCCCGGCAGGCGGAACTGGCCCAGGCATTTCTCCGGGCTCCAGAATTTCACGCCGAAGGCCGTCTTGGCGGCCAGCTGGTCGGGCGCATCGCCCAGGAACATGAGATACGGCGCTTCGATGGCGGACACGGGCCTGATCCTTCTTGCAGAAAAAGGTTGGTGGTCACGGCACAGCGCCGCGACCCGCTTGTAAGCGGATGAAACAACTACCGCAGGATGACGGACTCTTCAATCGGCTGCGTAAGACTTCTACACCAGCGCGATGGCGGCCAGCGCACGGCCATAATCCTTCTCGCCGGTCAGGCAGGCGCGGCGGTAGCTGAAGAAATTCACCGGATCGGCGCAGGTATCGCGGTCCAGCCGCAGCACCTCGCCCAGTGCCAGCCGCGACAGCCGCCGCGCGACATAGCCGCCAAGATCGAACATGAACTTGCCTTCCGTCCTGCCGGCCGAGAAGAACAGCGCGTTGGAGCGGTCCTCCTCCAGGAAGGGTGTGGGGAATTCCGGGCCGACCTCGTAGGACTCCACGCCGATGCACGGGCCGATGGCGGCGAGGATATTGTCCGGCCGGGCGCCCAGCTCGATCATCGCGCGCACCGTCGCCTCCAGCACGCCGCCCTTCGCCCCCTTCCAGCCGGCATGCGCCGCGCCGATCACCTTGGCGTCGGGATCGACCAGCAGCACCGGCGCGCAATCGGCGGTCAGCACGCCAAGGGCGATGCCCGGCACGGAGGTGACCATGGCGTCCGCCTTCGGGCCGTCGCCAGGCGCCCAGACCTCGTGCACCGTCACCGCCTCGGCGCTGTGAATCTGGTGGCAGGTGATCAGCCCTTCCAGCGGCAGGTCGAGCGCCGCCATGGCGCGGGTGCGGTTGGAAATCACGTCCTGCGGCTTGTCGTCCGACCCCAGCCCGCAATTGAGCGAGCTGTACAGCCCGCCGGAAACGCCGCCGCGCCGCGTGAAAAACGCGTGGCGGATACCGGGGATTTCCAGCTCGTCCAGGACGATCAAGCGGGCGGCCTTTCAACATTCCAGCCGGCGCGCCGTTGCCCGATCAGCCCTCGAAACCCGGCAACGGGCCAGGCAGGGAGCCAGCGAGGGTCGGGCCGGTCAACGCCAATAGTTTGAACAGACTGCCCATTTCCTGATCATCTATCAAGCGGCGCAGCGCCGTATCGACATCACGCGCACCAGATTGCCGTAAGGTTTCGGCGCGCGCCACGATCCCCAGCGCCGTCAGGAAAGCCCCCTGCCCGACCGGCCCGTGCGCCACGGCACCGGCCTCCACGGCGGCGCGGGCCAGCGCCTGGAAATCGACATGGGCGGTCAGATCCGCCGCGCCAGGGTCGGCCAGCGGATCGTGGAACTTATGCGCCTTCAGCGCCTGGAAACTGTCGCCCGGCGCACTCCGTGCCGTGCCGTAATCGATCAGCAGCGCCGCCCCGCCCTGCTGTTTCAGCCGCGCGCCGATGGCGGCGGCTATGGCGAATCCTGCCGGGCAGATTTCCGCGATAGCGCCGGCGGGGGCATTGTCCCGCACGCCGGGGTCAAGCAGCGCCGCCCCCGAGGAGCGCCCCGGCGAGACCACGAAGCGGAAGCCCGTCCCTGCCTCATCGAGATCGACCAGCCTTTCGTGCCAGCCATCCGGCAGGCGCTGCAACTGGCGGATCGGCAGCGCGTCGAAGAATTCGTTGGCGACGAGGATCATCGGCCCGTCCGGCACCGAGGCGACGTCGTCATGCCACGCGACCGGCACGCCGAATGCTTCCAGCGCCTGTTTCTGCCGGTCGCGCAAGGGCTGGCTGGTTTCCACCAGATGCAGGCGGATCGCCTGTTTGAAGCCCGGCACCATGCGCGCGGCGCGCAGGAAATCCGCCATCAGCGTGCCGCGCCCCGGCCCCAGCTCGACCAGCCGCACCGGGTCGGGGCTGCCCATCTGCTGCCAGATCACGGCGGCCCACAGGCCGATCAGCTCGCCGAACATCTGGCTGATTTCCGGCGCGGTGGTGAAGTCGCCCGCCGCCCCCAGCGGGTCGCGGCTGCGGTAATAGCCATGCACCGGATGGCCCAGCGCCTCGGCCATATAGTCGGCGACCGTGATCGGCCCGTTGGCGGCGATGCGCCTGGCCAGCAGGTCGGCCAGGGGATTGGCCAGCGGACTCATGTCCGCTTTGGCGTATCGCCGGACGGTTCGACAGCCAGCGCCCGGCGGACGAGATACAGCCCGAGCAGGATCATCGGCAGGGAGAGCAGCTGCCCCATGGTCGCGCCGAACCACAGGAAACCCAGGAAAGCGTCCGGCTCGCGGAAGAATTCGCCGATGCAGCGCGCCACGCCATAGCCAGCGAAGAAGGCACCCGCCAGCAGGCCCGGCCGGTTCTTGGCGTTGAAGCCGAAGATCAGCACCGCCATCAGCACGAACAGCGCCAGCCCTTCGAGGCCGGCCTGATAGAGCTGGCTGGGATGGCGCGGCAGCGGCCCGCCATGCGGAAACACCATGCCCAGCGCAGCATCGGTCACGCGGCCATACAACTCGCCATTGATGAAATTGGCGATGCGGCCGAAGAACAGCCCGATGGGGGCGGCGGCGCAGACGATGTCGGCCAGCGACAGCAGCGGCACCTTGTATCTGCGCGCGAACAGGAAGGTGGCGGCGAGGACGCCCAGCAGCCCGCCATGGAAGGCCATGCCGCCCTTCCAGACCATCAGGATCTGCAGCGGATCGGTGATGTAATAGTCCGGCCGGTAGAACAGCACATAGCCAAGCCGCCCGCCAATCACCACGCCCAGCGTCGCCCAGACCACGAAATCGTCCAGCAGCTGCGGCTCGAACCGCACCGGCTCCCGCCTGGCCAGCAGCAGCGCATAGCGCCAGCCGCCGATCAGCCCGACGATATAGGCCAGCGCGTACCAGCGGATGACGATGGGGCCAAGCTCCAGCGCGACCGGATCGATGGCGGGAAAGGTGAACACGGGAACACTCCTGGCAGTGGGGCCTAGCGATACGGCCTAGCGGTACGGATCTTCGGCGGCGAGATAATCCAGCACATAGCGGGAAACCCCCGCCTCCAGCGCGGTGAACTGCCGGTCATAGCCGGCCCGGCGCAGCTTCGCCATGTCGGCCTGCGTGAAATACTGGTATTTGGCGCGGATCGCCTCGGGCGTATCGACATACTCGATATTCGGGCTCTGCCCCAGCGCCTGGAACACCGCTTCGGCGAGATCGCGGAAGCTGCGCGCCGCCCCGGTGCCGCAATTGAACAGCCCGCTGACCGTCGGGTTGCCGTGCAGCCACAGCATCACATCGACGCAATCCTCGACCGCGATGAAGTCGCGCAGCTGGCCGCCATCCTCGTAATCCGGGTGGTGCGAGCGGAACAGCCGTGCCGCCTGTCCCGCCGCGACGCGGTTATAGATCTGCGGCACCACGCTCATCTGCCCGCCCTTGTGATACTCGTTCGGGCCATAGACGTTGAAGAAGCGGAGGCCCGCCCATTGCGGCGGCTTGGCCGCCTGTTCGACAAAGCGGGCGACCCGCCGGTCGAAGGCCAGCTTGCTCCAGCCATAGGCGTTCAGCGGGTGCAGGCGCGCAAGGCCGGCCGCGCCCATACTGTCCTCGAATCCCGCCGACCCGTCGCCATAGGTGGCGGCCGAGGAGGCATAGATCAGCCGCGCGCCGTTGCCCGCACACCAGTGCCACAGGCGCTGCGGCAGCTCGATATTGGTGCGGGCGATCAGATCGGCGTCGGTTTCCGTGGTGGCGGAGATGGCGCCCATATGGAAGATCGTCTCGATGGTGCCCCGGCGCGCATCCAGAAAATCGAACAGTTCTTCCGGCGCGATCAGGTCGGCGAGGTCGCGTTTGGCGATGTTGCGCCACTTCTCGTCACGGCCCAGCCAGTCACAGACCACGAGATCGCGCTGGCCCGCCGCCTCCAGGGCAGCGACGAGATTGGAACCGATGAAGCCGGCGCCGCCGGTGACGACGATCATGGGCAGACCTTTCCGAAACCTTTTGTCGCGGGCCAGAGATCGCACTCTGGGTGTTGATCTTTCGTTTGGCGAGTTATAGTTGCCAAGGAGGGGAGCGGCAAGCGAGCCGCCCCGGCAATGGCCAGACACCGCCCCAGGACACCACCCTAGGACACCACCCGAGGAGCATGACGATGCAGTCCCAGAACCGCCTGTTCGAGGATATGGCCAGGCTCGCCAGCGGCGCGCTCGGCGCCGCTGCGGGTATTCGCGGCGAGATGGAAGCGCTGTTCCGCCAGCAGATGGAGCGCGTGCTGCACGAGATGGACCTCGTCACCCGCGAGGAGTTCGAGGTGGTGCGGATGATGGCGGAAAAGGCACGGACGGAAAATGAGGAGCTGGCCGCGCGCCTGGCAGCGCTGGAGGGCCAGCTTGCCAAGATGGCGAAGCCCGCCGCGAAACCGGCCAAGCCTGCCGCAACGGGCCCGGCCACGGGTACGGCCCCAGGTGCGCCCCGCCGCCGTCCGAAGCGCCCGACGCCGGCCAGCTGACCCGCCCCCATACCAGATCGTCACGATAATTTAGCGAGTGACACGAAATCTTGTGTTGCGTCGCCGATATGCATTTGGCAGGCTACAGGTCGTGGTGGTGATAAGGCCATAGCCCCACCAGATGTTGGGCGCGATTGGAACCACACCAACCCTGCACAGCAACCCTTCCTGCCAAGGAGGTGCAGGTCCAATGCTCGAGATAGAGACCTCTGACGAAGCTGCCATCGTCAATCCGCTCGATTTGATCGAAGAGTTGGTGGAGGCCAATGAGTGGGCCTTCGACCGGTCACGCGAGGATGAGCTGGCGGTCGAGATTTCCGGCCGCTGGTGCGACTATCACCTGTTCTTCGTCTGGCGTGGCGAGATGAGCGCCCTGCATTTTTCCTGCGTGTTCGACGCCAAGGTGGGTGCCGGCAAGCGCACGGAAATCTGCAACCTGCTGGCCCTGGCCAACGAGCGGCTGTGGCTCGGCCATTTCGACCTCTGTTCGGAGGACGGGATGCCGATGTTCCGCCATACCGTGCCGTTGCGCGGCGCGCGCGGCGCCACGGTCGAGCAGGTCGAGGATCTGGTGGATGTCGCGGTCACCGAGTGCGAGCGCTTCTACCCGGCCTTCCAGTTCGTGCTGTGGGGCGGCAAGACCGCCGTCGAGGCGATCGACGCGGCGATGCTGGACACGGTCGGCGAGGCCTGAGGCTTCTCCCGCAGTTTCCATGCTTTGACGCTGCATTGCCGGTCTGCGCCGCTGCCGGCTGACAGGCTGATATCCCCGTGCCAGAGTATCGGCCATACCGATATCTCTACGGCACGGAAGGATTGACCGGCATGCAGCTGCATCTGAGCACCTGGGAAGAGGTGGATAGCTACCTCGCCACCTCCAAGGGCATCATCATCCCCATCGGCTCCACCGAACAGCACGGCCCGAACGGGCTGATCGGCACCGATGCGATCTGCCCCGAGGTGATCGCCAAGGCGGTGGGCGACCGCACCGGCGCGCTGGTCGGCCCGACCATCTCGATCGGCAACGCGCAGCATCATCTGGGCTTCTCCGGCTCGGTCACGCTGCGCCCGACGACGCTGATCGCCGTCATCAAGGATTATGTCGCCTCGCTGGCGCGCAACGGCTTCGAGCGGTTCTATTTCCTGAACGGCCATGGCGGCAACATCGCCACCATCGGCGCCGCCTTCGCGGAAATCTATGCCGATTACAGCATGGCCATGCCCGGATCCAACCGGCCGCAGGTGCGTTGCGTGCTGAAGAACTGGTGGGACACGCCGGGGGTGCAGGCGCTGTCCAAGGAACTTTATGGCGACAAGGATGGCGCGCACGCCACCGCCAGCGAGGTGTCGGTGACGCAGGCCGCCTATCCCGAGGCGATCAAGAAGAAGGACATGAAGCAGGCCGGCCGCGCACCGCGCGCCTTCGCCGATGCCGACGATTACCGCAAGCTCTATCCCGACGGGCGCATCGGGTCCGACCCGACGCTGGCAAGGCCGGAGCACGGCCACCGGCTGATCGAGGCCTCGGCCGGCGACGTGATCGAGGATTACCGCCGCTTCCTGACGCTCGACTGATCCTGCCCGCCGGAAGCGCCCAAGGGGGTATCCGATAGCATACCCATCATGCAGTTGCATGTTAGGCATTTCCGGCGGAGCCGCTTATACTCGTTCCAAATAAAGGAACAATGAGCCGGTGCCGAAGAGGCGCGTCGCGGAATGCGAAAGCTGGCGTTCCGCCAAGCCTCCAAAGCGAGCTGCCCTCAATGTCTCTGCGAGCATTGAGGAAAGACTTGCAAGGCCGGCCGGAAGGGGCGGCGAATGGACCATTTACTGCAGCAGCGGCTGATCGATCTGCATGGGTTGAGCGAGGCGGGGGAGTTCAAGACGCATCTCCAGACCATCGCCCGCACCATGGGATTCGAGCGTATCTTCTACATCAGTGCCAGGCTGGTGCCATCCAGCCTGCCGGGACCCGGCGGTTTCGCCGAGACACCGCTGATCCTCTGCGATTATCCGGATGACTGGGTCGCCCATTATCAGGGCGGGCAGCTGGCCCGCATCGACCCGGTGATCGCGGCCTGCAACGCGACGCGCCAGCCCTTGAGCTGGGACGTGCGCGCTTATGAGCCCGAGGCCGCTGCCGAGGTGAGCCGGCTGCTGCACGATGCCATCGACGCCGGTATCGACCGCGGCATTTCGGTGCCGATCTACGGCGTCAGCGGCGAATATGGCATGGTCACCTTCGTCGCCGATCCGGAGACCCCGGCCCGGCCGCTCGACGATACCGCCCTGCTGCGGGATTGCACGCTGGTCGCCAACCATTTCCACATGACGCTGCGCCAGCGCATCGGCAACGACCCGGCCCAGATCGAGACGCTGAAACTGACGGCCCGCGAGCTGGAAGTGATGAAATGGGCCGCCGCCGGCAAGACCCGCGAGGAAATCGCCGGCATCCTGAAGGTCACGCCGCACACGGTGAAATTCCATCTCTACAACACGCACGCCAAGCTGGATGTGTTTTCCACCCCCCATGCCATCGCCAAGCTGGTCTATCTCGGCCTGCTGGAGCCGCCGGGACTGACCGGCAGCAAGGGCTACCGCATGGTCTAAACCACCGGTTTAGACCGCCCGACCACCACCCCTAGACAATTGTCCAGCTAGTCCGCACAGGCCCCGCGCCGCCACCTTTCCCCTAACAGGGAAAGGGAACGAACGTGCGGATTCTGGTCAATCGGCCGACAGGTGGCGAAGCTTTCGGGGACGGGCTTCTGGACGCGATGTTCCGGCTCCGCGCCCGCTATTTCAACGATCTGCGCGGCTGGAACCTGCCGCTGGAGAGCGGTCGCGAGATCGACCGCTTCGACGGGGCCGGCACGCTTTATGCCGCCGCGCTGGAGGATGACGGCACGCTGGTCGGCTGCTTCCGGCTGCTGCCAACGGACCGCCCGCACCTGCTGGACAGCTGCTTCCCCGACCTGATGGCGACGGCCGCCGCCGGGGGCACCCTGATGCGTGGCCCCGGCCTGTGGGAGATCAGCCGGCTGGCGATCATCCCCACCGAACCCGACAGCCCTTTCCGCACCGAGACAGTACGCATCACCGCCGCCCTGCTGGGCCGCCTGTTCGCGCTCTGCGCGGAGGACGGCATCCGCCGGGTCACCTGCGTGACCGATGTGCAGTTCGAGCGGCTGCTGCATGTGCTGGGCTTCGAGTGCCACCGCACCGCCGGGCCGATGCGCATCGGCGTCGAGGATTGCGTCGCCGGCTATCTGGACACAAATGCGGAAAACCATGCGGCGGCGCGGCGGGCAGCGGCGCGCTGGGCACGCCAGCCGATCAGCACGCCGGCGGGTGTGGTGCCCGTCAACACACCGGTGGACATGCTGGCCCCGGCGCATAAACCGGCCGCCACGCCATCGCGGAACGCAATCGGCTGATTTCAGCCAAAACCGAGCAAAACCCAGGGAGACGATCATGCGTATCAGCGACCAGCTTCTGAACCATTCCGCCGCCGATCTCGACAGTCTGGGCGGCATCGCCAACTGCCTGCTGTTCCTGGCCGAGGAGGCGGAAGCCAACAAGGAGATCGTGCTGCGCGATCTGCTGAAGGCGGCCGCCATCTATGCCAAGGAGCGGTCGGACAGCATCTCCCCCTACACCGTGCTGGCCTCGACCGATGGCGACTGATATCCAGTTCGCGCCGGCCCCCGTCAGCGCGGAGGTAGCGGCGCGCCCGCGTAAGGCAGCCAGGCGTATCCTCACCAGCCGGGATGAATTCAAGGCCGCCCGGCGCGTGCCGAAGGCGAAGCTGCTGCCCTTCGTCGGCGTGCTGTTCGCCTCCAAGCCGCACCCGCCCAGCTTCTTCGTGCGCATGGCGCGGGAATATGGCGAGATCGTCGGCTTCGACATCGCCGGCAAGCCGCTCTATCTGGTGAACCATCCGGACTACATCCAGCATGTGATGCAGACCAATGCCGGCAATTACCGCAAGAGCGACTTCTACTATCGGCTGAAGGCGATGTTCGGCGACGGCATGCTGGTGACCGAGAACGAATTGTGGCGCTCCAAACGCACGCTGGCGCAGCCCTCCTTCCGGCGCCACCGCTTCGACCATTACTGCGATGTGATGGCGGAATGTGGCACTGCGCTAGGCGATGTGGTGGAGGCGGAGACGCGGGACGGCCAGCCGATCAACATCGTGCCCAAGGTGATGGCCGCGGCACTGAACGTGGCGACCCGCACGCTGATGAATTGCGACCTGGCCGAGGACAAGGACCGCTTCACCGAGATCATCACCACCATCATGGTGCAGAGCGAGAAGCGCGTCTGGTCGCTGTTCGAGCTGCTGCACGACCTGCCGAACCGGGCGCGCAGCGAAAGGCTGCAGGCGATCGCCGATTTCGACGCGCTGCTCTACAAGGTCATCAAGGACCGGATGGAAGGGCGCTCGTCGCACGATCCGGCCGGCCCCGACATGCTGCAGATGCTGCTGGAATCGGCCTGCCCGGTAACCGGCGAGCCGCTGTCGCTGTCCCGGCTGCGCGACGATTTCCTGACCATGGTGCTGGCCGGGCACGAGACCACGGCGGTCTCCATCGCCTGGTGCCTCTATCTGCTGTGCCGCCATCCCGACCATATGGCGGCCGCACAGGCGGAGGTTGACCGGGTGCTGGGCGGGCGGCAGCCGACCTACGAGGATCTGTCGGAACTGAAATTCGTGAAGATGGTGGCGCAGGAGACGATGCGCCTCTACCCGCCGTTCTGGACGATGAGCCGCGCGGCGCTGGCCGATGACGAGGTGCGCGGCTACCGCATTCCCAAGGGGGCGACGATCATGCTGTGCCCCTATGTGATGCACCGCAACCCGGACTACTGGCCGGAGCCGGAGAAGTTCGATCCCTACCGCTTCACGCCGGAGGCCAGCGCCGACCGGCCGAAGCATGCCTATTTCCCGTTCGGCACCGGGCCGCGCCAGTGCATCGCCAATCATTTCGCGATGTTCGAGGCGCAGATCATGGTGGCGCAGATGCTGCAGCGCTTCGACCTCAGGCTGCTGACCAGCAAGGAGGTGGAGTCGGAGCCGATGATCTCGCTCAGGCCCAAGCAGGGCATTCACTTCACCGCCCGGTCCCGGGTCTAGCGGTCGCGAAACCGGGTACCGCAGGTGGTCCGGATGGAGAGGGGAGGCTGGGACGGCGCCCTATTTCGTGGTCTTGTTGCTTCCCTGGCCGCTTCCGGTGGCACCAGACGGGCCGCCGAGATGCGCCAGCATCGCCCGCAACTGGTCGCGCAGCGGCTTGTCCTCGATCCGCTGGAACCAGTAGAGGAAGGCCATCGCCTCGGACAGCGCCTCCTTGGTGATGTCGGGATAGGCCTCGCGGACCTCATCCTCGAGCGTGCGGGTGAAGAAATAATTCGGCGAAATGTTCAGCGCCTTGGAAATGCTGAACAGGATGCTCGCCGGAATGCGGTCCTGCCCGCTCTCGTACTTCTGCACCTGCTGGTAGGAAACGCCGACCTGGGCCGACAATTCCTGAAGACTCTGCTTCAGAAATTTCCGTCGGTCGCGCAGGCGCCGGCCAATCAGAAGGTCCTGAGCGGTGCGGCGGGGTTTACGGGGCATCGGCGATGGCTTTGCGGTTCGGTCCATTTTCATCGGATTAAACTTGTATGATCCATACTACACGAGGTTGTCCAGAAGTGCATCTGCCCTTCATTTCGGTTGCATCCGCCGGTTGCCGTCAGAACCCGACGCCCGCCCGATGCTGACCCATCCCAGCGAACAATTGCTGCAATGCGCCGAGAAACTCAGTGCGGCCATGCCTGGCCATGCCGCCCTTTTCGCCGCCGATCAGGCGCTTGTCATGCTGCGCCATCGAAATAGCGACCTGTATCTGTTCTGGATCGAAATCCTTCGCGCCATTCTCGTCGTCGAAGAAACGGACGAACCGCCTCATTTGCTGCATTAGCGTTACAAATCACAAATAAGCAATGGTCCATATGGCGCCGCTGTCAAGGGCGGCCCCTCAGCGCGCCCCTAGCGCCGCCCTAGCGCCCCTGCGCCGCCAGCCAGCGCCGGGCATCCGATTCGGCCTCCTGACGCTCATCCTCGCTCATCTCCGCAGCCAGGCGGCGCAGCAGGTCGGCAGCACCCGGCTGCCCGGATTCGGCCGCCAGCGTCAGCCATTTATAGGCCTCGCGCAAATTCTGTTTCCCACCCTCACCACGCGTATAGAGGCTGCCCAGCGCCGTCAGCGCCCGGGACACGCCGCCTTCTGCCGCCTTCTCATACCAGTAGATTGAGCGTGAGGTGTCGCGCGGACCGCCCAGCCCGGACTCCAGCAGATAGGCGAGATTGTACTGCGCCTCGGCCAGCCCCTGCTCAGCGGCCTTGCCGTACCAGCGCCGCGCCTCGGCCACATCGACCGGGATTCCGCGCCCGAACTGCAGCGCCAGCGCCAGCTTCGCCTGCGCCTCCGGCAGTCCCTGTTCCGCCGCCTTGCGGTACCAGCGTGCCGCCTCGGTCGCGTCGGGCTCGGCACCGCGCAGCCCCTGCTCATGCGACAGGCCTAGCAGGAACTGCGCCTTGGCATTGCCGGCCCTCGCCTGCTCCTCGTACCAGCGCATTGCCGAGGCATAGCCGGCGGGCGGCTCGGTAGCCTGTGGGGCCGCCTGTACCGGCGGAAGCCAGAGCAGACCGGCGGCGAAGGCCAGCGCCACAAGACGGGCCATGGGACGGGCCATGGGACGGCGTGCGAAACGAGCGGGCGGCAGGGTCAAAGGCGGCATTCCAGGAAAGCAGGCCATGAAGAAAGGCGGGAGGGTGACTAGGGTCTTGCCGGTCCGCTGCCGGTCAGGGCGCGTGGCGCGCTGCCATAATAGCCGACCAGCCGGCCGGCTTGGCTCGGCGGCAGCGGTGCCGGATAGCACTCGACCTGTCCCAGCGTCTGATAGCAGTAAACCGGAGTCTCAGGGGCCGCCACTGTCTCCTTCTTCGGGGAAAGGCTGGCGGCGATCTCGTCGGTCAGCGCGCAGCCGCCCAACAGCGCCAGGCTGGCAAGGATCGTCAGGCAGCGAATCATGGCCGTTCCCCCGGATGCGGTACCACAGTGCGGCGATGGCGCAACAATACTGCAAAAACCCCGCCCCTGTAACGCAAGGAAATGCAGGCCGGGCCGGTCAACGGGCAAGAAACCGCTTCGGGAAATTCCGAATTTGGTTGTATAAGTAAATTTATATGCACTCAAAGAGAGAGTGACCATGCGTCCTTCGGTGATCCAGGGCCGGTTCCCCAAAGGGATAATGGCAGGCGCCGTGATCCAGCGCCATGGCGGCGGCGAGGCGTTTCAGGTGCCGGCAACGATGGCAGCGCGGCTTGGCGCTCCGGGGGGCGGCCAGCCGCTGCCGCCGGCGATCCAGCGCCATATGGAAGGCGTGGTCGGCGCGCCGCTGGGCGATGTGCGCGTGCGCGTCGGGCCGGAGGCCTCCGCACTGGGCGCGGTCGCCTTCACCATGGGCTCCACCATCCATTTCGCGCCGGGCCGCTACGATCCCGGCAGCCGGCAGGGGCTGCAGCTGCTGGGCCACGAACTCGCCCATGTGGTGCAGCAGCGCCAGGGCCGGGTGCCCAACCCGTTCGGCAGCGGCATCGCCGTGGTCAGCGACCGCGCGTTGGAGGCGCAGGCCGACGCCATCGGCATCAAGGCGGCGATGGCGGCCATGACGGCGGGTGCCGCCGCACCAGTCCAGATGAAGGCCGGGCCGGTGCCGATGCGGCCGGGTGCGGCGGGCGGCGTTGCCCAGCCGAGTTGGGGGTGGGGTATCGCCGCCGGTGTCCTCGGCACGGCAATCGCGACGGGGACCGGCTTCGGCCTGCTCGGCATCGGCGCCATCGGTATAGGGTCAGCGCTTTTCGGCAATTACATCAGCGGCGACACGCCGGGGGCGCGACACAATGTACGGGTCGCCCGGCGGGGCCAGCGGCGGCCAAACAACATGCTACAGATCCAGCCGCAATACAGCATCACGCTGAATGCCTACAAGCATGGCCGCTTCGATGTCGGGCACGCTTTCATCACTCTGCAGATGGATGGCTATGTCACCATGGCGATGGGCCTGTCGCCGCGCGATCTGCCGACGGACGATCTGCGTGGGATGATGAACTATTTCATCGACACGCTGGTTGGGCAGCCGGGCCGCATCTATCTCGAATATGAAAGCCTCAAGGACGGCAGCCTGAAGCGGCAGACATGGAACATCACGGAAGAAGGCGCTATCCGCGCCATGAACAAGATGAACCATGACCGGCGGCTTAATCTGGATAGCGCCCTTGAGATGGATGAGGATTATGGTTTGGGCGGCGGCCCCTCCTACAATGCCTTCTCGAATTGTGCCTCCTGGGCGCTGGATGTCCTGAATGCGGCCGGTGTCAATACCTGGCGCTATCGCAGCCTCGTGAACCGGCCCGGCGCCTTCTACAACGCCATCTGACTTTCCTGCCTCCCGCCCCCCGGTTGACAAGCCGATAGGGCGGGCGCACGATCCCATCGAATTTCGCCAACCACCTATCGCAATACGATAAAACCAGAGAGACATCATGGCCGAAGCCGACCGTATCCAGCCGATCAGCCTGGAGATGATCCGTACGCTGATCGGCATACCCACCGTCAGCCGCGACAGCAACCTCGACCTCATCGCCTATGTGCAGGACTATCTGACCGGCTTCGGAATCGACTCCACGCTGGTCCATGACGAGACCGGCAAGAAGGCCAATCTCTACGCCACCATCGGCCCGAAGGACAAAGGCGGCATCTGCCTGTCCGGCCATACCGACGTGGTGCCCATCGACGGGCAGGACTGGCATACCGACCCGTTCGAGGTGGTGGAGAAGGACGGGCTGCTCTACGGGCGCGGCACCAGCGACATGAAGAGCTTCATCGCCATCGCGCTCGCCTTCGTGCCGGAATTCCTGGCCAAGCCCTTGAAGACGCCGATCCATTTCGCCTTCTCCTATGACGAGGAGGTCGGCTGCATCGGCGTGCGCCGCCTGCTCGACATACTGGAGAAGCAGCCGGTGAAGCCGGCGGCCTGCATCGTCGGCGAGCCAACCTCGATGAAGCCCGTCGTTGCACACAAGGGTAAGAAGAGCACGCGCTGCCATGTGCATGGGCTGGAATGCCATTCCTCGCTGGCGCCAACCGGCGTGAACGCGGTGGAGTTCGCTGCCGAGATCGTCACGCATCTGCGCGGCATGGCGAAGCGCAAGCGGACGGAAGGACCGTTCGACCCCGGTTTCGATCCGCCGCACACCACCGTCCATACCGGCCTGATGCATGGCGGCACGGCGCTGAACATCGTGCCGAAGGACTGCTATTTCGATTTCGAGTTCCGCCACCTGCCGGAGGATGACCCCGAGGAGCTGCTGGGCGAGGTGCGCGCGTTCGTGGAGACCAAGCTGCTGCCGGAGATGCACGCCATCGATCCGGCGACCGGCGTGCGCTTCGAGCAAATCTCGCAGATTCCCGGCCTCGACATGAAGGATGACGACCCGCTGACCCAGCTGGTGATGGCGCTCAGCGGCGCCAATTCCACCGGCAAGGTCGCCTTCGGCACCGAGGCCGGCCTGTTCCAGCAGGTTGGCATCCCGACCATCGTCTGCGGCCCCGGCGACATTGCCCAGGCGCACAAGCCGAACGAGTTCATCGCCCTCAGCCAGGTTGCCAAGGGCGAGGCCTTCATGCGCCGCCTGCTGGACCGGGTAAGGGCGTAAGCGGTCTTTAATAACCGTGTCACCCCCGGGCTTGACCCGGGGGTCCAGGAGAAATGGACGCTCAGTTCGACAGTTCGCGCGAGCGCTGCGTGGCAGCCGCCACGGTGTTTTCCATCAGCTGCGTCAGGCCGGACTTCTCGTCCATCAGCACCTGCAGGCCGGCATAGGTGGTACCGTTCGGGCTGGTGACGTTCTGGCGCAGGATGGCCGCCTGCTCGCCGGTCTGGCGCATCAGCTCGCCAGCCCCGGCGACGGTGGCGCGGGCCAGCTGCATGGCGATATCCGCCGGCAGCCCGACCTTCTCGCCGGCAGCCGCCATCGCCTCCACCATGTGGAACACATAGGCCGGGCCGCTGCCCGACAGGCCAGTGATGGAATCGATCAGCGCCTCGTCCGCGACCCAGACCACCTCGCCCACCGCACGCAGCAGGCGGTCGGCGAGATCGCGCTCGGCCGTACCGACATGGCCGTTGGCGGTGCAGCCGGTGATGCCGCGCCCGATGGCGGCCGGCGTGTTCGGGATGGTGCGGACGATGGCGGCCTTGTCCCCCAGATGCTGCTCGAAATAGGCGATGGTCTTGCCCGCCGCGATCGACAGGAAGCAGGTGCCGGGCTTCACGAAGCGGCGATAGGCGCCGATCACGTCGCTCATCACCTGCGGCTTCACCGCCAGCACGATCATTTCCGGATGCAGGTCGGATGGGAGATCGTCGGCGGCGGCGGCGACCGTGATGCCGGGCTTGCTATCCAGCCCGTAGGGCAGGCTGCCCGACGGCTCCACCACATACACCCCGGCATCGGCGGTGCCTTGCGCCAGCCAGCCTTCCAGCATGGCGCCGCCCATCTTCCCGCAGCCCACTAGCAGCAATGGCCGTTCCATATCGCGTCTCCCCATCCTGAATGTTTAACCGGCGTTATACGCGATGGCATGCGCACCGGAAAGACATCCCACTCCATCCGTCACCCCCGCATTTATTGCGGGGGTCCATGGTCCAGCCCACACTGGCGACGCCGAAGCGGGCCGAGGCGTGGATTCCCGCAACAAGTGCGGGAATGACGGTTCGAGGAAACCAAAAGTAAGCATGTCAGCCCGCGACGATACGAGGCCAGCCATCGCAAAGCCGGGGAAAGACAGAATTGACCTGCGCGCGATTGCCGCCGGTCGCTTCCGGCGATAGCCTGCCTGCCATGACACGCTCCCTTCGGGAGTGAACCCAAACAAGAGAGCCGCATCATGACCATGAACCGACAGATCACCCTGGCCTCGCGCCCGGTCGGCGCGCCGACGCCCGACAATTTCAAGCTGGTCGAAACCCAGGTGCCGACGCCCGAACGCGGGCAGGTGCTGGTGAAAGCCCTCTATCTCTCGCTCGACCCCTATATGCGCGGCCGCATGAGCGATGCGAAATCCTATGCCCCCAGCGTGCAGATCGGCGAGGTCATGACCGGCGGCGCGGTCGGCCGTGTCGTCGATTCGCGCCATCCCGGCTTCAAAGCGGGCGATATCGTCGAGGGCCGCATCGGCTGGCAGGAATATGGCCTCGTCGAGGGCGGCATGCTGCGCAAGGTCGATCCGGATGTCGCACCGATCTCCACCGCGCTGGGCGTGCTGGGCATGCCGGGCCTGACCGCCTATTTCGGCCTGTTCGAGATCGGCAAGCCGCGCCCCGGCGAGACGCTGGTGGTTTCCGCCGCGTCGGGTGCGGTCGGCGCCGTGGTCTGCCAGCTCGGCAAGATGGCCGGCGCGCGCGTCGTCGGCATCGCCGGCGGCCCGGACAAATGCGCCTATGTGAAGGAGGCGCTGGGGGTCGATGCGGTCATCGACTACAAGGCGGAGAAGGATTTGTCGAAGGCGCTGGCCGCGGTCTGCCCGGACGGCATCGACGTCTATTTCGACAATGTCGGCGGCCCGGTGACCGACGCCATCGCCAATCTGTTCAACCTGCGCGCCCGGATGATCGTCTGCGGCCTGATCTCGCACTACAACATGCCCGACGGCTATGTCGGCCCGTCGATCCTGCGCTCGGTGCTGACCAACCGGGTGACCATCCAGGGCATGATCGTGTTCGACTGGCATGACCGCTGGCCGGCGGGTGTCGCCCAGCTCGGCAAGCTCGTGAAGGCCGGCAAGCTGACATACAAGGAAGACGTGACCGAAGGGCTGGAGAATGCGCCGGCCACCTTCATCGGCATGCTGGAGGGCAAGAATTTCGGCAAGACGCTGGTGAAGATCGCCGAATGAGCCTTCTGGAGGAGCGGACGGCGCAACTGGCCGAAGACCTGGCCGCGCTGGCCGCCCGCGACCCCGATATCGCGGCGGCGCTGCGGGAGATCGGCGCGCCCGATCCCCGCATCGCCGAGCCGGGATTCGAGACGCTGCTCGGCATCATTCTGGAGCAACAGGTCTCCGTCGCCTCGGGCAAGGCGATCCGCCGCAAGCTGGCCGACGCGCTGGGCCATGTGACCGCCGAGGCGGTGGGGGCGGCCGAGGATACGGTGCTGGTCGGCTGCGGCTTCAGCCGGCCGAAGCTGCGCTATGCCCGGATTCTGGCGGCAGAGGTGACGGAAGGGCGGCTCGACCTCGACGCCCTGGAGAGAATGCCCGATGAGGCCGCGATGGCCCGGCTGACGGCGATCACCGGCATCGGCCGCTGGACGGCGGAAATCTATCTGATGTTCGTGCTCGGCCGGCGCGACATCTGGCCGGCGCCCGACCTTGCATTGCAGGTTGCCGCACAGCATCTGAAGGGAATGACGGCGCGGCCGGACGCGCGCGGCATGGATCTGCTGGCGCAGAACTGGCGCCCGCAGCGCAGCGCGGCGGCGCTGCTGTTGTGGCGATTTTACCGGCACCTCCGCAACCGCCCCGCCACGGATGCCGTTTAGGATTGGAACGGCAAGAGAAAATCTGACGAAATCTGACTCTGGGCTGGTGCAAATTTTATCGATTCGTTAGTATTTCTAAGCCAGTATGGATTATAAAAATTGAATCGCTGGGACACGGGTACGCTGTTGCCCGCCCGAATGACGAGGAACACGGCTATCCCATGGTCAACCGTTCGCCTGCGGTTGTGACGCTGCCCGACACGAGCGATCTGCTGCACATTGTG
Organism: Oceanibaculum nanhaiense; assembly: GCF_002148795.1. Classification (NCBI taxonomy): domain Bacteria; kingdom Pseudomonadati; phylum Pseudomonadota; class Alphaproteobacteria; order Rhodospirillales; family Oceanibaculaceae; genus Oceanibaculum; species Oceanibaculum nanhaiense. The sequence continues at coordinate 166,115 of NZ_MPOB01000002.1, read as the reverse complement.
CTGGATGGCCTCGATGAAGGCGTCGCCTATTTTGACGCCGACGACAATCTGTTGCTGGCCAACAGGCAGTATCGCGCCCTTTACCCGCATCTGGAGCCGCTGTGCCATCCCGGCACGCCCTATCGCGACATCCTGGCGGCGGATGCCGCTGATCGGCTGAAGCACGGCCTGATCGACGACACCGATTCCTGGGTTGCGCAGCGGCTGCTGGCCGCGCGGGAAGGCCGTCATCTGTTCCTGCAGCGGCAGACCGATGGCCGCTGGCTGCGGATCAGCGAGCGCCGCACCGAGGATGGCGGGCTGATCACCGTCCAGGCGGATGTGACCGACCAGCGCCACCGCGAGGACGAGCTGGAGCGCTATGCCGGCATGCTGCACAACACGCTGGAGAATATCAGCCAGGGCATCGTCGCCTATGACGACGAGATGCGCATGACCTTCTGGAACGAGCGCTATGCCGAGCTGGTTGACCTGCCGCCGCAGTTCCGCATGGTCGGCACGCCGCTGATCGACCAGCTGCGCTATGTCGCCCAGCGCGGGGATTACGGACCGGGCGACCCGGAAGAACTGGCGATGATGACCTTTCGCCATTCCACCAAGCGCAGCGGCAATGTGTATGAGCGCGAGACGCAGCGCGGACAGACATTGGAAATCAGAACGACGCCGGTGCCCGGCGGCGGCATCGTCGCGACCTTCTCCGACATCACCGAGCGCAAGGCGAGCGAGGAAGCCCTGCGGCGCAGCGAGGAACGCTATGCGCTGGCCGCGGCGGGCGCCAATGACGGGCTGTGGGACTGGGACCTGAAGGAGAACCGCATCTTCTTCTCGCGGCGCTGGAAGGAAATGCTGGGCTATAACGACCAGGAAATCGGCGATGCGCCGGAGGAATGGTTCAGCCGCATCCACCCGAGCGACGTGCAGCAGGTCACCGCGCAGCTCGACGCGCATCTGGCCGGGGCCAGCAGCCATTTCGAGAGCGAGCACCGCATGCTGCACGCCGATGGCCGCTATCACTGGATGCTGATCCGGGGCCAGGCGGTGCGCGACATGGCGCAGAAGACCACCCGCATCGCCGGCTCGCAGACCGACATCACCTCGCGCAAGATCGCCGAGGAAAGGGTGCAGCATGACGCGCTGCACGACACGCTGACCGCCCTGCCGAACCGCACCCTGCTGACCGACCGACTGCGTCAGGCGATGGCGCGCAGCCGCCGCTCCGGCCAGGATATGCGCTTCGCCATCCTGCTGATCGACCTCGACCGCTTCAAGGTCGTGAACGAGAGCATGGGCCATCTGCGCGGCGACGAGCTGCTGGTTTCGCTTGCCCTGCGGCTGGGCGAGAAGGTCCGCGCCGGCGACACGCTCGCCCGGCTGGGCGGCGACGAATTCGCCATTCTGCTGGAGGATGTCACGAGCCCGGACGAGGCGCTGGCCTTCGCCGGTGACGTGCTGGACACGGTCAGCCAGCCATTCCAGCTCGACGGCAAGGAGATCGTCAGCACCGCCTCCATCGGCGTGGCGATGTGGGATCCGGCCTATGGCAAGGCCGAGGATATCCTGCGCGATGCCGACCTTGCCATGTACAGCGCGAAGAGCGACGGCAAGGCACAGGTCGCCCTGTTCCACGCCAGCATGCACAAGCGCGCAGTGGCGATGCTGGACCTGGAGAATGACCTGCGCCGGGCGCTGGACCGCGACGAGATGCTGCTGCACTACCAGCCCATCGTGTCGCTGGATACCGGCAAGATCGTCGGCGTCGAGGCGCTGGTGCGCTGGCACCATACCGACCGCGGCGTGCTGTCGCCGCTGGACTTCATCCCGCTGGCCGAGGAGACCGGCCTGATCGTGCCGATCGGCGAATGGGTGCTGCGCCGGGCCTGCGAGCAGACCGCGATCTGGCACCGGGATTTCCCGGACCGGACGCCGCTGCAGATCAACGTCAACCTGTCCAGCCGGCAGTTCGCCAAGACCGACCTGGTGGACAGCGTGGCCCAGGTGCTGGCGGAAACCCAGATCGACCCGTCCTATCTGAAGCTGGAAATCACCGAGAGCGCGCTGATGGAGAATGCGCAGCGTTCCGCGCATATTCTCGAACAGTTCAAGCGGCGGGACATCCAGCTGTCGATCGACGATTTCGGTATCGGCTATTCCTCGCTCGCCTATCTCCGGACCTTTCCCATCGATACGATCAAGATCGATAAGTCCTTCATCATTGACATGGTGACCAACCGGGACAATCTGGAGATCGTACGGACAATCGCGGCGCTGGCACAGAATCTGAACCTCGATGTGATCGCCGAAGGCGTCGAGGCCGCCGACCAGCTGGCACAGTTGCGCGCACTCGGTATCGAATATGCGCAAGGCTATCTGTTCTCGCGGCCGATTGACGCCGCTGACATCACCGCGATGCTGCGGCAGAATCCGGCCTGGTAGCCTGCACCGGCCTTAGAGGAACCGATATGAAACGGCCCTTCGCCCTTACCCTGGCGACCGCGACCGCGCTGGCCTTGCTGCTGGCGGTGCCGCAGTCTGGCCAGGCGCAGCAGATACCGGCGGGCCAGTCGGAAGTGCAGCAGGACATCGACAAGCGCACGAAGCGGGTGGCCCTGCCGGGCGAGCGCGAGCAGGTGCGCTGCTATTCCGGCATCCTGATCGATGCCTTCCAGCGTTATGGCGTTTTTGGCACCATCGGCACCATGCCGACCGAACTGATCAACGTGATGCCGGCCGGCGGTAACGCGGTGCTGTATTACTGCAACGAGAATTATGCGGCCTGCGAGAGCGCGGCGAAGGTCTATCGCGACCGGCTGGGCATGGCGCCCGGCACATGCAACTAGACCCCGCCTGCAACGACCGCGTGACTTTTAACGCGTTACTGGGGCCGGCAGACGATCTGCTGGTTGCCGTCCACGACCGCCAGCGTGCCGCCGACCTGCACGTTGCTCCAGCAATTATCGCCCTGCTTGCGGCTCTTCGCCTCGACCTGGACCGTGTTGTACTGGGCCGGCACCTCGAACTGCTGGCTGCGCCCCACCGAGAGGCGCGTGAAGTCGCGCTGCCACAGCTTCATGCGGACCTGAATCTCGGTCGAGGAATTATTGTTCACCGTGACCAGCCGCTTGCTGTTGGCGGCAGCGTCAGGCACGGGCAAGGAAAAGAAAAAGGCCGCCACCGCAATCGCGGTCAGGCGCAAAGAAACATATCGAAAGCCGCGTTGCATGACGACGCTCTCCCCATCACGTCTAATGAAAAAATAACTCCTGCTCGGGGAATAATTGCGCAATTCCTTGTTCAGGCCAAGGAAAGATGGTTAAGCATCTCATCGGCCTTCGCCATGTCTTCGGGCGTATTGGCGTTGAAGAAGGGATCAATGCCGCCCTCGATGGCGCATTCGACCCGGGCCAGCCGGTAATTCGCCGTCCAGGCATCGACCTTGCGGATGCCGCGCACCACCACCGCATCGCGCAGATCGCCCAACAGCCGCACCGGCCACAGGCCGAACACCGGATGCGCCCGCCCGCCCGAGGCGGCGCAGGCCATGTCCGCCTTTCCCTCGGCGGCCGCTTCCAGCAGGCGCGGCACCAGATCGGCCGGCAGGAACGGCGTGTCGGCGGCGAAGCTGGCCACCCATTTTGCCTGCGGCGCGTTGCGCGCCGCCCAGTCGAGCCCGGTCAGCACGCCGGCCAGCGGCCCGGCGAAACCTTCGACGATATCCGGCACCACCGGCAGCCCATAGGCGGCGAAGCGCGCCGGATCGCCATTGGCGTTCAGGATGGCGCGGGAGACTTGCGGACGCACCCGGTCCAGCACATGCGCCAGTACGGTCTTCTCGCCCAGCGGCAGCAGGCACTTGTCGCCGCCGCCCATGCGCCGCGACAGGCCGCCGGCCAGCACGAGCCCGACAACTGAAATGTAAGGTGCGTTTTCAGGCGGCATCGTCTTCCACGCTCCCCTTGCGGCGCATGTGCTTCGGCTCCTCCTCGACGGCGGACAGGTCGGCATCGTAGATCAGCCGGTTCTCGCCGGAGACCGCGACGAAGCGCTTGCCCTTGGCCCGGCCGATCAGCGTCAGTCCTGCCTGCCGGGCGAGCTGCACGCCCCAGGCGGTGAAGCCGGAGCGCGAGATCAGCACCGGGATTTCCATATGCACTGTCTTGATGACCATCTCGCTGGTCAGCCGGCCGGTGGTGTAGAACAGCTTGCCCTTCGGCGAGACGCCGTTCAGGAACATGTAGCCGGCGATCTTGTCCACCGCATTGTGGCGGCCGACATCCTCCATATAGACCAGCGGCGTGTCACCCTCGCACAGCACGCAGCCATGGATGGCGCCGGCGGTGAGATACAGGCTGGGCGTCATGTTGATCTTGCGCGACAGGGCGTAGATCCAGCTGGTGCGGATGGCGGCATCCGGGTCCAGCTCGATCTCCTCGAACCGCTCCATCAGATCGCCGAACACCGTGCCCTGCGCGCAGCCGGAGGTCTGGGTGCGCCGTGTCATCTTCTGTTCGTAATCGGTCGCGCGCTCGGTGCGCACCACCACCGTCTCGATATCCGCGTCGTAATCGATGGCGGTGACATGATCGTCATGGCGCAGCATATGCTGGTTCAACAGATAGCCGACCGCCAGATAATCCGGATGGTCGCCAATGGTCATGGCGGTGACGATCTCCTGCCTGTTCAGGTAGATCGTCAGGGGCCGTTCCACCGGCACGCGGATATCGACCGGCTTGCCCTCATGGTCCAGCCCGCTGACCGGCTCGCTCAGCCGCGGGTCGTCCGGATTCGGTTTGATGGCGAATTCCTGCATGCCCTGACTATGGGCCAGCGCCGCCCCAGCGGCAAGGGAGGGGGTTTGTAAATGCCCGCTCAAAAGCTGTGGATGAAATTCGTCCCGAGGCACCCTATAGTCTTAGGTGGAATTGGTAATGCCAGGGTGCCTGAAGGCGCCGCGAAAGTGAAAACGACACCGAAAACCAAGGACGGTCCGCAAAGGGCCGCCGGGAGTAACCGCCAGATGCTCGATCCGTTCGGCCGCGACGTCTCATATCTCCGGGTTTCCGTCACTGACCGCTGCGATCTGCGCTGCGTCTATTGCATGGCGGAGGACATGACCTTCCTGCCGAAGAAGGACGTGCTGTCGCTGGAGGAGCTGGACCGGCTGTGCAGTTCCTTCGTCGATATGGGGGTGCGCAAGCTGCGCCTGACCGGCGGCGAGCCGCTGGTCCGCCGCAATATCATGAGCCTGATCCGCAGCCTGGGCCGGCATCTGGAGAGCGGCCGGCTGGACGAGCTGACGCTGACCACCAACGGCACCCAGCTCGGCAAATACGCGACCGACCTGTATGACGCCGGCGTGCGCCGGCTGAACGTCTCGCTGGACACGCTGGACCCGGCGAAATTCACCGCCATCACCCGCTGGGGCAATCTCGAGAAGGTGCTGGACGGCATCGCCGCCGCCAAGGCGGCCGGGCTGGAGATCAAGATCAACGCCGTCGCGCTGAAGGGCGTGAACGAGCACGAGCTGGGCGACATGCTGGCCTGGTGCGGCAGCCTCGGCTACGACATGACGATCATCGAGGTCATGCCGATGGGCGATCTCGGCAATGAGGACCGGGTGGACCAGTACCTGCCGCTGTCGCTGGTGCGCCAGCAGCTGTCGGAGCGCTTCACCCTGACCGACATCGCCTACAAGACCGGCGGGCCGGCGCGCTATGTCCAGATTGAGGAAACCGGCCGCAAGCTGGGTTTCATCACCCCGCTCACGCATAATTTCTGCGAAAGCTGCAACCGCGTGCGGCTGACCTGCACCGGCACGCTGTATATGTGCCTGGGACAGGAGGATGCTGCCGACCTGCGCGCGCCGCTGCGCGCCAGCGAGAGCGACGAGCCGCTGCGCGAGGCGATCCTGGAAGCCATCGGCCGCAAGCCCAAGGGCCATGATTTCATCATCGACCGCAGCAGCAGCAATATCGCCGTGCCGCGCCACATGAGCGTGACCGGCGGGTAATCCACCCAGGTAATCCACCCAGGCGAGTTTTCATGCCGCTGGCGATCCGCACCCTCTCCCATCAGGATGGCGACCATCGCTGGGAGATGGCGTCGCGCGATCCCGACCCGCGCCTTGCCGCTTACATATCGGGCTATCAGGGTTATGCCGAGCTGGCGGCGACGCCGATGCGCCGGATGGAGCTGCCTTTCGCCGGCCTGCCGATGATCGTCAGCCTGGGGCCGCGAATCGGCGTGAAGCTGCTGGACGAGGCGGCGGGCTGGACCCAACACCGCAGCTTCATCGCCGGGCTGCATGACCGGTCGGCACTGACCGAATATACCGGCGCGCAGGAAGGCGTGCAGGTGAACTTCACGCCGATTGGCGCCTGCCTGATCCTGGGCCGGCCACTGGCCGAGCTGTTCAACGAGGTGGTGGCGCTGGAGGATCTGTTCGGCGAAGCCGAGTCCGGCCGGCTGGTCGCGCGATTGCAGGAGGCGCCGGGCTGGGCCGCGCGCTTCCAGATCATGGACGGCTTCCTGCTGGAGCGCCTCGCCGCCGCCCCGGCCCTGCCGCCGGAACTTGCCTGGGCCTGGCAGGCGCTGGAACAGAGCGGCGGGCAATGCGAGGTCGCCGGCCTCGCCGGGGAGATCGGCTGGAGCCGCAAGCATCTCTCCGTACAGTTCCGCCAGCGCTTCGGCCTGCCGCCCAAGACTGTGGCGCGCATCCTGCGCTTCCACCGCACGGCAGCACTGCTGGGCGAGGCCGCGAATGACGGCCGCGCCGACATCGCGCTCGCCGGCGGCTATTACGACCAGCCGCATTTCAACCGGGATTTCCGCCAGTTCGCCGGCTGCACGCCAGGCGAGTACCTGGCCCGGCTGCTGCCCGATGGCGGCGGCGTTGCCGGTGTTTAGACGAGGTAACATCCGTCCAATCTCGCCGGGCTGAAACCGGGCATCCTCCGCCGCGTCACAGCAACGCCAGCACGGAGGATCAGACCATGGCGCTTTCCCCCACCCTCTTTCCCGTCTTCACCTATCGCGACGCGCCGGCGGCGCTGGACTGGCTGGCCAGGGCCTTCGGTTTTGCCCAGCATGTCGTCTATCCGAACGAGGATGGCGGTATCGGCCATGCCGAGCTGAAGCTGGATGACGGCTTCGTGCTGATGGCCTCACGCGCGAAGACCGCCGACCCGGCCAACCCGTTCCCCTCCACGCCGATCAGCCTCTACGCCTATGTCGAGGATGTGGACGGCCATTTCGCCAAGGCCAAGGCAGCCGGCGCCGAGGTGGTGAAACCGCCGCACGACACGCCCTACGGCTCCCGCGAATACTGGGTGCGCGATCTGGAAGGCAATCTCTGGAGCTTCGGCAGCTACCACCCGGTTGTCGGGGTGCCTGCCGGTTACGCGGGCTAGGCCGCAATACCTTTCGGTGGGCGCTTGTCCTCCAGCCCCTGGAACTCGATGAATTTGCTCATCCAGCTCCAGACATGGTCGCCATAGGCGAAGGGCTCGAAAGGCTGTGCGCCCGCCAGCGGCAGCGGGCGGATCACCGCATCGACGGCGGGTTCGTAGAAGAAGGGGACCGAGACTCGCTCCCGGTTCGGGCTGGCGACGCGGTGTTCCGTCGCCTTCACCCGCCCGCCGGTCCAGCGCTCCAGCAGCTGGCCGAAATTCACCGCCAGCCCGTCCTCGCGCGCCGGCACATCCAGCCAGTCTCCGTTGCGCGCACGGGCATGCAGCCCGCCCAGCGCATCCTGGTTCAGCAGGGTGACGAAACCGGAATCATGATGCGCCGTGCCGACGATGTAGCGCCGCTCATCACCGTCCAGAATCAGCTCTGGTGCCAGTGCCGCCAGCGAGCCGGGCGACCGCGCCGGGTAGCGGATGATGCGCAGGGTGGACACGCCGTCGCGGAACGGCGCGGCGAAGAAATCCTCATCGAGGCCGAGGCCGCGCGCGATGGCACGCATCAGCGCAGCACCCACGCCGGCCATCGCCCGGTGATAGGCGGCGGCATCGGCGCGCCAGCCGGGCAGATCGGATTCGTCCGGCAGCGGCGTTGCCTCGCGCAGCGGATCGTCAGCCGCGATGGCTGTGGGGTCGGCGATGTCCGGCCCCAGATCGATGCCTTCCTTGTAGGTCGGGTCGCCTTCTTTCAGCGGGAAATAGCCGCGATAGATATTGGCATTGCCTGGCGCGTATTTCTGCCGGGCGAGCCGCATGCGCGCGTTCTGGTCCAGCGTGAAGAAGCGCATCATGCTAGCCCGCGCCTCCTCCCCCAGCGGCACGCCACCGGGCAGGCCGGTCACGGTCATGAAGCCATGCACCGTCGCCGCCTCGATGATGGCGGCATCGGCCTTGTCACGCGCCGGGCCGGCGGGGCCGAAGATCGGCGCGATGTCGATGACCGGGATCATGAGAACCTCTCCAGCGCAATAAAGCCACCTTCGCCACCTAGGAAACCTTGCTGAAAATCGCAAGCGAAAGCGGCGACTCATCGCCATTTTCAAGGCTATACTCCGCACCGATACCGTTTCCGTCACAGGCCATGCCATGCCGAACGATCTGCCAAAGCCCAATCCCGACCTGCCGCCCGCCGGCATCGCCGCCGGAAATGTGAGGGGCAAGCTGTGCTTCGTCGCCGCCGAGGGGGCGGAGGCGCAGACCGCCCTGCGCGCGCTGACCGACCGCTATGGCCAGATCGCGCCGGAGCGGGCCGATCTCGTCGTGGCGCTGGGCGGCGACGGCTTCATGCTGGAGACGCTACACCGCTTCCGCGACCGCGGCATCCCGATCTACGGCATGAACCGGGGCAGCGTCGGCTTCCTGATGAATGAATATGCCGAGGAGGAGCTGGCGGACCGCATCGCCCGCGCGCAGGAAGTGACGCTTCACCCGCTGCGGATGAGCGCCGCCACCGCCGACGGCAAGGTGCATGAGGCGCTGGCAATCAACGAGGTCTCGCTGCTGCGCCAGACCCGGCAGGCGGCGAAGATCAGGGTCGATGTCGATGGCGTCACCCGCGTCGCCGAGCTGATGTGCGACGGCGTGCTGCTGGCCACCCCGGCGGGCAGCACCGCCTACAATCTGTCGGCGCATGGCCCGATCATCCCGATTGGCGCCAATCTGCTGGCGCTGACGCCGATCAGCGCCTTCCGCCCCCGGCGCTGGCGCGGCGCGCTGCTGCCGCAGGGTGCGACCGTCACCTTCACCGTGCTAGAGGCCGACAAGCGCCCGGTCAGCGCCGTTGCCGACCATACCGAGGTGCGCGACGTGCTGCATGTCACCATCCTTGAGGACCGCTCGGTCGGCGTGCGGCTGCTGTTCGACGCCGAGCATAATCTGGAAGAGCGCATCCTGAAGGAACAGTTCGAACCCTGACCGGAGCCTGCCGTCATGCTGGGTCACCTCTCCTTCGGCGTCACCGATCTCGACCGCGCCATCGCTTTCTACGATCCGGTCATGGCAGCGCTGGGCCATGTGCGGCTGTGGCAGAACGAACGCGGCGCCGGCTACGGCCCGCCCGGCGGGAATGACCGGCTGGCGCTGTTCCTGCGGCCCGGCGCGCACCCGCCCGGCGACGGCTTCCATCTGGCCTTCCAGGCGGACAGCCGCGAAGCGGTGAACGCCTTCCACAAGGCGGCACTGGCGCAAGGTGGCCATGACCTCGGCGCGCCCGGCCTGCGGCTGAACTACAGCCCGACCTACTATGCCGCCTTCATCGCCGACCCGGAGGGCTGGAAGCTGGAAGCGGTGTTCCAGTAGGGGGGCTTTCAAAGGAATTACAGCGCAAGCTGCCAATCCACTCAGGCCGTCATTCCCGCACTTGTTGCGGGAATCCAGGCCTCGGCGTGCTCCCTGCCGCCCGTGCGGGCTGCACCCTGGACCCCCGGCACAAGACCGGGGGTGACGCAAAGAGCGATGGCAACCGCCAATGCGCCAGCCATCCCCCCACCCGCCCCCTGCGCCATCCCGCCGCTTGCGCTCCATCTGCTTGCACTCCATCTGCTTGCACTGGGGTGCCGCATCCGGCATGCTCGCGCCCCTCTTCGATTACCGGAAACGAATGGACGGATCATGACCAAGGAGCGGGTCTATCTTTACGACTCCACGCTCCGCGATGGCGGGCAGACGCAAGGCGTGGATTTCTCCGTGCCGGACAAGATTGCGATTGCCCGCGCGCTTGACCGTCTCGGCATCGACTATGTGGAGGGCGGCTGGCCCGGCGCCAACCCGACCGACGACGCCTTCTTCGCCGCCCCGCCGAAGCTGTCCCGCGCCACGCTGTCCGCCTTTGGCATGACCCGCCGGCCGGGCCGCAGCGCCGATAATGATCCCGGCCTGATGGCGGTGCTGAACAGCGGCGCGAAATCGGTCTGCCTGGTCGGCAAGACCTGGGATTTCCACGTCTCAACGGCGCTGAACTGTACGCTGGAGGAAAATCTGGAGATGATCGCCGACAGCCTGAAGCTGGCCGGCGAGCGGGTCGGGGAAGTCATGTTCGACTGCGAGCATTTCTTCGACGGCTACAAGGCGAACCCGGAATTCGCGCTGGCCTGCGCGAAGACGGCTTATGATGCCGGAGCGCGCTGGATCGTGCTGTGCGACACCAATGGCGGCACCCTGCCGCACGAAATCGAAGCCATCGTAACCGAGGTGGCGAAGCATGTGCCGGGCGACCGGCTCGGTATCCACTGCCATAACGATACCGAGAATGCGGTGGCCAACAGCCTGGCCGCGGTGCGCGCCGGCGTGCGCCAGGTGCAGGGCACGCTGAACGGGCTGGGCGAGCGCTGCGGCAACGCCAACCTGGTCTCGCTGATCCCCAGCCTGACCGTGAAGATGGGCTTCGATGTCGGCATCGGCGAGGACGGGTTGCGCCATCTGCGCGAGACCTCGCGCATGCTGGACGAGCGGCTGAACCGCCAGCCCAACCGGCAGCAGCCCTATGTCGGCGAATCCGCCTTCGCCCACAAGGGCGGGCTGCATGTCTCGGCCATCGAGAAGGACCCGCGCTCCTACGAGCATATCGACCCGGTGCTGGTCGGCAATGCCCGCCATGTCGTGGTGTCGGATCAGGCCGGCCGGTCCAACATCCTGGCGCGCTTCCGCGAGATCGGCTTCGAGGTCGATCCGAAGGATCCGAAGGTGAACCGGCTGGTCGAGATCGTGAAGGAGCGCGAATTCGAGGGCTATGCCTATGACGGCGCGGAAGCCAGCTTCGAGCTGCTGGCCCGGCGCACGCTGGAGCATGTGCCGGAATTCTTCGATCTGCAGCGGTTCCGCGTGATGGACGAACGCCGCTTCAACGCGCGCGGCCAGCTGGTGACCGAGGCGGAGGCGACCGTCACCGTGCTGATCGGCAACGACCCAAGGCACGAGGTGGCGCTGGGCAACGGCCCGGTGAACGCCTTCGATAATGCGCTGCGCAAGGCGCTGGTTACCGCCTATCCCGGCCTCGAGAAGCTGCAGCTGGTGGACTACAAGGTGCGCATCCTGACGCCGAATGACGGCACCCGCGCGATCACCCGGGTGATGATCGAATCCGAGGATGAGGACGGCACGCGCTGGACCACGGTCGGCGTCTCGCCGAACATCCTCGACGCCTCGGTCGATGCACTGTCCGACAGCATCACCTACAAGCTGATGCGCGACGGCATCCGCCCGGCGGCGTGACCGGCCGGACCGCCATGACTACCGCCTCTCCCGCCCCTGGCCCCGTCATCATTCTGGTGCGCCCGCAGCTGGGCGAGAATATCGGCATGGCGGCGCGCGCCATGCTGAATGGCGGGCTGACCGAAATGCGGCTGGTGCGCCCGCGCGACGGCTGGCCGAACGAGGCCGCCTGGGCCGCAGCCTCCGGCGCCGACCGGGTGCTCGACGATGCCAAACTCTATGACAGCGTCGGCGCGGCGATTGCCGATCTGAACCATGTCTATGCCACCACCGCGCGCAGCCGGGCGCAGGCCAAGCCCATCGTCACCGCCCGGCAGGCCGGAACCGAACTGCGCGACCTGATCGCGGATAACAGGCGTTGCGGCGTGCTGTTCGGGCCGGAGCGCGCCGGGCTGGAGAATGACGAGGTCGCCGCCGCCGACACCGTGCTGACCGTGCCGCTGAACCCCGACTTCACCTCGCTGAATCTGGCGCAGGCGGTGCTGCTGCTGGCCTATGAATGGTATCAGGCCGGCGACGACACGCCGGGCCGCTATCTGGCCGGCGGCGCCGATATGCCCGCCCCGAAGGCGGAGTTCGAGAATTTCATGGACCGGCTGGTCGCCCATCTGGAACGCGGCGGCTTCATGACCGAACCGCATCTGCGCCATACGGTGACGCGCAATTTGCGCAATGTGTTCCAGCGCGCCGCCCCCACCGAGCAGGAGCTGCGCACGCTGCACGGCGCGGTGAAGGCGCTGACCAAGGCGGGAACGCCGGAGTAGGTGCCCCCTACTTCGCCGCGCGCAGTGCCGCCGTGCCGGTCTCGTCCACCGCGCCGGCGGATGTGAGCGCCACGGCGAAGCGGCGTTCGGCCTCGGCGCTGGTGTAATAGCCGCGCTGGACATCATGCGCGACATCCTCCGGATCGCGCTGCATCGGGCTGCCATAGCCGCCGCCGCCCGGCGTCGTGACCTCGACACTGTCGCCCTCGGATATCCGGATATCCTGGTCCTTGCTGAGATGCGGCGGGTCATAGACCCGCCCGTCGCGGTAGCGGATGCGCACGCTGTTGCGCCCGCCCTCCTCGCCGCCCTGCGCGCCGTTCGGGCCGGTGCGGCCATGATCCATGACGAAGCTGGCGCGCGCCTGGCCGCGCGCGATGCGGACCTTGTAGTTGATGCCGAAGCCGCCGCGATGCGTGCCGGCCCCGCCGGAGCCCTCGGCCAGCGAATATTCCTCGAACAGGATCGGGTAGCGCTGTTCCACCACCTCCAGCGGCGTGGTCTTGGAGATGCCGATGGTCGAGCAGCCGTTGGACAGCCCGTCGATTTCCAGGCTGCCGCCATAGCCGCCGCCGGAAATCAGATAGAGCACGTAATTCAGGCCCGTCGCCGGGTCATGGCCGCCGAGTGCGAAATTGCCGCTGGTGCCGGCTGGCGCGCCGAACAGCTGGTCGGGGATTGCCTGGGCGATGGCGTCGAACACGGCCTCGGCGATGCGCTGCGAGACCTCGGCAGCACAGCCGGAGACCGGCCGCGGATATTTGGCGTAGAGGAAGGTGCCGTCGGGATCGGTGATGTTCAGCGGCGCGAAAGTGCCGGCATTGATCGGCACATCCGGGAAGATGTGCTTCATCGCCAGGTAGATCGAGGATTTGGTCGTCGCCAGCACGCTGTTCATCGGTCCCTGGCAGGGCGGCGAGGAGCCCGCCATGTCGAAATACAGGTCGGTGCCTGCTTTCCGCACCGACATGGCGATCTTCAGCGGCTCGTCCACCACGCCATCCGAATCGACATAGGCGGTGCCTTCATAGGTGCCGTCCGGGATGGTGGCGATCTTCGCGCGCATCTGCTGTTCGGCGCGGGATTTCAGCTCGACGATGGCGGCATCCACCACATCGGCGCCATAGCGGTCGAGCAGCGCGGTCAGCCGGCGGTCACCGACCATCAGGGCGGCGGCCTGCGCCTTCACATCGCCGATACGCTGGTCGGCGATGCGGATGTTGGAGAAGATGATGGAGAGAATTTCCTCGTCGATCACGCCCTGCTTGAACAGCTTCACCGGCGGCAGGCGCAGGCCTTCCTGCTCGACCTCGGTCGCCTTGGCGGAGAAGCCGCCCGGCACCATGCCGCCGAAATCCGGCCAGTGCCCGGTATTGGCCAGCCAGGCCCAGAGCTGCCCCTTGTAGAAGAAGGGGCGCACGAACTTCACATCCATCAGATGCGTGCCGCCCATATAGGGGTCGTTGACGATATAGACGTCGCCCGGCTGCGGGTTGCGGGCGCGCGCGATGACCGCCTGGGTCGAGAACTGCATGGTGCCGACGAAGACCGGCAGGCCGGTATCGCCCTGGGCGATCAGCTCGCCGGTCTCGCGCCGGTAGATGCCGTCGGAGCGGTCCAGCGTCTCCGAGATAACCGGCGAGAAGGCGGCGCGCTGGAACGCCAGATCCATCTCGTTGCAGACCTGCTGCAACCCGGCCTGCAGGACGGTCAGCGTGACCGGATCGAGGGCAACGGCCTCCGCCGCCGGTGTCGGTGTCGCGATTTGCGTGCTCATGCCTGTTGCTCCTGTGCCCCTGCCGTTCCCGCTTCCATCATCACCCTACTCCAGCGCCGGTTTCAACTCGGCCTCGAACTGCGCCAGCGCCGCACGGGCGAGGTCCGAATCGCAGCCGGCGGCGGCGATTTCGGCGCGCGCGTCGGAGATCAATACCAACCGGCTGCCGGTGCCGGGCGCGCCCTGCACCGCTTCATCGATGGCCGCGCCGATGCGGTTCGCCACCGCCGGCGTCATTTCCAGCCCGCCGCAGCGCTTCGCCGCCTCGAAGGCCTGATGCAGCCCCTTGAAGCGCGGCGCCATCGGATGCTCGGACGGGTCCGGCGGCGGCGAGATCAGGGTTGCGACCAGCGCCCCGCTGGCGAGCACGATGAAGGCCAGCGCCGCCCAGCTGACCGGGCTGAGGGTTTTCATCATGCGGGCGGCACCGTGACCAGCAGATTGCCGAAATCATCCACCCGCACGGTGCAGCCCGGCTCGATGACGATGGTGGTGTCCAGCTGCTCGACGATGGCCGGGCCGGCGAAGTCACCGCCCAGCGGCAGGCCGGCGCGGCGATAGATCGGCGTGTCCTGCCAGCCGCCCTCGGCGAACCAGACGGCGCGCCGGTCCTCGATGGCGGCCTCGACCGTCTTCTCCTGCCGCTCCAGCTCGACCAGCGCGGTCAGCGGCACCGCCGGGCGGCGGCCGATGACGGCGGTGTGCAGATTGACCAGCACCGGGCGGATTTCCGGCAGCTCGACCTCGAAGCGCTCCCAGTACGCCTTGGCGAATGCCTCGGCCAGATATTCCCGGCTGACATCGGGGCCCGGCACCTGGATCGTCAGGATATGGGTCTGGCCCTGGAACTGCATATCGGCATCGTGCAGCACGGTGATTTCTTCGACCTCGGTGCCCTCGCGGGCGATGATCTCGCGCCCCGCCGCCACCTGCTCCTCCAGGAGCGCCTGCACCTGCGCCATATCGACCGCTTCCAGCGGCGCGTTCACCGTGTTCACGTAATCATGGCGCAGATCGGCCACCACGCAGCCCAGCGCGTTGGTGATGCCGGGCCGCGCCGGGATCAGCACGGTCGGGATCGCCAGCTCGCGCGCCAGCGCCACCGCGTGCAGCGGCCCGGCCCCGCCGAAGGCGAACAGCGCGAAATCGCGCGGATCGTGCCCGCGCGCCAGCGAGACCATGCGGATGGCATTGGCCATCTTCATATTTCCGATGGCCAGGATGGCCGCCGCCGCCGCGTCATTATCCAGCCCCAGCGGCGCGCCGACATGGCTGGCGATGGCGCCTTTCACATCCTCGATGGAGACCGGCGAATCGACCGCCAGCAGCCCTTTCGGATTCAGCCGCCCCAGCGCCAGATTGGCGTCGGTGATGGTTGGCCGCGTGCCGCCCCGGCCATAGCAGATCGGCCCCGGATTGGCGCCGGCACTCTCTGGCCCGACCTGCAGCAGGCCGGCCTCGTCGATGCGGGCCAGCGAGCCGCCGCCGGCGCCGATGGTATGGACATCGACCATCGGCACATGGATCGGGATGGCGTATTCCAGCTCCAGCTCGGCGCTGACCGCCGGCACGCCGTTCAGGATCAGCCCGACATCGGAGCTGGTGCCGCCCATATCGTAGGTGATGAGGTTGGGATGGCCCGCCCCCCGCGCCGTATAGGCCGCCGCCATGACGCCGGAGGCAGGGCCGGACATCACCGTGTTTACCGCCGCCTCCGCCACGATACGGGCCGAGACGGTGCCGCCATTGCCCTGCATGACCAGCAGGTCGCGGCCATAGCCCTGCGCCGCCAGCTCGTCGGTCAGCCGGCGGATATAGCGGTCCAGCACCGGCTGGATGGCGGCGTTCACCGAGGCGGTGGTGCCGCGCTCATACTCGCGGAACTCGGACAGGATATCGCTGCCGACGGTAATGTAGGGATTCGGCCAGATCTCGCGCAAAATCTCCGCCGCGCGGCGCTCATGCGCCGGGTTGGCGTAGGCGTGCAGGAAATGCACCACCACCGCCTCGACACCCTGGTCGAGCAGCGCCTTTGCGGCGGCGCGCACGCCATCCTCGTCCAGCTTCGTCAGCACATGGCCTTGCGCATCCATGCGTTCCGCCACTTCGAGGCGGTTCTCGCGCGCGATCAGCGGCTCGAAACTGCCGATGAGGCCATAGGGCTTCGGCCGTGTGCGGCGGCCCAGCTCCAGCACGTCGCGGAAGCCCTTGGTGGTGATCAGCCCGCATTTGGCGATCTTGCGTTCCAGCAGCGCGTTGGTCGTCGTCGTCGTGCCATGCACGATCGAGGCGAGGCTGGCGAGATCGGCCCCGGCCTTCTCCAGCGCCGCCATCACGCCGAAAGCCTGGTTCTGCACCGTGGTCGGCACCTTGGCGATGCGCAGGCCCTTCTCCGGATCGATCAGGATCAGGTCGGTGAAGGTGCCGCCGACATCGATGCCGACCAGTGCGCCTTTCGGGGCGCCTTTCGGGCCGGCGGCTGATACAGATTGAGGTGCGGACGGGGACGTGGAATCGGGCATGCGGTCTTCCTGTTCAGATCGTGCCGGAGACGACGCCCGGTAACGGGGCCGGCGGCGAAACGCTACATCCTTTCGCCGGCGAACGGCGAGGTCAAAGTTTGTTCGTGTACATATGAACTCGTCAAGGGGGATTGCTGCCTCCCCTTCCGGGGCGAGGGAATTCTCAATAGACTTCCTGTCATGCCTATCCGTAACGCACGCCGGTTTCGTGTCGAGCAGACCGAGGCGGAAACCGCCTTGTGGAAGCGGTTGCGCAATGGCCAGCTGGATGGCGTGAAATTCCGGTGCCAGCATCCGGTCGGCCCCTATACGGTGGATTTCGTCGCTATCGCCGAACGGCTGATCATCGAACTGGATGGCGGCCAGCATGCTGTGCAACAGGCACGCGATGAGCGGCGCACCGATTATCTAAGCCAGCAGGGCTACAGGGTCATCCGGTTCTGGAACAACGAGGTGCTGGATAATCCGGACGGGATAATGCTGCGTATCCGAGCGTTTCTTGAGGCCGGCAAAAGCGGATAGAAAACTCCCTCGCCCCCTTGGGGGGGAGAGGGTTGCGCAGCCTTGGCGAGGCGAAGCCGAGACTAGGCGAAGCTGGGTGAGGGGGTATCGCGCGGGCGGAGCTAATCTCCCCTCACCCAGCTACAGCTAACTCATTTCGTTCGTAAGCTTCCGCATCCCTCTCCCCTTCCGGGGCGAGGGATATTTTAGAGAACCGCTCGGGCCTCTCCCCTTCCGGGGCGAGGGGTTTCTTTGAAATGTCTCTTCACCCCCTACAGCCGTCTGGCGAACCAGACCACGCGGCCGATGATGGTGACTTCCTCGGCCGGGCGTTCGTAGGAATCGTAGCGCGGGTTGGCGGAGCGGATCGACAGGCGCTCGGTATTCGGCAAGCGCTCCAGCTGCTTGGCCAGCAGCCCCATGCCGTCATGCAGCACGAAGATGCCGGGCGGCGACGGCACCGTGCGCGACAGATCGATCAGCACCTTGTCGCCGCTCATCAGCACCGGCTCCATCGAATCGCCATCGATGGTGACGATGCGCAGGTCGGCGGGCCGGGCCTTCAGCTCATGCCGCAGCCAGGCCAGCGGGAAATGCCAGCGCGCGCCATCCTCCTCCGCCTCGACCAGCGCGCCGGCGCCGGCGGCGGCGCGGACATTCACCTCCGGGATCGCCGCCACACCCGGAAGTTCGAAGCGGGACAGATCGAAGGCGGGCATCGGCACGGCCTCCGCCTCGCCTTCCTCCGGATCGCGCAGCGCCGATTCGGCCACGCCCAGATAGGCGGCCAGCGCGTGGCGCACCTCCTCCGGCAGGCGGCGCGGCGTGCCGCGCTGGATGAATTGCTGCAGATAGGCGTGATTGCGGCCAATCGCCAGCGACGCCTTTTTCAGGTCGGTCGGCGGATCGCGCAGCGCGATCAGCTGGATAAGGGTACGGCGCACCGGGTCGAGCTTCATGGCCGCCAGCATACCAGACGGATTTTTCCTATCAAGTAAGAAACCACCTCTTGAATCGGATCGACGACTCGGCTTAGCCTGACTCCAACAGTCGAACCCACAGGCACTTTACATCCGTAAAGAGAACAAAACATGAATATGAAAGCCTATACGATCCACCCTCCCGGTCAAGCGCAGCGCATCACCGTGGTCGTGCGGCGCGGCGCGGTTGGGGGTGGCAAGGGAAAGCCGCTGCTCGATCCCGTCACGCGGGACCGGCTGCTGGCCGAGGCCGCCGAGGGTGCCAGCGATGCGGAGCTGGCCGCCGATTACGGGCTTACCGAACAGCAGGCCCGCCGGCTGCGCCACAATAACCGGGTGAAGCTGCAGGCGCTGCGCCGCGACCTCGCCGCCCGCGCCGAGGCGGAGGCTGAAGCCACCGAAGTGCCGGAGCCGCTGAAGCTGGCCTTCCGCACGCTGGATGGCCGCACCGCCGTGCTGCGCCACGGCGCCTTCCTGCTCGACGGGCGACCGGCAGACCTGCGCCGCATCGTCGCCGCCGCCAACCTTGTGCGGGCCAGCGCCGGCCAGGCGCCGATCCGCTATCCCGGCGTTGCCCCGCTGATCGAACGCGCCTGCCGGTAGGAGATCGCCATGACCGCCCCCCTCTACACGCCCGACCTGTGGACGCCCGAGCTGGTGAAGGCCCGTCTCGCGGAGGCCGCCGACACGCTGCGCCGTCTGCCCTCGGCACGGATCCGGGCGCGCCTTACCGCCTGGCCGGATGTTGTGCAGTCGGCGGCGACAGCCTATGGCTACGAGGCGGCGCGCACCCGCCCCGCCGCGCCATCGCCCGAGGCGATCAGCCGGATGGACGAGACGCTGGGCTGGTTGTTCTGGGTCGAAAATGACGGACGCCGGCTGCTCTGGGCACGGGCGATGGGCGTGCCCTGGCGGCGGCTGGAGGATCTGGACGGACGCAGCCATGTGACGCTGAAACGGGCCCATGACCGGCTGCTGGACGAGATCGCCCGGCGGCTGAACGGCAAATGAACGCCTTGCCATCACCGGCGCATTAACGTAATAACCCGATATTCCCTAAGGATAAATCGAAGGCGTTGCGCTGGCGGAATACCTGCCTCCTGTAAGGAAGCACGTGTCCATGCTGGTGTGCGGGCGCTTAGATTGCCAATTATTGCAGCCTCGAATTGTCCCCAGGACAAAACGCAAGCAGCCAACGGACGAGTCCCTATGGTCATAGAGATCGACACCTACGCAGCTTCGGAAAAGACGGATGCTTCGGCCAGCATGGCGGCGGCCATCGATGGCTTCCTCGCGAAGCATGCCGACAGCTCCATGTTCCTGCGTTCCAATCTGGCGCGCTCCGGCCTGGTGAATGGCGACCAGCCCTTCCAGGGCGCCTATGCCGTGGCCCGCAACGACAATGGCGAGATCCGCGGCGTGGCGGCGCAGTACTGGAACGGGCTGGTGGTGCTGCAGGTGCCCTCGCACGATCCCGAGCTGGATTCCGCGAAGCTGGCCCGGGCAGCAGTGGAGGCCGGCGGCAGGCCGGTACGCGGCTTCGCCGGGCCGCGCGCGCAGGTCGTCTCGGCGCGGACGGCGCTCGGCATGGACGGACGCCAGACGCGGCTCGACAGCGACGAGCGGATGTACGCCGTCGATCTCGCCAAGCTGCAGGTGCCGGACCCGCTGAAGCGCGGCGTGGTGACCTGCCGGCAGCCGCTGGAAAGCGAGCTGAACCTGCTGATCGAATGGCGCGTCGCCTATGCCATCGACCAACTCGGCGCCGAGGACACGCCGGCGCTGCGCCGCCAGGCGAAGGAGGAAATCCTGCGCTTCACCAGCGACAACCATAATTGGGTGCTGCTGTGCGAGGACAAGCCGGTCGCCTATGCCGCGTTCAACGCGGTGACCGCGGACATGGTGCAGATCGGCGGCGTGTGGACCCCGCCGCTGCTGCGCTCCAACGGCTTCGCGCGCTATTGCGTGGCCGGCGCGCTGCAGGCCGCGCATGAGAACGGCAAGCGCCGCGCCGTGCTGTTCACCGGGCGGTCCAACTGGCCGGCGCTGCGCGCCTATGTCTCGCTGGGCTTCAGGGAAGTCGGCGATTACTCGCTGGTCCTGTTCGCCGATTAGTCCTCCCCGCCGCGGTCCCGTCAGCCAGCGATTTTTTTCACGAAGTAAGTACGGACGGGTTTCCGGACTTTCGAAAATCCGGCATAAATTGTGACACGCTGAGAGTTGAAGCGCCCGCCCAAAAGGCGGGCGTTTTTGCGTTTTCCGCCTTCCTCTTGTACTCCCTCTCCCCTTGCGGGAGAGGGTTGTCGAGCCTTATGAGCGAGAGCGAATTAGGCGAGGCTGGGTGAGGGGTAATCGCACTGACGAAACCCCCTCACCCGGACGCTGCGCGTCCACCCTCTCCCGCAAGGGGAGAGGGTTTCCTTACCACCACCCGAGAGCCCCGATGCCTGAACCGAGCCCGACCGCGCGGCGCCGGATGCGGCGCTTTCTCGATCATCTGGCCGATACCGGCAATGTGTCGGCGGCCTGCCGGCTGGCGAAGCTGGACCGTCGCACCGCCTATCAGTGGCGCGGCGCCGATGCCGATTTCCGCCGCCAATGGCAGGAAGCGCTGGACGCCGCCGTGGATGCGCTGGAAGCCGAGGCCCGCCGCCGCGCCGTTGAGGGTGTGGAACACCCGCATTTCCACCAGGGCCAGGTCGCCGGCACGGTGAAACGCTATTCCGACGCGCTGCTGATGTTCCTGCTGCGCGCGCACCGGCCCGAACGCTTCCGCGAACGCAATAGTGAAACCCCGCCCGCCACCGAGGGAGACAGTGACGATGCCGAGCAGGCCGCCCGCGCCGCGCTGGAACGCCGATTCGATCGCCTCGCTGCCGGCGGAAACGCGGAAGACGATCCTGACCGGGCTGAGCGGGGAGGAGGCGATCCGCCTGCTGCATGATTGGCGGTTCTGGGCGCGCGCCGCGCAATTGCCGCCCGCCGGGCGCTGGCGGATCTGGCTGATCCTCGCCGGGCGCGGCTTCGGCAAGACCCGCGCCGGGGCGGAATGGGTGCGTGCCCGTGTCGATACCGGCCGGGTGAAACGCATCGCGCTGGTCGGCGAGACGCTGGCCGATGCTAGGCAGGTGATGGTGGAGGGGGAAAGCGGGTTGCTGGCGATATCGCCACCCTGGAACCGGCCGCTCTGGCAGCCCTCGCTGCGCCGCCTCACCTGGCCGAACGGCGCCATCGCCACCGCCTTCAGCGCCGACGACCCGGAACAGCTGCGCGGCCCGCAATTCGATGCCGCCTGGGCCGACGAGCTGGCGAAATGGCGCCATCCCTCGGCCTGGGACAATCTGATGTTCGCGCTGCGACTGGGGGCCGACCCGCGCTGTGTCGCCACCACCACGCCGCGCCCACGCCCCTGGCTGAAGCCGATCCTGACCGATCCGGCAACGGTGGTGACGCGCGGTTCGACCCGCGACAATGAAGCCAACCTCGCCCCCGGCTTCCTGGCCGAGGTGCTGCGCCGATATGACGGCACGCGGCTCGGCCGGCAGGAGATCGACGGCGTGCTGCTGGAGGATGTGCCGGGCGCGCTGTGGCCGGCCTCCCTGCTGGAAGCCGCGCAGGAAGCAGCCGCGCCCGATCTCGTGCGCATCGTCGTCGCGGTCGATCCGTCAGGGAGTGCTGGCAGCGGCTCGGGCGACACCTCGGACGAGACCGGCATCCTCGTCGCCGGGCGCGACACCGAGGGCATCGCCCATGTGCTGGCCGACCGGTCGGGCCAGATGAGCCCCGCCGAATGGGGCCGCGCGGCCATCGCCGCCTACCGCGAGTTCCGGGCCGACCGGCTGATCGCCGAGCGTAATTTCGGCGGCGCCATGGTCGGCCATGTCATATCCACCGTCGATCCCGGCGTGCCGGTCACGCTGGTGACGGCCAGCCACGGCAAGCGCATCCGCGCCGAGCCGGTGGCAGCACTCTACGAGCAGGGCCGGGTGAAGCATCTGCCCGGCCTGGCGCTGCTGGAGGCGCAGATGGCCGCCTTCGCGCGGGAAGGCTATCAGGGCAGCGGCTCGCCCGACCGGCTCGACGCGCTGGTCTGGGCGCTCTCCGACCTGATGCTCCGCCCCGGTCTCGCCGGCTCGGCGGAACTGGAAGGGTTTTATTGAGGCACTGTCAGAGGCCGCGCGGCAATCATCACCCCACTCGAAAGGACGCCCATGCCGATCACCGATCCGCATCCCGAGCATCTGGCCGCCTCTGCGCTGTGGGCGCGGATGCGCGACTGCGCCGCCGGCGAGGATGCGGTCAAGGCGAGGCGGCAAGAATACCTGCCGCGCCCCGGCGGGCAGAGCGAGCGCGCCTACCGCGCCTATCTCGCCCGCGCCGTCTGGTATGGGGCGACCGAACGCACGCTGAACGGGCTGGCCGGCGCCATCTTCCGGCATCCGCCGGTGGTGGAAGCGCCCGACGCGCTGGCGCGGCAGCTCGACAGCATCGCGGCCGATGGCGGCCCGTTCGAGGGTCTGGCCCAGTCGGTCACGCGCGAGGCGCTGCTGACCGGCCGCGCCGGGCTGCTGGCGGACCGCCCTGCCGATGCCGAGGGCGCGCCCTATCTCGCCGCCTACCCCGCCGAATCGATCCTGAACTGGGAGACGGCCCCGCTGCAGGGCCGCCAGCGCCTCACAAGGCTGGTGCTGCGCGAGGATATGGAACGCTGCCGCGAGCTGCTGCTCGATGCCTCCGGGCAGTATCGCGTGCGGCTGTGGCGGCGCAAGTCGCGGCAGGCGGGCACTTACGAGATCACGCAAGAGCACCGCCCGACCCGCGCCGGGACGCCGCTCGATTTCATTCCCTTCAGCTTCGTGGGATCGCGCAGCCTGTCGCCCGCCGTCGAGAAACCGTCGCTGGCCGACCTCGCCAGCATGAACCTGGCGCATTACCGCAATTCCGCCGATTACGAACAGTCGCTGTTCCTGACCGGCCAGCCCACCCCCTGGATCGCCGGGCGGCTGGAGGCGCGCGAACGCCCGACTGCCATCGGCAGCGGCACGATCTGGCACCTGCCGGAGGGCTGCAGCGTCGGCATGCTGGAGTTCACCGGCGCCGGGCTGGAAGCACTGCGCCAGGCGATGCTGGACAAGGAGGCGCGCATGGTGCAGCTCGGCGCCCGGCTGCTGGAAGCGCCGAAGCGCGCCGCCGAAACGGCGGAGGCGGTGCGGCTGCGCGGCGCGGCGGAGGCATCGTCGCTGTCGATCCTGGCCGAGACGGTCGGGCGCGGCCTGACCCAGGCGCTGCGCCATCTCGCCTGGTGGCAGGGGCTGGAGCCGGACTCTGTGACTGTCCGGCTGAACCGCGATTTCGTCGAGGCTCGGCTCACCGCCCCCGACATCCTGGCGCTGGTGGAAAGCTGGCAGAAGGGTGCGATCAGCCGGCGCACGCTCTACGACAATCTGCGCGATGGCGAGGTCCTGCCGCCCGGCCGCGACTTCGCCGAGGAACAGCGCCTGATCGAAACCGAACAGCCGGAGATCCCCGCATGACCGAGACCGACTTCGAGAATACCGAGGCGCTGCAGAGCGCGCTGGCCGAGACCCGCGCCGCGCTGGCGGAAGCGCAGGGCCGCGCCGCCTATCTGGCGCTGGAGGCCGCCTTCCGCGCCGCCGCGCACGTGGCGGGCCTTCGGCCCGACGCCGTGGCCGACGCGCTGGCGCTGGCCGCCGAGAGCCACGCCGTCGATGGCGAGGGACAGCCGGTCGAGCTTGCCACCGGCGAGGCCGCCGACCTTGCCGCCTGGCTGGATTCCCAGCGCACGGACCATCCCGGCTGGTGGCCGGATTCCTCCGGCGGCGGGGCGGCCGGCGTGGTCGCCACAGCGCTGTCCGGCGGCATCACCCTGACCCGCGCCCAGGCGCGCGACCCGGCGCGCTACCGCGCCGCCCGCGAGGCCGCGTCGCGCACCGGCCTGCCGCTGGCGATCCTGGGGTAGGGGGTGTTTCTCCCCTCACCCAGCTTCGGGTAAGGCGCTGACGCGCCAACCCTCCGCATCCCTCTCCCCTTCCGAGGCGAGGGATTTCTTTGAACGTCTGCTGGCCTCTCCCCTTCCGGGGCGAGGGATTTTTTTGCACCCGCTCCTTATCGTTCCCTCGCCCCCCGCTGATGGCGACCCATCGCCATCAGCTACCGTTTGCCAAAGGGGGGGAGAGGGTTGCGCAGGCTTGTGAGCGAAAGCGAGCTAGCCGGAGCTGGGTGAGGGGGAACCGCATGACCGGAGCCCCCCAAACCACACCGCCCCTCAACAGGAGATACAGCCCATGGCCAATTCGCTTGGCGCCTATAACGCCACCTTCTTCGCGCAGGAAGCGCTGATCCAGCTGGAAAAGGCGCTGGGCCTCGCCAGCCGCGTCTATCGCGGCTACGAGGCGGAGCGCGCCAGCTACGGCCTCGGCGACACGGTGAACGTGCCGGTGCCGTCCAGCTTCGCCGCGCAGGACCATGCGCCGGGCAGCGGCACCACGGCGCAGGATATCGACGCCGGCACGGTGCCGATCCGCCTCGACCGCCACAAGGAGGTGAAATTCGCCGTCAGCGACCGCGACCTCGCCTATGCGTCGGAGCGCATCATCGACGATCATCTGCGCCCGGCCGCCTATGCGCTGGCCGATTCGATCGACCAGGATCTGTGCGGCCTGTACCGCTTCGTGCCCTGGGCGGTGGACGTGACCGGCAGCGCCGGGGCCGGCTGGGTGACATCGCCGCGCCGCCGCCTGCGCGAGCTGCTGGTGCCGGTCGATGACGGTAATCTGCATCTGATGGTCGATCCCGCCATCGAGCAGGATTTCCTCGGCCTCGACATCTTCCACGCAGCGCTGGTCACCGGCGGCACGGCGAACCAGGATGCGCTGCTGCGCGGCAGCCTGGGCACCCGGTTCGGCGCGGAGATCTTCGTGAACCAGAATGTCCGCGCCCATGCCGCCGGCACGCTGATCTCCGCCGGCAGCGATACCGATGGCGTGCTGGATGGCGCGGTATCGCAGGGCGCCGCCAGCCTCGCGGTGGACGGCTTCGCCAGCGGCGCCACGGTGAAGACCGGCGACAGCTTCGTCATCGAGGGCCATGCCCAGCGCTATGTCGTCACCGAGGACGCCACGCTTGCCGATGGCTCCGGCACGCTTTCGATCCATCCCGCCGCCGCCGCGGACTATGCCAATGGCGCGGTCGTCAGCTTCGAGGACGGGACCGGCAGCGCGGCCGGCAGCTTCAGCGCCAATCTGATGTTCCACCGCAATTTCGCGGCGCTCGTGCTGGCCCCGCTGCCGGCCACCGGCGACGGGCGCGGCGCGCAGATCGAGAGCGTCACCGACCCGGTGACCGGCCTCTCCTTACGCGCCCGCATGTGGTATGACGGCGACACCGCGACCAACTATGTCGCGCTCGATGTGCTGTACGGGCTGACCGTGCTGGACGGCAACCTCGCGGTGCGCCTGCGCCGGCCGCTGGCGTAAGCCATGAGTTTGCCCATGAGTTTGGTCGTCGAGCTGGGCGGCGGGGACAACCCCGCCGCCAACGCCTATATCGATCTGGATTTCGCCAACGCGCATCACGCGCTGCGCGACCGGCCGGTCTGGGCGGAAGCGGATGAGGCGGCCCGCATCGCCGCCATCCTCGCTGCAACCGAGCATCTCGACAGCGGCTTCCGCTGGAAGGGCCAGCGCAACCACCCGTCGCAGCCGCTGGCCTGGCCGCGCCGCGATGCCCGCGACGAGGAAGGCGTGGTGCAGAGCCTGGTGCCGGCTCTGCTGCGCCGCGCCTGTGCCGAACTGGCCCTGCGCGCGCTGGACGGGCCGCTCGCCCCCGATATCGCGCCCGGCGGCCAGCCGCTGCGCGAGAAGGCGGGGGAGGTGGAGATCGCCTATGCCCCCGGCGCCTCTGCGCTTCCCCGCCACCCCGCCATCGAGCGCATGCTGGCCGGCCTCATCCGCCCGCCGGAGCCGCTCGACCGCGCCTAGGAGGATCATCCCATGGGCTTCTACGACCGGATGGCGCAGAGCGCGCTGCGGCTGATCGCGGAGAAGGGCGCCAGCCTCACCTATCGCCGGCTGGTGCCGTCCTTCGATCCGCTGACCGGGGCGACCGTAACCGCCGCCACCGATTACGCCGTCACCGGCGTGGTGCAGGAGGCCAGCCCCGGCCCGCTGGATAACAGTCTGGTCCGGCGCGGTGATCGGATCGTGCTGGTCGCCGCCGAAGCGCTGCCGGTGGTGCCGGAGGCGGGCTCCGTCCTGCTGCTGGAGGAGGTGGAATGGTCCATCGTGCATGTCGGCGCGATCAAACCCGGCGACACCGCCATCGCCTGGCGGCTGCAGGTGCGGCGATGAGCCTGGAAGCGATCCGAAGCAGCATCGAGGCGCATGCCGCCGCGAGCTGGAGCGAGACTCCGCTGGCCTGGGACAATCTGACCTACGATGCCGCCGCGCGCGGCCCCTGGCTGCGAATCTCGGTCAGCGGCTCGACCGGCCGGCAGGTAACGCTGGGCGCGCCGGAGGGACGGATTTTCCGGCGGCGCGGGCAGGTGCGGCTGCAACTCTTCGTGCCGGCGAATAGCGGCCCCTCCGAGGCCGCCGGCCTCGCCGACCGCGCGGCGGCGCTTTTCGAGGGACGCAGTTTGGAGAGCACTATCGGCCCCGTGAGTTTCGCCGCCGCCGACATCACCGAGACCGGCGCCGACGGCCATGGCTGGCGGCTTACCCTCATCACCGTGCCGTTCCAGGCGGATGAGAGCGTGTGAGGTTATACTCCCCTCGCCCTCTCCTCAGTCCGTCACCCCCGGCCCCTAGTCCCACTGGGTGCCGGGGGTCCATGCTTCCGCTCACTGGATGCTGATCGAGCAGGCTGAACCTTGGACCCCCGCAACAAGTGCGGGGGTGACGGTCAGAGTGAGGAGTTCTTCTCTTTTGCAGACCCAACCGCCCGTCGCAGCGCGGCGCGGGCGAGCAGCCGGGTGGAATCGAGCGTCGGCAGCGGCGAATTGCCGTCATCGATGATGAGCGGGATTTCGGTGCAGCCGAGGATGACGGCGTCGCAGCCTTCCTCCTGCTTCAGCCGCCCGATGATGCGCTGGAACACCTTGACGCCGGCCTCGGTGAAGCGGCCATAGACCAGATCGTCCATGATCACGCGCATGATCTCATCGCGCTCCGCCACGGTGGGCTTCACGCAGTCGAGGCCGCGTTTGCCCAGCGCTACGGGATAGACATCGCTGTCGGTCAGCCAGCGCGTGCCGGTCAGGGCGAGCTTCTTAAACCCACGTGCCACGGCCTCGTCGGCCACCGTCTCGGCAATATGCAGCCAGGGCAGCGGCGAGCGCTTTGCCACCAGATCGAACGCCTGATGGATCGTGTTGTCCGGGGTCAGCAGGAAATCGGCACCGATGCGCGCCAGCTTCTCCGCCGAGGCCAGCATCAGGTCAGCCACGCCCTGCATGTTGCCGCGCTCCAGATGCACGACATAGTCGGACAAGGGCGGCGTGTGCATGCTGACTTCCGGATGGGCGTGCGGGCCGAGCAGGGCGGCGCCCTCGGCGCAGATGGTGCGGTAGCACAGGGCCGCGCCTTCCGCCGAGCAGCCGACAATTCCGATATGCAGGGTCATGCGGGCGGTTCCTCGTTCTTCGGTCTTGAGGGGCCAGCCTAACCGCCTGACGCCCATCGGGAAAGGTACAGCAACCTCTCAATTGACACCCGACCGGGTCGCCCTTTCGGCGGCCCTTTTCTTATCCCTGAAGGAGGGCCAGCGATGGCGGATTCCAACCGCGTTTCCCTGCGCAGCGTACGCGAGAGCGTGTGGGGCGAGACCCCGGCAAGCCCGGCGATGACCGCGCTGCGCATCACCGGCGAGAGCCTGAAATACCAGCTGCGCACTGCGCGCTCCAACGAGATCCGGCCCGACCGCATGGTCGCCGACATCCCGCAGGTCGGCGCCTCGGTCTCCGGCGATATCGGCATGGAGCTGAGCTATGGGTCCGCCGACGATTTCCTGATGGCGGCCCTGTTCGCCGATGACTGGCAGGCGGTCGACATCTCCGGCGACGACATCGCCGCCGATGCCAGCGGCGGGCGTTTTACCTCCAGCCTCACCGACTTCGTCGCGGAGGGTATGACGCAAGGCCAGTGGGTGCGCGTGACGGGATTCGCCACTGCCGGCAATAACGGCTTCTTCCGCGTGATTGCGGTGGAGACCGATGAGATCGCGGTCAGCCCCGCCCCGGCGGCAAACGAAGCGGCGGGCGCGACCATCGGCATCGATGCCGCGACCATCCGCAACGGCGTGACCCCGCACAGCTTCACGCTGGAGCGCGGCCTCACCGATGTCGGCGAATATTTCGCCTATCGCGGCTGCCTGCTGACCGGCGCCCGGCTGACCATCCAGGCCGGGCAGATCGCCACCGCCAGCTTCGGCGTGATCGGCCGCGACGCCGCCGTCGCCGGGGCCAGCATCGCCGCCAGCGTGACGGAGTCGCCAGCGTCATCCGTGCTGAACGCGACCCGCAATGTCGCCTCGATCCGCGAGGGCGGGGCGGAGCTGGCGGGACCGAATTTCGCGCGCTCGCTCTCGCTGAACCTCGCCAACAATCTGCGCGAGCAGATGGCGGTGGGCAGCTTCGGCGCGGCCGGCATCGGCCTCGGCCAGTTCCAGGCGACCGGGCAGATCGAGACCTATTTCGGCAACCGCGCGCTCTATCAGAAATTCCTCGATGGCAGCGATTCGGCGCTGTCCGTGCGGTTGGCCGACAGTGCGGGCAATGCGCTGATCCTCGATTTGCCGCGGCTGCGCTTCACCGACGCCGATGTCATGGCGTCCGGCCCGAACGAGGATGTGATGGCGCGGCTGTCCTTCGAGGCGATCCGCCACCCCGGCGAAGGCTTCGCCGCCGCCTTCCACCGCTTCGCGGCGTAGCCCTTCCTTCCCACTCCCCCAAAGGAACCCCCATGCACTCGATCTACGATCTGTTCGCGACCGACCCGAAGGCCGAGGCCGAGGAGGGGCTGGTGCTGGACTATGGCGCGTTCGGCCGCATCACCATCCGCCGCGCCGGCGGCGCCAACAAGGGTTTCGCCCGCGCGCTGGAAGCGAAACTCCGCCCCTATCGCCGGCAGATGCAGGCCGGCACGCTGGACGAGGCGGTGGCGGAGAAGCTGCTGGCGGAAGTCTATGCCGAGACCGTGCTGCTGGGCTGGCAGGGTATCCGGGACCGCGACGGGCAGGACATCGCCTTCACCGCCAGCGCGGCGGCGCAACTGCTGACCGACCTGCCGGAGCTGTTCCGCGACATTCAGGAACAGGCGCAGAAGGCGGCCAATTTCCGCGCCGCGGAGCTGGCGGAGACGGCAAAAAACTGAGCACCGCGCTGCGCTGGCGGCTGGACTGGGGCAGCCGGGCGGACTGGCTGGCCGAGGCCGCCGCCGAGCGTGGCGCGGATTTGCCGGCGGCGGTGCTGGACGAACCGGCGCTCGCCCCCGGCCTCGGCTGGTATCTCGACGCCTTCGCCGAGTTGGGCAGCTGCCGGCCTGCCGGCATGGGCGGGCTGGGCCCGATCCCCTGGACGGCGCTGGATGCCTGGGCGCAGCGGCACGGCATCGCGGGCGAGGACTTCGAGGCGTTCGCCGTCCTGATCGCGGCGTTGGATGCCGCCTGGCTCGCCCATATCGAGGAGCGGCAGAGATGCGCCTGACCGTCACCGGACTCGATGAGACCGAGGCCGATCTGGCAGCGGCGATAACCGAAACAAGCGACCACCTCGCCACGCATCTGCTGCAAGAGCTGCGCGCCGCCACCCCGGTCGAGACCGGGCGGGCACGCGACGGCTGGCACCTGACGGAGGCGGGCATCCGCAACGATGTGCCCTATGTCGGGCGGCTGAATGCGGGCTCCTCCCGGCAGGCGCCGGCGGGATTCGTCGAGGCCGCCATCGACCGGGCATTGGAAAGGGAATAGCGATGCAGAAAACCATCGAGATCGCGCTCGACATTCTGCCCGCCGAGCGCGGGTTGCGCACGCTGTCCCGCTCGCTGGCGGAAATCGGCGAGAGTGCCGACCGGCAGCAGCCCGCCCTGCAACGGCTGAGCGGCCAGATCGGCGGCATTTCCGGCCAGTTGGCCGAGCTGGAGCGCCGCAGCCGGCCGATGACCGAGGCGCTGCGTACCGCCGCCGAGGGCATCCAGCGCGGCTTTTCCGACGCCTTCACGGTGATCTTCCGCGAAGGACGGCTGCGCTTCGGCGACCTGGCCGACCACCTGAAGTCCGCCTTCGCGCGGCTGCTGGGAGAACTGGCCGCACTGGCCATCGCCCGGCCCGTGGTGGTGCCGGTGGTGGCGGGGCTCGGCTCGCTCATGGGCCTGTCCGGCAGCGCCGCCGCCGGGGTGACGGACAGGCTGGGCGGGTCTGGTCCCGGCCTCACTGACCTGCTGGGGCTGGGCCGCTCGCTGGTCGGCGGCGACCTGTTGTCATCCGCCCTGCCCTCCCTGTTCGGCGCGACGGCCGTGGGCCTCGGCGGCGGGGCGACTGCCACCAGCCTGGGCGTCTCCGCCGTTGCCGGCGGCATGAGCAATGCCGGCATCGCCACGGCGGGCTCGCTGGCCGGCGGTTCTCTGGCAGGGCTGGGCTCCGCCCTGTCGCTGGCGCTGCCGGTGGCGGGCATCGCCCTGCCCTTCCTGCTGGGCGGGCTGTTCGGCGGCAAGCCCAGCGACCATACCGCCTCGCTGCAAGGCATGGTCTCCGGCACGCTGCGCCCGACCGAGGATGGCGCCAATGCCGAAACCCGGCAGGCCCGCGACGCGCTGCAGGGGCTGGTGATGGGCGCGCTGTCCGAGGTGACGCGCGGCCTCAAGCTGCCGCTGCCCGACGATCTCTATCTCGACCTCGCCACCGGCGGGCGCGACGGCAACCGCTTCTGGCTCTACCGCACCGAGGAAGACCTCTATGGCAAGCCGGCCTCCGCCCGGCCCGACCCGCTGGCCAGCGGCAGCTTCGCCGATGCCGAGGGGCTGGTCGCCGCGCTTGTGGAGGAGCTTAGCGAGGCGATGACCGGCAGCGCCGTGACGCTGGAACAGCTCACCGCGCGCAATTTCGCCGACGCGGCGCGGCGCGCGGCGGACGGCATCCCCGACGCGCTGGACCAGGTGATCGCCCGTTTCCGCGAGCTGCGCGGCAGCGCCGAGGATCTGGCGGCGAAGGGGCTGATCGACCTCGATACCGTGCTGGCCGATCTGCGCCATGTCCGCGATGACGGGCTGGCGCAGGCGCTGTCCGGCCTCGATGCCGGCAGCTTGCGCGCGGTCATCGACTATTACGCCACGGTCGAGACGAACATCCCGGTGCTGCGCGCCGCTGAATCGGCACTGGCGGCCCTTGGCCAGACGGCGGAGGGCACGGCCCTGCGGCTGACCGCGGCGCAGCGCGCCTATGCCGATGCCCAGCTGGCTGCGGCCGAAGAGTATCTGCGCGCGATGGAGGATCAGGCGTCGGACTGGCGGCGCATGGCCGACAATCTCGCCCGCACGCGCCTGTCGCTGCTGACCGATGCCGAGCTGTCGCCGCTGTCACCCGCCGACCGGCTGACCGAGGCACGCCGCCAGTTCGACGATGTCGCCGCCCGCGCGCAGCTGGGCGACAGCGCCGCCATCGGGGAGCTGCCGGAGCTCAGCCGCCGGCTGCTGGAAGCCAGCCGCGCCTACCATGCCAGCTCCGCCGATTACTTCGCCGATTTCGAACGGGTGAGCGGCGTGCTGCAGGCGACCGAGAGCCTGGCCAGCCGCCAGCTCGCCATTGCCGAGGGCCAGCTTTCCAGCCTGCGGACCCAGACCGACACGCTGCGCCAGATGCTGACCGGCCAGCAGGTCCTCGCCACCAGCCTGGCGCAGCTGCCCGCCATCCTGCAGGGGCTGATCGCCGGGCTCGGCGCCAGTGCCGGCGGTGGGGGCGGTGGCGGGAGTTCAGCCAGTTCGGGCGGCGTCGCCTACCTTCCCGGCAGCTATGGCGAGAGTGCCTCCTCGGGCGAATATATGGCGGAAATCGGCCTGACGCGCTCGACCCGCGACGCCATCCTCGCCGGCCTCGGCCAGACGACATCCGGCGGCGGCACGGTGCGCGACCGCATCGATCAGGACAGCGCCTTCGCTGAGTCCTACCGCGCCGCCATCATCGCGGCCGGCGGTACGCCGAATTTTGCCCATGGCGGCTGGCATGCCGGGGGCTTGCGCCTCGTCGGCGAGCAGGGACCGGAGCTGGAGGCGACCGGCCCGGCCCGGCTGTTCACCGCCGGGGAGACGCGCCGGTTGCTGGCGCCGTCCTCCGGGGAAGATGAGGCTGCCCGAGAGACCACAAGCGAGGTCGCAGCCCTGCGCCGCCAGCAGGCCCGCGAGGCCGAACAGGCCCGCGCCGACCTCGCCAGCCTGCGCGCCGAGATGAGCGCCATCCGCCAGTCCCTCGGCCGCGTCATCGCGGCGGGGTGATCCCTCCCCCCACCACAGGAACATCCCATGCCGATCCTGTATCTGGCCGAGATCGCGCTGTACCAGAACGGCGCGGTGGAGACACTGCGCCTGGCGACCGGCCCGTACCGCACCGCGCCCGACGACCCGGCACTGCCCGATGTCGCGTTCCTGCCGCTGATCGTCAGCCCGCCCGGCTTTTCCGCCCATGCCTTCGGATCGGGCCGCACCGGCGGGCGCTCCACCACCGGCGCGGGCGAGATCGTGCTGAACAATGCCGACCGCTTCTTCGACCGCTATGCCGGGGCGGGCTGGGACGGGCGGCCCTTCCGGCTCTATCGCGGATCTTCTGACGCTCGGGCTGGCGGACGCTTCCATGAATTCGAACTGATCTTCGCCGGCACGGCGGAACAGGCGGAATGGCGCGATTTGCATGTGCACCTGTTCCTGCGCGACCGGCAGGCGGAGTTCGAGGTGCCGATCCAGCGCGAAACCTATGCGGGCACGAACAGCGGTGCGACCGGCAATGAGGGCACGGCGGACGACATCAAGGGCCGGCCGAAGCTGCTGTGCTATGGCCTGTGCCACAATGTGCCGCTGGCGCCCTTGAACACGGCAGCGCTGCGCTATGGCGCGCATGACGGCTCGATCTTCTCAGTGGACGAACTCTACGACCGGGGCGCGCCACTGTCGAAAGTGACCGGCACGCCCGCCGCTGGCCAGTACCGCGAGGATGTAACCGAGGGGTATGTCACGCTGGGCGGCAGCCCGGCCGGTACCATCACCGCCAAAATCTCCGGCGAGCGGCTGGAAAATCTGTTCCTGTGGTCGGAGCAGTTCATGAACCCGGCCTGGGTGAAGGATAGCGGCGTGGCGGTCGCAAACGACGTCATCACCGGCCCGAATGGCGGCGCGACCGCCGAGCGCATCGACATTCCCGCCGAGGAAGGCGCCGGCTTCCGCCAGAGCGTCAGCGTGACCGCCGGCCAGCCCTATACCTTCTCTATCTATCTGCGCAGCGTGGTCGGCACCGTGACGCTGGGCATGGGCATCGAGGATGCTACCAAGCAGGAAATCACGCTGGACGAAAGCTGGCGGCGATTCACCATCACCGAGACCGTCTCCGGCTCAACCGTCTCGCCCGGTATCTTCAGCCTGGGCAATGCGGCGGCGATTTATGCCTGGGGCGCGCAGATCGAGCTGGGCAGCGTAGCGAAGAATGGCATCGTCACCGGCGGCACGCCGCACCCATCCAGCTATACCGCACAGCCCGCCGACATGCTGCGCACCATCGCCGTCACCCGCTCCGAGCTGGTGGATTTCCTCGATCTCGACCATGCCAGTTTCCAGACTCTCAACGAGGCTACTTCGGGCATCGGCCTCGGCCTGTTCATCGACCGCGAGATGAGTATCGCCGAAGCCTTCGATCTGATCTGTGAGAGCATTGGCGGTTTCTGGTACTTCACCCGCAACGGGCGGCTGGCAGTCAGGCGGCTGGAAGCGCCCACGGGCAATCCGGTGGCCTCGTTCGACCGGTCGGTCGCGGCCAATCCGCGCCGCCTTACCACCAACGATGCCGGGCGTGGCCTGCCGAACCACCGCGTGGTGCTGGGCTGGCGGCGCAACTGGCTGGTGCAGCAGGGCGACCAGCTTGCCGGGTCGGTGCCGGCCGAACGCCGCGCCTTCCTGTCCGAGGAATACCGCACCGTGGCCGCTGCCGATCCTTCGGTGCTAACCGCGCACCCGCTGTCGGAGGAGCTGCGCCGGATGACGCTGCTGGAAGAGCCGGCGGATGCGGCGGCGGAGGCCGACCGGCTGCTGGCGCTGCATGGCGTGCGCCGCGACCTGATCGAGTTCGAGCTGCCGGTCGCCGCCTATTTCGCGGCCGGCGCGCCCTGGCTGGGCGACGAGATCGCCTACCGCGACGAGTGCTTCCTCGATTATGCGGAAGGCCGGCCACTGATCCTGCTGGGGGTGGAGGAGGATTATGAGGCCGACCGCATCACCCTGCAGGCCTGGGGGTGAGGTTCATCCCCTCCCCCCACTCCCCCCTTTTCTTGCAACCGGAACGGACCGACCATGGCGAACATGATCCTGGGCTGGGTGAACGAGGCTGACCGCGCGGACCTAAGCGGCGGGCGCTGGGCAACGGCGCTGCCGCAGGCGGCGCTGGCGGATGACCGTCTGTCGAAGGCGGCACGCACGCTGGGCAACCGGCCTGCCGATACGGCCATTGTGGCCGATCTGAGCGAGGCCAGGACCATCGGCCTGGCCGCGCTGTTCGGCGCGGTGGCGGCACCCGCTGCCGGTTGCCCGCTGGGCTCGGCGCGCTACCGCGTGCGCGCCAGCGACGATGCCCGCCTGACAGGCCCGCTGCTCGACCTCGATTTCACCAGCTATGGGCCGGAGGATCCGCGCATCGCCTTTGCGCGGTCCAGCCTCGCCACCCGGTTCGACCGCACCGGCCTGCTGCAGGGCTATGGCCTGACCGAGCCGCTGACAATCAACCTCGACGGGTTCGATCCGCCCGGCACGCTGGAATTGGTGCTTCAGCAGAAGGACCGCGACTTCTGGGTCGGCGAGGCAGTCAGGCTGGCCGACCCGGAGGATGCCGGCCGCTCTCTGGGCGGCACGCTGCTGACCTTCGACCGGGCAAGCGGCGCGATCCGCCTCGCCATCGACAGCGTCGCTGGCAGCGGCAGCCCTACCATCGCCTGGCGGCTGGAGAGCCTGGCTGCGCGTTACGGGCGGCGGCAGGACCATGACCCGGCCAGCGGCACGCCGCGCGGCTTCCTGATCGAGGGCGAACGGACCAACCTGCTCGCCCGCTCCGCCGGCTTCGGCGAGGCGGTGTGGACGAAGCAGGGCAGCATCGTCGCCAGCGGCGGGACGGCGCCGGACGGCACCCAGGATGCCGCCCTGCTGCGCGAGGATGGCAGCACCGGCTTCCACCAGATAACGCAATCCGTCACCGTGGCCGAGGGTACGATCGTGACGCTCAGCCTGTTCGTAAAACCGGCCGGGCGCACGCGCCTCGCCCTGCTGCTGTCCAGCGGCGGCGATTATGCCCAAGGCACATTCGACCTTGCCGCCGGCAGCGCCAGCACCGCGCAGGGCGGGGCCGGCACGGCGCTGTCGGCGCGGATCATCCCGCTGGCCGGGGGCTGGGCGCGTTGCGCGCTGACGGGTTCCATCGTCGGGGAGACAAGCTACCTCGCCGCCTGCCGGCTGTTGAATCCCGGCGGCAGCTACGAGGGCGATGGCACCAGCGGGATGCTGGTCTGGGGCGCGCAGGCCGAGGCAGGGCCGGATGCCAGCAGCTATATCCCCACATCCGGCGGACCGGCCACCCGCGCCGCCGACAGCGCCAGACTAGCGCTTGATATGAGTTTGCCGGAAGGCACCCTTCTGGCCGCCTATCGCAGCCGGCGCACCGGATCGGTCGCCATTGCCGGGCTGAATGACGGCACGGCGGACAATGGCATCGAGCTGCGCCACGGCGCCAGCGGGGCGCGGCTGGGCTCGATCATCGCCGGCGGGGCCGAGCAGGCCGCGCTGTCCACCGGCAGCCCCGCCGCCGATACCGCATCCATGGCCGGGATTGCCTTTGCTGCGGGGGATGTTGCTGCCACCGCCGATGGCGCTGCGGTTGTAACGGGCACGCCGGGCGCCCTGCCCGCCTTTACCGGCCTCGATCTCGGGAACCGCCCAAACGGAGAGACTCTCGACGGGCATCTCGCCCGCGTGCAGCTCTATGGCCGGCGGCTGACCGATACCGAACTGACGGGCGCCAGCGCCAGCCTCGCCCTGCAGCTTGGCCCCATTGCCTACGATTCCGGCTGGCTGGATGTCTGGCAGGGCAATTGGCGGCGCGAGGGTTATGCTGCCGTGATGCTGGCCACGCCACCGGACGTGGCGGCGCGCTACTGGCGCTTCGACCTGGACGATCAGGCCAGCCCCGACGGCTTCCTCGACCTCGCCCGGCTGTGGCTGGGGCCGGCGGTGCGCCTGTCGGTGAATTACGAATATGGGGCGGCGCTGGGCATCGAGGCCGAGGCCCGCATCGCCCGCGCGCAGGACGGCACGGCGCGCTTCGAGGACCGTGCCCGGCTGCGAATCGCCAGCTACCCCATCGAGCATCAGAGCGCGCAGGAAGCCTACCGCGTGCATCTGGAGCTGCAGCGCGTTGCCGGTCCGTCCGGCGAGGTGCTGGCCGTCGCCGATCCCGACGATACCGAATTCCGCGCCGAGCGGGTGTTCATCGCCCGGCTGCGGAGCCTGCGGCCGGTCGCCCACCGCGCCTTCCAGCGCTTCGGCACCGAGCTGGAGTTGGAGGAAAGGCTGAGCTAGCCCCTACTCCGCCTTGTCGAGCCAGGCGGCGGAGAGGAACACGCCATCCCTGAAATCGCAGCGCCAGGCGCGCCGGAAGCTGCCATCCGGCGAGACCGCCTCGGCCAGCACCGTCCAGTCGCCGCCGCGATGGGTGAGTTCCGAGGGATCGAAACGGACGTCGCGCGCCTCCGGCAAGGCGGCGCGCAGCGCGGCGAGGCAGGGTTTCATCTCGTAGCGCACCGGCTGGTCCTCCGGTTTCGAGGCGCAGCCAGCGAGCGCGAGGAGGCACATCAGGATCGGCAGAATTCTCGGCACGGGCGCGGCTCCGGGTGGCGGGCAGAAATCCCTAACACGAATCGACAGGAAAGCGAGGTCTCCCATGACACGCGACGAACGCGAGCGTCTGGTGACGCTGGAACAGCAGATGCGCGACAGCCGCGAGGATATGGCGGAACTGAAGCTGGATGTGAAGGCGATCCGCAGCGTGCTGGCCGAGGCGCGCGGCGGCTGGAAAATCCTGCTGCTGCTCGGCGGCGCGGCGGCGGCCATCGGCGCCGCCTTCGGCAAGCTGCTGGGCAGCGGTTTCGGGGGCGGCCTGCCGTGAGCTTCTTCGCGCACTGGTCGCAGGTGCCGGAGAGGCTGTGGCGCTGGCCGGATTTCGCGCCTGCCGAGATCGCCAGCCGGGGCGACGGCTCGATCCTGATCGCGCCCGACGCACTCGACCGGCTTCAGGCGCTGCGCGATGCGCTGCGCCGGCCGGTGATCGTCACCTCGGCCTACCGCGATCCCGTCCACAATGCCCGGGTCGGCGGCGCCCCCTTGAGCCGCCACAAGGCGGGCGACGCCTTCGACATCGCGCTGCGCGGCCACGACCGGGCGGAAATGCTGGAAGTGGCGCGGGCGGCGGGTTTCACCGGCTTCGGCTTCTATTCCAGCTTCCTGCATGTCGATTGCGGGCCGGCGAGACAGTGGGGCCAAAGGGGAGACAAGTCATGGACATACTGAGCTTCTTCACCTCGATCCTGACCGGCGGGGCAACCGGGTTGCTGGGCCTCGTGGCGTCAGCCGGCATCCGCATCCTGGAGGCGCGCGAGCGCCGCCGCACGCTGGAGCTGGAACTCGCCCATGCCGAGCGGCTGCACCTGCTGCAGATGGAGGCGAAGAATGCGGAGTGGGAGAATGAACGGCTGATCGCGGAGCTGACAACGGCGCGCGATTTGCGCACCGCCTCCTACGATCATGACCGCAGCTATGGCCGCGCCAGCCTGTGGGTGGTCAACATATTGCGCCTCGTGCGCCCGGCGCTGACGCTGCTGCTGATCGGCCTGACCGGTTTCGTGTTCTTCGAACTCTACAGCGACGAGGACCGCCGCCGCATCGTCGAGATGCTGGTCTATGCCACCACGGCGTCGGTCATCTGGTGGTTCGGCAGCCGCGATCTGGAAAAGGGGAAGTAGCCGCTACACCAGATCGTCGAGGTCGACCGACAGCACTTCGGCAAGGCGCTTCATGACGGCAAGGCTGCCTTCCTTGCGGCCGGTCTCGATCTCCGACAGATAGGCGGCGCCAATCCCGGCAGACGCGGCCAGCGCCCGCCCGGTCAGGCCGCGATGCCGCCGCCAGACCCGCACCGGATTCTCCCCGGCCAGCAGCCGCGTCACCAGCGCCGCCGGCACCATCTCGTCCCTGCCCGCCGCGATATCGCCGCGAACCTTCGACGCCACCGCAATATCGGCAGCATCAAGCAACCGCTCGTAATCCGAGAGCGGCAGCACCACAAGCGTTTCTCCGCCCGGCGTAACGATCTTCTGCATGGCCGCCTCCTAAGCGTAAATTCCGCCGCGCGGCCCGATATCAAGGATATCCAGCACAACGCCCCGGTCGTCCATGATGACCCGCCAGTCCCCCACCCGGAGGCGAATGAAGGGTGATCCCGCCAGTGCCGCCACATTGTTGGCCAGGCTTTCCGGCGATTCCGCAAACTGCTCGATCTTGCCGACGATGCGCCTGGCCTCGGTCGCCGGCATCCGTCGCAAGGCCTTCAGCGCCGTCCGGCTGTAGGCGATCTGCCTCACACCAATATATCGCTATGGGCGAACTTATATAGCATAAAATTCGCCATTGGAAAATATTCGTCCCCTAATCCAGCAGCAGGTTGGGTAGCCAGAGCGCCAGTTCCGGGAACAGGATGACGAGGCCGAGGCCGATCACCTGCAGGATCACGAAGGGGATGATGCCGCGATAGATCGCCTGGATCTTCACCTCGCGCGGGGCCACGCCCTTCAGGTAGAACAGCGCGAAGCCGAAGGGCGGCGTGAGGAAGCTGGTCTGGAGGTTCACCGCCACCAGGATGGCGAACCACAGCACCATGTCCTTCTGCGGCACATGCCCCTCGAAATCCAAGAGCCCGACGATGGGCGCGAAGACCGGCAGCACGATCAGGGTGATCTCGATCCAGTCGAAGAAGAAGCCCAGAAAGAACACCACCCCCATCAGCACGAACAGGATGCCCCAGGGGCCGAAGCCCAGCTGCTCGATGAAGTCGATCACCAGATCATCACCGCCCAGCGAGCGGAAGACATAGGAGAAGGCGGTCGCGCCAACGAAGATGAAGAACAGCATGCCGCCGGTCAGTGCCGAACGTTCGCAGACTTCCTTCAGCACCGCGAAATTCAGCCGCCGGTTGAACAGCGCCAGCAGCGTGGCGCCGAAGGCCCCCACACCCGATGCCTCGGTCGGCGTCGCCCAGCCAGCGAAGATCGACCCCAGCACCAGCATGATCAGCAGGATCGGCGGGATGAAGCTGCGCGCCACCATGATGAGCAGTGCGGCCGTGCCGTCCGGTCCTTCCTCGTCCGGCATCGGCGGCGCCATCTTCGGATTGATCGTGCTGGTGGTGGCGATATAGGCCAGATAGATCGCCGACAGCATGAAGCCCGGAATGATCGCCGCCAGGAACAGGCTGCCGACCGAGATCGCCAGCAGGTCGCCCATGATGACCAGCATGATCGAGGGCGGGATCAGGATGCCCAGCGTGCCCGAGGCGCAGATCGTGCCGGTGGCCAGCGGATGACTGTAACCGCGCTGCAGCATGACCGGCAGGGCCAGCAGCGTCATCATCACCACCGAGGCGCCGATGATGCCGGTGGTCGCCGCCATCACCGTGCCCATCAGCGTGACTGAGAGGGCAAGCCCGCCCGGCACCCGGCGCAGCAGCACCTGCAGCGCGTGCAGCAGATCCTTCGCCACACCGGATTTCTCCAGCATCGTGCCCATGAAGATGAACATCGGCACCGCGACCAGCACCAGGCTTTCCACGATACCGCCGAAGATGCGCGAGATGATGTTGAAGAACTCGATCGGCGAGAACACGTCGAAGACCACGCCCAGCGCGCCGAAGGCGAGGCCGATGCCGCCCAGTACGATGGCGACCGGCAATCCGGAGAACAGCAGCAGGGCCAGCGCCACGAACATCAGCACCGGAAAATAATCTTCGATATAGAAATCCATGGAGAATGTCCGTTTCGGCGTTAGGCGTTTTCGGCGTTAGACGGTTGGGCGGTTGGCGGCCGGGAAGACGGCGTCAGGCAATGGCTCAGCTGGTGACGGGCGGCTTGTCCGGCATCTCC
The DNA here is from genome assembly GCF_002148795.1 of Oceanibaculum nanhaiense. Taxonomy (NCBI): domain Bacteria; kingdom Pseudomonadati; phylum Pseudomonadota; class Alphaproteobacteria; order Rhodospirillales; family Oceanibaculaceae; genus Oceanibaculum; species Oceanibaculum nanhaiense. The sequence goes on along the minus strand of NZ_MPOB01000002.1, from coordinate 125,461 downwards.
ATCTCGCTGGTCGCAAAGAGATGCAGCGACGCGCGTTCGCGCAGCCGCTCGGGGCCGAACAGATAGACCAGGTTGCGCAGGATCGAGGAGAGCCCGGCCAGCGCCAGCAGGGCAAAGCCCAGCGGCACGAAGGCCTTGATGATCCAGCGGTGGGTAAGGCCGGTCAGCGCCGAGGAAACCTCGTGCGACAGGTAGGAGCGGAGCACGAAATCATAGCCGAAATACAGGATGATGTAGCAATAGGGGGCGAGGAAGAAGACCATCCCGAAAATCTCGATCCAGGCCCTGGTGCGGCCGCTGAACCGTTCGCGCAGCAGTTCGATGCGGACATGGCTGTCCTTTACATAGGCGAAGGCGAAGCAAAGTAGGAACAGCACCGCGTGCAGATGCCATTCCAGCTCCTGCAGCTTGGTCGAGCCCAGCACGAAGAAGCGCCGGCTGACGACATCGAAGATGATGACCAGCATCAGCGGGATGGCCAGCCAGGCGGCCAGCTTGCCGACGGCGATCACGAAGCGGTTCAACGCGTCGCTGACCTTGATCAGGGTATCCATAATCCGTCCTTGAGAGTCACATACGGCCAACCCGGAACATCAGGCTGGGATATCAAGCGCTGGGGCATCAGGCGCCGGGGGAAAGGGAAAACGGCCAGGATATCGGGATAATCCTGGCCGTTCGCCGTTACGCGGTCAGCCGCGGCTTACTTCAGATAACCGACTTCCTTCCAGAGCGCGTAATCCTCGCGGAAGCTCTGCAGTGACTCCCAGGCCCGCTTGAAGTCCGGATCGGCAGCCTGTTCCTTGGCCACTTCCTGCCAGGCGGCTTCCAGCTGATTCAGAATCTCCGGCGACCAGGTGTGGATGTTCACGCCCTTGGCCTTCAGCTCCTTCAGCGCGCCGAACTGGATCGCCTCGCCCTCGGCGAAGCCATGGCGGATATTGTCGCCGCACACCGCCTCGATCTGCGCCTTCTGGGTCTTGTCCAGCGCGTCCCACTTCTCCTTGTTGATCATCAGGTCGAACAACGTCGATTGCTGATGCCAGCCGGGGAAGTAGTAATGCTTGGAAACCTGATGGAAGCCCAGCTTCAGGTCGATGGCGGGCATAGAGAATTCGGTGGCGTCGATGGTGCCCAGCTCCAGCGCCGGATAGATGTCGCCCGCCGCCAGCAGCTGCGTCGAGACGCCCATCTTCTCCATCACCTTGGCGCCCAGGCCGAAGAAGCGCATCTTCAGGCCCTTCAGATCCTCGGCGGTCTTGATCTCCTTGCGGAACCAGCCCGACGCCTCCGGCGCGATGATGGCGCACATCACCGAATGGATGCCGTTCTTGTGGTAGATGTCGTCGAAGATTTCCTTGCCGCCGCCGAAATAGAACCAGGCGAGATATTCGCCGGCATTCGGCCCGAACGGCACCGCCGCGAACAGCTGCAGCGCCGGCACCTTGCCGGCCCAGTAGCCCGGCGTCGAGAAGGCGGTATCGATCGAGCCCTGCGCCACCGCGTCGAACACTTCCAGCGCCGGCACCAGGGCGCCCGGCTCGAAGAATTTGATCTGGATGTTGCCGCCCGAGACCAGATCGATCTGGGCATCGACGCGCTTGGCCAGCGTGCCGAGCTGGGTCAGCGAGCCCGGATAGGTGGAGCCCATCTTCCAGCGGATGCGCTTTTGCGCCTCGGCATCGCCGACGCCCATCGCCAGGATGCCGCAGGCAAGGCCCGCGATGGTGGCGGTCTTCAGAATTTTGCTTAGAATCATCCCATCGTCTCCCTAGGTTCGTTTATTTGTTCTTGTTGGTTTTTTACGTATCCGGCTGGGGCCGGACACGGTCGCTCCCTGTAAGGAGGGTTGACATATTCGCAACCCTCTCATTCGTTATTGTGTGGCGAGCCTAACCGCAATTGCTATGCGCGGCAAGATTGTTTCTTGTTTGGAACAATTACAGTCTGTAAGTGTCGAAAAGCCACGAAAACAGCTTTCCTTACGGCTGCCCGCAAGGCTGCCGTATCCCCCTCTCCCGCCATCCCTGCCACCCGTCACCCCCGCATTTATTGCGGGGGTCCAGGCCTCGGCTGACTGGATGTTTGTCGAGAAAGCTGAACCCTGGATTCCCGCAACAAGTGCGGGAATGACGACAGAGTAATTGGCAGCTCGGCGCAATAAACCGTCCGTGCCGCTGCCGTTAAACCCGCCGTCAGTCGCGCCGCTTCTTCACCAGCGGCATGACGATCAGCGCGGCCCCGAAGGTGAGGCCGATCAGCAGCAGGCAGTCATTGAAGCTCATCACCAGCGCCTCGCGCTGGGCGAGCTGGAACAGCAGCTTCATCGCCGCCAGTTCGGGATCGCCCGCCACGCCCCCGGCGAGGCTGTCGCCCAGCCGCTCGGCCAGCCGGTCGATATAGGCCTGCACCTCCGGCCGGCTGAGCGTCAGATTCTCGCTCAGGTAGGACAGATGGTGGGCGCCGCGCTCCACCAGCAGCGTGTTGATGACCGCGAGGCCCAGCGCGCCGCCCAGATTGCGCATCAGATTATAGAGGCCGGCGCCGTTCTTCAGCTTGTCGGGCGCCAGTGTGCCCAGCGCCAGCCGGTTCACCGGCACGAAGCAGAACATCAGCGACACGCCGCGCACCGCCTGCGGCACAAAGAATTCCCAATAGCTCGATTCCGCCGTCAGGAAACTGTTCAGATAGAGCGCGAAGCAGAACAGCGAGAAGCCGAACGCCAGCATCAGCCGCAGATCCATCCGGCCCGACAGCGTGCCGACCAGCGGCGCGACGGAGAACTGGAAGGCGCCGGTAACCATCATGATAATGCCGATGTCGAGGGCGTTGTAGTCGCGCACCTGGGCAAGGAACAGCGGCGTCATATAGACCGAGCCGAACAGGCCGATGCCGACCACGAAGCTGAAGAAGCAGCCCAGCGCAAAATTACGGTCGCTGAAGGCGCGCAGATCGACAATCGGCTGGCGGTAGGTGAAGGCGCGCCAGAAGAACACGCAGCCAGAGGCAGCGGACAGCAAGGCCAGCCGGAAGATCGTCTGATCCTCAAACCAGTCGTTCCGCGGCCCCTCCTCCAGCACATAGTTCAGCGTGCCCAGCGCGGTCGCCAGCGCCACCAGGCCGGACACGTCGAGGCCACGCAGATAGGCCGGCTCCGGCTGGTCGATATCGATGCAGCTCCACACCGTCGCGGCGACGATCAGGCCGGGGATGATGTTGATGTTGAACAGCCAGTGCCAGCCCAGGGCCTGGGTGATGAAGCCGCCCAGCGTCGGCCCGATGGTCGGTCCCATGGTGGCGACCAGCCCGATGACGACCGAGACCTTCCCCATGCTCCGGCGCGGGAACATGGTGTAGGCGGTGGAGAAGATCGACGGGATCATCGCCCCGGCGAAGAAACCCTGCAGCGAGCGCGCCAGGATCATCGCCTCCAGGCTGGTGGCCAGCGAGCAGGCGAAGCTCATCACCGTGAAGCCCAGCGCCGCCAGGCTGAACAGCACGCGCGTCGAGAGGATGCGCGCCAGCGTGCCGGACAGCGGGATCATCACCACCTCGGCGATCAGGTAGGAGGTCTGGACCCAGCTGATTTCCTCGATGCTGGCCGACAATCCTGCCTGGATATCGGCCAGCGAGCTGGCGACGATCTGGACATCCAGGATCGCCATGAACATGCCAAAGATCATGGCGAAGAATCCGGCCTTCTGGCGAAAGGTCGGTGGCGGCCGGTCGGCGATAGCCGGGGCTGGGACCGGGGCGGGGGCCGGGGCTGGGGCGGGTGTGCTGCTCATTCTCCGGAATCGCGGATATCCACCGAGACCACGGCCGACAGGCCGGGGCGCAGCCGTCCCTTCAGCGGATGATCCTGCGGTAGGGCGATCCTGACCGGGATGCGCTGCACCACCTTGGTGAAATTGCCGCTGGCGTTTTCCGGCGGCAGCAGGCTGAACCGAGCGCCGCTGGCCGGGGCGACGCTGTCGATGCGGCCTTCGAGCGGCGTGTCCGGAAAGGCGTCGATGGCGATGCGCACCCGCTAGCCGGTGCGCATGCGGCCGATCTGGGTCTCCTTGAAATTCGCCACCAGATACACGGCGGGCAGCGGCACGACGGACAGAAGATTGGTGCCGGCGCGCACATAATGCCCGGCCTGCACACCGCGATTGCCGACCACGCCATCGACCGGCGCGCGGATCACCGTGTTGGCGAGATCGACCTCGGCGACGCTCTGGACCGCGCGGGCCTCCGCCACCTTGGCATCGGCAAGCACGCGTTCGCTCTGCAGCACGTCGAGGCGCTGGCGCTCCGCCGCCACCGCGGCCCGGGCGCTGGCCATCAATGCCGTCGCCTTGGCGAAATCGGCCTCCACCGTCTCCAGCCGCTGCCGGCTGACCACATCGTCACGGCGCAGTGCCTGCAACCGCTCGTAATCGCGCCGGCTGCGGGTCAGCTCGGCCTGCGCCCCGGCGGCCGCCGCCTCCGCCTGCTCGATCAGCGAGAGCTGCAGCAGCAGGCGGCTGTCGATGCCGATGATCGCCGCCTGCGCCGACACCACATTGGCCGCCGCCTCGGCGACGCGCGCGGCATAGTCACTATCGACCAGCGTAACCAGCACGTCGCCCGCCCTGACCGGCTGGTTGTCGGCGACCCGCACGCTGTCCACATAGCCGGGCACGGTCGGGCTGATGACCGAGATATCGGCATGCACATAGGCATTGTCGGTCTTCTCGACGAAGCGCCATTCATGCTGCCATTGCCAGCCGGCATAGAGCGCAGCCGACAACAGCCCGGCCACGGCCAGCATCAGCACCAGCTTGCGCATTCCGTCCCCGCCTCTTCTTCGGTCTTCAACAGCTGAACTGAACGGTTCAGTTTACCCTTGCCTGCACGCTACGCCCGGCTTCATAGTCCGTCAATATTGGCCACGCATCGCAAACCGGACGGGAAAGTGTATCGGGTGGACATACCCCTGCTCGACAGCGAGATGCCCGACACCACGATGGCGGAACCGGCGGCCGGCTCCAAGCCGGCGCAGGTGCTGGCCGCCGCCCGCGCGGAATTCCTGCGCCATGGCTTCGCCGCCACCAACATGGACAAGATCGCGCGCGTGGCCGGCGTCTCCAAGGCCACGGTCTATGCCCATTTCGGCAGCAAGGAAGAGCTGTTCGCGGCGATGGTCGCGACCAACTGCCGGCGCATCGCCGAAAGCCTGGCCGAGGAAACCCTGGAAGGGCTGCCGGTGCGCGCGGCGCTGACCCAGATCGGCCGGCAGTTCCTCAGCTTCCTGCTCAGTCCCGACACCCAGGCGATCTATCGCGTGGTGGTGTCCGAGGCGCCGCGCTTCCCCGATCTTGGCCGGCGCTTCTATGCCGCCGGGCCGCAGAACACGCGCGGCCGCATCGCGCGTTATCTGGAGCGGGCATCGGCACGCGGGCTGATCCGCCTCGATGACCCGGTGCGGGCCACCGAACTATTCCTCGGCATGCTGATCGGGCCGCGCCATCTGAAGCGCGTGCTGGGGCTGGAGCCGCCACCACCCCCGGCGGAGCTGAATGCCGCCGTGGACCATGCGGTCGATTGCTTCCTCATCCTCCATCCCGCGCCCATCCACCCGGCCCATCCAGCCGATAGCGTGACCGGCACTTCATAAAATCTTAAGTTTATTGACGTAAAAACCGACTGATAATTGCGAGGCGTGGCCGCAATCTGCCGCGAACCGGAATCGGGACTCGACCATCGCATGACCGCACCTGTTGAAATCGCGCACGGCAAGCTGCGCGCCCTGCATCGTTTCTGGGAGTCGCTGCGCCCGGCGCCCGATCTGCTGCCGGGCCGCCAGCATTTCAACGCCGAGGATATCTGGCCCTGGATCGGCCATATCGGGATGGTGGATGTCGAACGCGGCGGTCGGCCGGGCGTGCCCTTCCGCTTCCGCATCCGGCTGCAGGGCGAGCATCTGGCGCGGCTGACCGGCAATGGGCGACCCTCGCTCTATCTCGATGAGACGCTGCACACAAAATACCGCGACCTGATCCTGGCGCAGCACAGCGAGGCGGCGGCTACCAGCATGCCGGTCTATCGCATCCAGATCGACGAGGCCAAATCCTGGAAGCGCATCGACCGGCTGGTCCTGCCCTTCGCCAGCGATGGCCACAGCGTCGATCTGCTGATGACCGGCCTCTACATGGCGGTCACGCCATCGCGCCCCTGCGCCCCGGAAGGACAGTGACGCCGTTTCTCCACAGCCGGCTCCATAGCCGGATATCGATAAAATTTTAGAACTTTATTAATCGTTTACCGATCATTCTGCTGATCGTGCCGTGCCTTTTCCGGAAAGAAACATGCTCTCAATTCAGCACGAAGAACTGGCTGCGCTGCATCGCTTCTGGCTTGCCCTGTCGAAAGACGGGCGGCTGCCGGCGCGCCATGATTTCCTGGCCGAGCATCTCGCCCCCTGGATCGGCCATATCAGCCTGCTGGAGGTGGAGCGCGATCCCCTGCGCTTCCGCTTCCTCGTGCATGGCGGCCATTTCACCCTGCTGACCGGCAGCAACCTGACCGGCCGTTACCTGGAAGACGGGCTGAGCCCGCGCTATCGCGACATCGTGCTGGACAGCTACCGGGAAGTCGTGGAAACCCGGCAGGCGGTCCATCAGCACTATACCGACGACACCCAGCCCTGGCGCGAACTCGACCGGCTGCTGCTGCCGCTGGCCGATGACGGCGTGACGGTGGACCGGGTCATGGTCGGGCTCTATACCCTCGTCGATCCACCGTCCAAGGGCGGCTCCCGGCTGCTCTCCAGCCGGAACTGAGCCGCCCCCAGCCCTCCTCCGGGCGCCTGTTATTCCGCCGCCGGCTTCACTGCCGGTTGCGCGATCAGGATATCCCCGCCCTGTTCGCGGAAATTCCGCGACATCTCGTCCATGCCGCTCAGCGCGTATTCACGCACCTCCTGGCTGATCTTCATCGAGCAGAATTTCGGCCCGCACATCGAGCAGAAATGCGCCAGCTTGGCCCCCTCGGCCGGCAGGGTCTGGTCATGGAACTTCTCCGCCGTTTCGGGGTCGAGCGACAAATTGAACTGGTCGCGCCAGCGGAATTCGAAGCGGGCCCGGCTCAGCGCATCGTCCCTGACCTGCGCCGCCGGATGGCCCTTGGCGAGGTCGGCGGCATGGGCGGCCAGCTTGTAGGTGATGACGCCGACCTTCACATCATCGCGGTCAGGCAGGCCGAGATGCTCCTTCGGCGTGACGTAGCACAGCATCGCCGTGCCGAACCAGCCGATCATCGCCGCCCCGATGCCCGAGGTGATGTGGTCATAGCCCGGTGCGATATCGGTGGTCAGCGGCCCCAGCGTGTAGAACGGCGCCTCGCCGCAGACCGCCAGCTGCTTGTCCATGTTGGCCTTGATCTTGTGCATCGGCACATGGCCCGGCCCCTCGATCATCACCTGCACATCGTGCTTCCAGGCGACCTTAGTCAGCTCGCCCAGCGTCTCCAGCTCGGCGAACTGGGCGGCGTCGTTGGCGTCCGCGATGGAGCCGGGGCGCAAGCCGTCGCCCAGCGAGAAGGACACGTCATAGGCCTTCATGATTTCGCAGATTTCCTCGAAATGCGTGTAGAGGAAATTCTCCTTGTGATGGGCGAGGCACCATTTGGCGAGGATCGACCCGCCACGGCTGACGATGCCGGTGACGCGCTTCGCGGTCAGCGGGATATAGGCAAGCCGCACCCCGGCATGGATGGTGAAGTAATCCACGCCCTGCTCGGCCTGTTCGATCAGCGTGTCGCGGTAGATTTCCCAGGTGAGGTCTTCCGCCTTGCCGCCGACCTTCTCCAGCGCCTGATAGATCGGCACCGTACCGATGGGCACCGGGGAATTGCGCAGGATCCATTCCCGCGTGGTGTGGATGTTGCGCCCGGTGGAGAGGTCCATCACCGTGTCGGCGCCCCAGCGGATCGACCAGACCATCTTGTCCACCTCCTCCGCGACCGAGGAGGAGACGGCGGAATTGCCGATATTGGCGTTGATCTTCACCAGGAAATTGCGGCCGATGATCATCGGCTCGATCTCCGGATGGTTGATGTTGGCCGGGATGATGGCCCGCCCGGACGCCACCTCGTCACGCACGAACTCCGGCGTCACGTAATCCGGGATGGCGGCGCCGAAGCTTTCGCCGTCGCGGACGGCCTGTTCCTTCAGCCGCTCCCGGCCGAGATTCTCACGCACCGCGATGTATTCCATCTCCGGCGTGATGATGCCGGCGCGGGCATAGGCCAGCTGGGTAACCGCCTGCCCATGCTTCGCCCGCAGGGGTCGGATATTGGCGCGGTCGAACATCGCCACCTTCGCGGCCTCGCCCGGCTTCAGCCCGTCATCCTCCGGCTTTATGTCGCGCCCCTCATAGGTCTCGACATCGCCGCGCGCCTCGATCCAGGGGCGGCGCAGCGCCGGCAGGCCGCGCGCGATATCGATGGATGCTGCCGGGTCGCTATAGGGGCCGTAGGTGTCATAGACCCGGACCGGCGGTTCGCCGGAAGACGGCTCCAGATCGATCTCGCGCAGGGCGACACGGATATCGGGGAAGAGGCTGCCCGGCACATGGATTTTGCGCGAGGCCGGCAGCGGGCCGGTGGTGACGGTAAATTTTTCGGACGACATGGCGATCTCCAGACAGTTGCATGGAGACCCGGGAGAGCTTCGAAATGGGGGCGGCCGGTGCGGTTGCGTGGCCCTTTCCATCCCTACGCCGGTACGACCCGGATCAGGTTCTAAGGGTTCCCGCGCACTAGCGGTATCTCAGCCCCTTGCCGGGGCGCCCCTTGGAGGCCGGCATGATGGCGTCAGAGGATTGGCGGTGTCAACCGGCGTGAGGGCGCTACCCTCGCCCCGCCGCAGCGCGTAGAGTGCCGGCACCAAGAACGCGGGGGAGAGGCTATCCATGGGCGTGATCACCGACATCGTGCTGCCGGTTTCGCTGGCCTTCATCATGTTTTCCATCGGGCTGACGCTGACCATCGGCGATTTCCGGCGGGTGGCGGCGCAGCCAAGGGATTTCCTGATCGGTGCCGTGAGCCAGATCATCGTGCTGCCGCTGGTCGCCTTCCTGCTGGTCACCGCCTGGCGGATCGAGCCGGTGCTGGCGGTCGGCGTGATGATCATCGCCGCCGCACCCGGCGGCGTGACCTCCAACCTGCTGACCCTGTTCGCGCGCGGCGATGTGGCGCTGTCGGTCTCGCTGACCGCGATCACCAGCCTGCTCAGCGTCGTCACCGTGCCGCTGATCGTGGTGACGGCGCACCAGCATTTCGTCGGCGCCGATGCCGGCGACCTGACCGTGGCCGGGGCGGTGCTGAAGATTTTCGCGATCGTCACCGTGCCGGTGCTGGCCGGGCTGGCGGTGCGCCACCGGATGCCCGGCTTTGCCCAGCGCTTCGAGCCGCTGGCGCGGCGGATTTCGGCGGCGCTGTTCGTGCTGGTGATGGTGGGGGCGATCTATGCCGAGCGCGCCAATATCGGCAGCTATTTCGCGCAGGCCGGGGCGATCACCCTGACCCTGAACATCGCGATGATGGCGATTGCCTTCTATGGCGCCGTCTGGCTTGGCATGCGCCGCCCGCAGCGCATCGCCATCGCGCTGGAATGCGGGCTGCAGAATGGCACGCTGGCGATCGCCGTGGCCGCCACCCTGTTCCACGAGACGCTCTACGCCATTCCGGCGGCGATCTACAGCCTGATGATGTTCGGCACCGCACTCGCCTTCGTGTTCCTTGTCACGCGCGGCAGGCCGGCGGCGGTTTAGGGGGGCGGGCTATACCGGCGTGGCGGACAGGCGCACGCCGAAGCTCTTCAGCACCTTCAGCACCGTGCCGAATTCCGGCTTTCCGTCGGCGCTGAGCGCACGATAGAGCGATTCACGCGCCAGGCCGGTCTCCCGGGCGATCTGGGTCATGCCCCGGGCACGGGCGACATCGCCCAGCGCGGCGGCGATCACCGCCGGGTCGCCATCTTCCATGGCCGCATCCAGATAGGCGGCTATCGCTTCCGGACTGTCCAGATGCTCGGAAGCGTCCCAGAGACGAGTGTTCACCGGCATCGATCTATTCCTCCAGTTCCATGGCCAGCGCCCTCGCCTGCTCGATATCGCGGCGCTGCGTGCGCTTGTCGCCGCCGCACAGCAGAATCACGAGAACGGGGCCACGCTGGCAGAAATACACGCGATAGCCCGGTCCGTGATCGACCCGCAATTCGCTGACGCCGCCACCGCAGGCTTCACGTCACCCGGATTACCCAGCGAGAGGCGCCGCAACCGGATCGCGATCCGCGCCTTCGCATCGCGGTCCTTCAGACGTTCGAACCAGCTTGCGAAAGCTTCTGTCTGGCGGAGTTCGATCATACCGAAATGTAGCCTGTGAGCTACAATTCTTCAAGAGACCCACCAAAACAAAAAACCCAGCCGGTGAGGGCTGGGCTTTTTGAAATTCTTTGGTCGGAGCAGCAGGATTTGAACCTGCGACCCCTGCCTCCCGAAGACAGTGCTCTACCAGGCTGAGCTATGCTCCGACCGAGGGCGTGCTTATAGCGCCCCAACTCCCCGCCCGCAAGGGTAAAGGCGCGCGTTCAACCAGAATCAGAAGGCGCGTTCGACAGTGAAGTCGATGAGCTCTTCCAGCGCGTCGCGCAGCGGTGAGGCCGGCGTCACATGCAGCGCCTCGCGCGCCGCCTTGCCGTAGTCGCGCGCGCGCTCCAGCGCATCCGTCAGCGTGCCGTGCTTCACCATCAGCGCCATGGCCTGCTCGAGGTCGCCGTCGCGGATATCCTGCTCTTCCAGCGTGCGCTGCCAGAAGCCGCGTTCCTCCGCATCGCCGCGCGCGACCGCCAGGATGATCGGCAGGGTGATCTTGCCGTCGCGGAAATCGTCGCCGACCGTCTTGCCGAGTTCCGCCTGCTTCGCTGAATAATCCAGCACATCGTCGGTCAGCTGGAAGGCGATGCCGAGATTAAGCCCGTAGGAGGCCAGCGCCGCTTCCTGCTCCGGCGTGGCGCCGGCGACCACCGCACCGACCTGCGCGGCGGCGGCGAACAGCTGCGCCGTCTTGGCCTGGATCACCTGCAGATAGGCGGTCTCGTCGGTCGAGATGTCGTTGGCGGTGATGAGCTGCTGCACCTCGCCCTCGGCGATGACGGCCGAGGCGTTGGACAGGATGCCCAGCACCTTCAGCGAGCCGGCATCGACCATCAGCTGGAAGGCGCGGCTGAACAGGAAATCCCCGACCAGCACGGAGGGCTTGTTGCCCCAGATCGCGTTGGCGCTGTCCACGCCGCGGCGCAGATCGCTTTCGTCCACCACATCGTCATGCAGCAGGGTCGCGGTATGGATGAACTCCACCGCCGTCGCCAGCTTCACATGCTCGATGCCGCGATAGCCCAGCAACTGGGCGGCGGCCAGCGTCATCATCGGGCGCATGCGCTTGCCACCGGCGGCGACGATATGGCTGGCAAGCTGCGGGATCAGCGCCACCGGGCTGGCCATGCGCTCGACGATCAGCCGGTTCACCTGCTCCATATCGGCGGCGACGAAGCCGCTCAGCCGGTCGAGCGCGCTGCGGTTCGCGCGCTTGCTGTCCTCTGATACGCTGGTGGCTGTAGCCACGGATACACCCTATGGTCGGTTGACTATGGTCGGTTGGCTATGGTCGGTTGGGCTCTATTGGCTTCAGCGGCCCGGCTTGACGCCTGCCCGCAACGACAGCGAGCATAAGACCGGCGCACCATCGGTCAAGTGCAACCGAATGCCGCAAGCAAGGAGAAGCCATTGCGCGAGCTGATGCGCACCAACGACACGGTGAAACTGTCCTGGCTGGTCTCGCTGCTGGCCGATTCCGGCATCGACGCGCTGGTGTTCGACACCCATACCAGCATCCTGGAAGGCAGCCTCGGCGTGCTGCCGCGCCGGCTGATGGTGACCGACGACAGCTATGAATCGGCCTGCCGGTTGCTGCGCGACGCCGGCGAGGAGCCGTATGAGCCCTGACGTTACCCCCAGTGTAACGGAAGACCGGCTGCTGGGCGGGCGCGTTCTCCTGCGCCAGCCGAAGGTCGGCTACCGCGCCGCCATCGACCCGGTGCTGCTGGCCGCCGCCCTCGACCCGAAACCGGGCCAGCATGTGCTGGATATCGGCTGCGGCGTTGGAGCTGCGGCGCTGTGCCTGCTGGCACGGCGGCCGGACCTTGCCGTCACCGGCATCGAGATCCAGCCCGGCCTCGCCGCCCTTGCCCGCGAGAATGCGGCGCTGAACGGTGTTTCCGACCGCTTCCGGGTGATCGAGGGCGACATCGCCACTCTGCAACCGGACGCGCGCTTCGACATGGCAATGAGCAACCCGCCCTTCCTGCCGGCCACGCGCGGCAACGCACCGCCCGACGCCTCCAGGGCGCTGGCCCATGTCGAGGGCGAGGCCGACCTGCCCGCCTGGACGCGGTTCGCCGCAAAATCGCTGCCGCATCGCGGCACGCTGACGCTGATCCACCGCGCCGACCGGTTGACGGAATTGCTGGCGGCACTGGACAGCGCCCGGTTCGGCAGCGTTGTGATCTTTCCGCTCTGGCCCCGCCTGGAGACACCGGCGAAGCGCGTGCTGGTGCGCGCCGCGCAGGGTGGCCGGGCACCGCTGGTGCTGTCACCCGGTCTGCTGCTGCACGCCAGGCAAGGCGGCTTCACAGCAAACGCCGAGGCGATCCTGCGCGACGCGGAGATGCTTTCGCTGGGGTGAAGGGGGCGGACAAGATGCAAACCCGGAAAACCGGGTGACGGAGTAAGCATTTGAATCCCCTATAAAATTCATCCGTCGCCGCATTTTTCTTCCCGAACGTTCCAGCATGCCATTGTATGGCACGCGCAAAGATGGTGAAATTTACGAAACCACACCATCATCGGAGCGGCGGATGGCGACGGTGCCCTCGGTGCATTTCGCGGAGAATCCGGCGCTGTCCCCCTCCGAGCTGGCTGCGCTGGACGGGCTGCCCAGCTTCGATACGGTCGCCCGCCCTGCCCATCCCGCCGATCTGATAAGCGCCGGCAGCGACGGATACGATCTGCTGCTGCTGGATTTCACCATCGCGGCCCTGCCCGATGCGGTGGAGGCGGTGGAGATCACCGGTACCGATGGCGTCTCGCTGGCCGCCAACGCCCTCGGCAATCTCGTCGTTGGCGGGCTGGGTGCGGACACGGTGCTGGGCCAACAGGGCGACGATACGCTGCTGGGCGGCACCGGCAGCGACCTGCTGGGCGGCGGCAAAGGCAATGACCGGCTGGAAGGCGGTGCCGGCGACGACACGCTGTTCGGCGGGCTGGGCGACGATCTGCTGATCACCAGCATTGGCCGCAACGAATTGCAGGGCAATCGCGGTGGCGACACCATTCTCGGTGGCGCGGACGGCGATCTGCTGCGCGGCGGCAAGGACAGCGATTCGATCCGCGGCGGCATCGGCGACGACACCATCCATGCCGGCAAGGGCAGCGACACGCTGGCCGGCGGCGACGGCGCCGACAGCTTCCACTTCAAGGCCGGGGATGAGGAGACTCTGGTCCTCGATTTCGACCTCGCCGAGGATGTGATCCTGCTGGCCGGCGATCTGGGGCTGGATGCCGCCATGGCACTGGCGCGGATCGGCACAGACAGCGACGGCAATGCCGTTATCGACCTCGGCCACGACACCCAGATCACCCTGGCCGGAATCGATCCCGCCGCGCTGACCCTCGATCATTTTCTGGTTCTGGGATGAGCAGCGCGCTGCCGCTGCGCAAGCCGGAAGCACAAGCCTCTGCGCTGCCCTGCACCGGCTTCGCGCTGGCCGGCGGCGGCATTCTGCATTGTTTCAAAAGCGACCGGCCGATGGAGACGCGCCAGCCGCCGCTGCTGGATGGCAGCCCGGCGCGGTCCTGGCGGCTGCGCAACCATCTGGATGTGGCGGCCCGTGCCGCCGGCCTGCCTTGCTGGGTGGTGCTGCTGGAAACTGGCGAAGCGGCCACGCTCCTCCGTCTGACGGCACGCGATGAGAACGTGACCGACATCGCCCCCTCCGCCCTGCACCCGCTATCCGAGCTGGGCCGGCATCTGCCGGCAGAATGGCTACCGCTGGTGACTCGCTTCCTGTCAGCGGAGCAAGCGCTGGCCGACCTGCTGCGCGGCGAAGCGCCACCCCGCTGGCACAGGCTGCACGACCCGGAACCGGACCAGCCGCAAGATACCGTCCTGCCCCTCACCCGGCTGATGACAGCGCTGCGGCAACTGCGTCCCGATGTGACGGCCCGCCATCCGGCTGCCAGCGACTTCCTGGCCTGGTGCCTGCTGGACGGAAGCCGCGACTATGCCGCCCTGCGCGGAAACCCGGACTGGCACGGGCCGGCGCTGCGCCGGGCGGTGCATGCAGCGCGGCCCGATTTGCAGGCCGCCTTCGCCGATCCCGATGGCGCAGCGTTCGAGAATTGGTGCCGCACCCACGGCGCGGACGAGGTGCCGGCGCTGGCGGCGCCGTCCGTCCGGCGCGCACCTTTCCGCCTGCGCAAGGGCGGCGTCACCATCGTCGGCCATGCGCGCGGCGCGCTCGGCATCGGTGAGGATTGCCGGATGGCGGTCCGCGCGCTGCAGACCGCCGGGGTGCCGGTCGCGGTGCTGGACGTGCCGGTGCCAGGCGATGCGGCGGATGACAGCCTGCGCGGCCTGCTGAGCGACGCCCCGCCCTATGCGGCGACCCTGCTGTGCCTGACCGGCTTTGCCAGCCTGGAGCTGTTCGCCCGCGAAGGCGCGGCTCTCTGGGAGGGGCGTAATGTCATTGGTTTGTGGCCATGGGAGCTGCCGCGCTGGCCAGACCGGTTCGCCGCCGCCGCCGATCTGGTCGGGGAACTCTGGGCCGCCAGCGCCTTCACCGCCGACTCCTATAACGATGCGCCGGTGCCGGTGCGGCATCTGCCGCCTGCCGTATCGGTTTCCCCTGCCAATCTCTCCCGCGCCGATTTCGGCCTGCCGGAAGATACCTTCCTGTTCCATGCCGGCTTCGACGGAAATTCCACGCTGGCGCGCAAGAATCCGCTGGGCGCCATCGCGGCGTTTCAGGCCGCCTTTCCTGCGACGCGACCGGATGTCGGCCTGGTGTTGAAGGCGATGAATTTACCTCCTGAGTCGGAACTGCATGACGCCATCGCCGGCGATCCACGTATCCGGCTGATGGACCGCCGCCTGCCCCGCGCGCACACCGAGGCGCTACTGGCCTGTTGCGACGCGCATCTCTCGCTGCACCGGGCCGAGGGGTTCGGGCGTATCCCGGCGGAAGCCCTCGCGCTGGGCCTGCCGGTCATCGCCACCGACTGGTCCGGCACGGCGGATTACCTGACGACGGAGACCGGCTTTCCCGTCGAATACACCCTCATTCCCGTGCCGCCCGGCGCCTATCCCTTTGCCGAGGGCCAGCACTGGGCGGAACCGGATATCGCCCATGCCGCCTGCCTGATGCGGCAGGTGGCGGACGATCCGGTTACAGCGCGTGCCGTCGCCGCGCGCGGGCAGGCGCGGATCCGGCGGGATTACAGCCCCGAAGCCGCCGGCCGCCGCTATCGCGCCAGGCTGGAGGAGCTGGGATGGCTGTAAAGCGCCGCGAACGCCGGATTGGCAGTGATCCGCGAATCGAGTGCCGCCAACGCATCCGGGCCGGCGGCGGCGCCATAGGCCGCGCGCACCGCGGACCAGCCGTCTGCCGGCGCGGTGCCCGCCGCCACCTCCTCGGCATAGGAGAGCGGCCAGCGTTCCGGCACGCCCAGCCCGTGCCGGTGCAGCACTTGCATCGATTCCACAAAAACGAGAGCGCGCAGCCGCTCGGTCTTGGCCCCGCCATGCAGGCGTTGCAGGGCCTGCACCTCTGGCACGAAGCCGATCTTCCCCGGATAGCGCGCCCACGCCCGCAACCAGAGATCGAGGTCCATCGCGGTTTCCAGCCCCTCATCGAGTATCCCCGCTGGCGGCCCCAGCGCCTGCAAGGCGGCGCGGCGCAGCAGCACACTCGGCTGGCAGACGAAGCAGCCTTCGCGGAAATCGTATGTCTGCCCGTCCGGCCGCACCGGATAGGCGCCGAGATCGCGACCTTCCGCGTCGATCCAGCGCGCCGCCCCATGCGCCAGCGCGAGATCGGGCCGGGCAGCAAACAGCGCACGCATGCGGGCGAGCGCGCCATCGGCCAGCGCATCATCGGCATTCAGCCAGCCCACAAGATCGCCGCTGGTGAGCGCGAAACCCCGGTTCAGCGCCTCGGCCTGCCCGCCATCGGCCGTGCGCAATACGGTCAGCCGGTCCGGATAGCGGGCATTGAGGCCGGTCAGCACATCCGCCGTGCCGTCGGTCGAGAGATTGTCGAGGACGATCAGCTCATCGGCCGCGTTCGGCTGGTCCCCCAGCCCGGGCAGCACACTGGCGAGCGCCTGACCGATGAAACGGCCCTGATTGAAGGAGGGCATGACGAGGCTGATCCGCATGATTCAGGATCGCACGGAACCAAATCGCAAGAAACGGGGAGGCGCGCATGAGCATCCGCGCCTGCATCCTGGCCTCCTGCGACAACGCCCCCTATCTGGCGCAGGCCATCGCCTCGGCGCAGGCGCAGAGCCTGCCCTTCGAGGTGATCGTGGTCGCCGACGACGCCTCTACCGATGGCTCGCGCGATCTGATCCGCAGCCGCGCGGCGGAAGACAAGCGCATCCGCCCGATCTTGCGCGAGCGCCGGCTGGGGCCGGGCGCGAACCGCGACCTTGCCATCCGTGACACCAAATCGGACTGGATCGTCACGCTGGATGGCGACGATGTCATGCCAGCAGGCAAGCATGCGGCGGAATGGGCGGCGGTGGCGCCCTTCGCGGGCCGGGCGCCCGCCATCGGCTTTTCCGACGTGGCACTGACCGATGCCTGGGGAGCCGAAACCGGGCGCTGGTCGCTGTCGCTCTATGGCGCGCTGGACAGGGCGGAGCGCAGCGGCTGGTTCGCCCGCCGCACCGCGCCGATCCCGCGCGACCTGCTGCTGCCGAAGGCACTCTATCTGGAGGCTGGCGGCTTCGCCCACGATCTGCCGCTCTATGAGGATTGGGATTTCAAGCTGCGGCTATCCGCCCTTGCCGCCGTGTGGCGGCATTCCGGGATGATCGGCACGCGCTACCGCCGGCAGGGCGGCGGCCTGTCCGATGCGCCGCCGGGCGTGCATGAACGCTGGCAGGCGGAAGTGCGGGCACGCAACCGCGCGCTTTTCGGGGCGGAGGTGCCGGCATGATCCCGGCGCTGCGGCCTCTGCCCGACGACGTGACCGAAGCCGCCTGGCAAGAGGCACGGCGGCGGCTGGCGCTCATCCTGCCCGACATCCCGCCCCTCGGGCTGGCGACCGCATTGCGCGGCGAGCTGGGGGCGCTGTACCGGCAGGTGGCCGCGCAGAATCTGCGTGCCCTGCCGGGGGAGGACGATCCGCCGCCCGATCTCCCGATGCCCGCCGATGCGCGCTTCTGGCCCGGCCTGCTGGCCCGGCTGCTCTATGACTGGCCGCATCGCTGCCTGCCCGATTTGGCTGCGCTGGAGGCCTGCCCGCCGCCCTTGCTGGAGCCGGTCACCCGCGCCCTGCTCGATACCGGCCTGCCGCTGGACGAAGACGAGGCCGAAACCGCGCGGCGCGAGGCCTGGTTCGTCGATCTGATCCGCTGGATAGAGACGCGCGTGCTGGACAACCCACAGCATCCCGAGGCCCGCGCGCTGCTGCGCGCCTTTCTGGAGGGCAGCAACTTCCTCGCCCATTTCCGCAGCCGTACCGACCGGGAGACCCTGACGCGACGCGGCCGGTTGCTGGCGCTGGCGGCTGGCATCGCCGGGCCAACGCTACACCCGCGAAAGCCGGGGCGGATGCGGCTGGGCTTCATCGCGCTGGATGCCGGGGACCGTACCGAGACCCGGGCGCTGCTGCCCTTCCTCGCCGGGCTGGACCGCACCCGCACGGAAAGCTTCCTGATCCTGCTGCATGGCATCCGCTCAGACGCGGCGCGCGCCCATGCCGGCATGGCGGAGCGCATCCTCGACCTGTCGGGCGTTCCGGAGCCGGAACGAGCGGACTACATTCGCGGTTTCGACCTCGATATTCTGGTCTTCGCCAACAATCTGCTGGGCCGCGCCGGCACCTATCCGCGTCTGGCCTGCCAGCGCCTCGCCCGGCGGCAGGTGGCCACCATCGCCAGCCCGGCCAGCACCGGCCTGCCGGGGATCGACCGGTTCCTGACCTCGGCGGAAGCGGAGGCGGGCGATATCGCCGGGCGCTACAGCGAAAAACCGCTGCTAATGGAAGGGCTGCCGGTCTGTTTCGTCGAACCGCCTTTGCCCGTCAACCGCCCGCCCGAGGCCGATCTGATCGACCGGCAGGTGGCCGACCTGCGCCGGGCAGTTGCCGGCTCCGCGACCCTGCTGCTGGCGGCGGCGCATGCGGCCAAGCTGAACCCCGTCTTGCGCGAGTGCTGGCTGTCGATCCTGGAGCGCGCGCCCGGCACGATACTGATGCTGCTGCCCGGCAATCCCGGCTGGTCGGTGCCGGTGGCGGGCCGCGCGATGCTGCACTGGATGCGCGACGCGGCGGTGGCGCACGGCCTCGACCCGCGCCGCATTGCCGTGGCCGGGCCGTTCCGCGAGCGGGCGGCACTCGCCCATCTGGCGCGGCGGGCCGATATCTTCCTCGATTCCTTCCCCTATGCCGGCTGCGCCAGCCTGATCGACCCGCTGCGCGCCGGCACGCCGGTGGTGGCGCTGGACGGCGCGGCACAGAAGGAAAAGCAGGGGGCGGCGCTGCTGCGGCCCTTAGGGCTGGGCGGGCTTGACGAGCTGGTGGCAAGCGATCCGGCAGCTTACGCCGATATCGCAGTGGCGCTGGCGGGCGATTCCGGGGCGCGGGAACGCTGGCGCAGCCGCATCCTGGCGCGCATCGAGGCGGCCCCCTTCCTCGATCCGGCGGATTTCGGACGGCGCGCCGCCGCCTGCTGGGACATGCTGTTCCGCGAGATCATGGAGGAGGAGGCGCAGGCCGATCCGCTGGCGGCGGAGGCACTGCGCGGCGATGCCCGGTCGGAGGGCTTCGGCGAAGGCTGGCACGCGACGGAGGCGGCCGGTTGGCGCTGGTCGGTGGGCGGGGAAGCGGCGCGGCTTGCCCTGCCCGTACCCTTCGCCGGGCCGGGGGTGCTGGAGCTGGCGCTGCGCCATCTGCCGCCCGGCACGCGGGAGGGGCTGCGCCTTGAGATCGGCGGCAGGCCCGTCCCGCACCGTCTGTTGCTGGCGCCCGATCCGGCCGAGGCCGCGCTGCTGCGCGCGGCGGTCCCGGAGGCTTTGCTGGCCGGCGGCCTTGCCGATATCGCCCTGTATGCGCCGCCGCACATGGCCCCCGGCGATCCGCGCCCGCTGGGCGTGGCGCTGTCGCGCTTCGCCCTGCATCCGGCGGCGGGCACGATCCGTATCGACGCCGCGTCGCCGCTGCTGGCAACCGGCTGGGAGATCGCAGACGGGTTGTTCCGCCTGACGCCGCGCCGGGCCGGGACGATCTTCCTGCGCCAGCCGCTGGCGGGCCGGCATCTGCTGGTTCTGGACGGCATGCAGGCGGAGGCACCGCCGCGCCTCATCGCCGGCGGACAGGATATCGCGTTGCGCGACGGCATTGCCTATCTGCCGCCCTGCGACCGCATCGCGCTGACCGCCGACAGCGGCCTGTCACTGGCCGGCTTCACCCTGTCGCCGGTGATTCTATGAAACTGCGGCTCCTGCACCAACTGGCGCGCAGCGGCGGCACGCTGGTCAACCGGCTGATGCTGGCGCAGGGCGTGGCGGTGCTGAGCGAAGTGCATCCGCTGGGCTGGGCCACTCTCGACCCGCTGGCACAGGCGCGCGACTGGTTCGGCCTGATCGGCGCGGACGATCTGTTGGGACGTGACGCGCTGCCCTACACCGACGCCCTCGCGCTGACCGCCGCCAACGCCCGGCGCAAAAGACGGCCCCTGCTGATCCGTGACTGGAGCCATCTCGACTTCATGCCGCTGGGCCTGGGGCTGAAACCGGCGCTGACGTCGGCACAGGTGGAGGCGCTGGCCGGACGGTTCACGCTGATCCGCACCGCCACCGTCCGCCATCCGCTCGACCAGTGGCTGAGCCTCGCCGCCATGCTGGCCGCCGAGGGCCGCCCGCCCCGTCAGGCCGAGCTGGAAGCCTGGCTGGACGGCATCGAAGGTTTCGCGGTGATGGCGGCGGCAATCGGCTTCGTGCGCTATGAGGATATTGCCGCCGATCCGGCCGGCGGCATGGAAGAGCTGTGCCGGAAACTGGACCTTGCCTTCGATCCCGCGCGGCTGGAGGGCTGGCGCGAGACTACGCAGTTCAGCACCGGCGGCGTGCCGGGGCGGGCGGCATCCTCGGCGGAAATAGAGCGGCTGGAGCCGCGCCCGGCACCGCCGCATATCCTGCACCGGCTGAACCGCGACCGGCGTTACCGGCAGGCGCTCGACCTGTTGGGCTATGAGGTGCGAGAATGAGCGCGACCCTGCCCGCTTTCCGCCGCATCGCGCTGGCAAGGCGCTGGCTGGCCCGCAGCCCTTCCGAGGCGGAGGCGGCGTTCCTTGGACCGGAAGGAAAGCCGCTGCTCGCCGCGCTGGACACCCCGCCGCTGCGCTGGCCGGAAGCGCCGGATCTGCTGGACGAGGCTGTTGCGAGGCTGCGCCATGCCGCAAGCCCCGCCGACCACCCCGCGCCCCTGCTGGCAGGGCTGCTGCTGACCGAGCCGTACCGCCTGCCGCCGCTCGATCCGATATCCGACCTGCCCTACTGGCTGGGGCCGGCGCTGTTCCGCACGCTGGCACGCGGGCCGGATTTCTTCCGCGAACCGGGCGACCCGGACCGCTGGGCACGCTGGGCGGAAACTCTGCTGCAGGCCATCGAGACCGCACCGCCGGAGCGGCAGGATGATGGTTTCGCGCTGCTGGACGATCTCCGCCTGCATGCCGCTTTCGCCGGGACCGGCGACCTCAAGCCCCTGATGCAGCGGCGCGGAAAGCTGATCGCGCGCTTTGCCAGGGCGGAAGAATGGACACCGCCGAGGCGCGGCAACGGGCCGATCCGCCTCGGCCTGCTGGCGATGCGGCTGGACGACAGGCCGAACACGCGCTTCCTGCTGCCGCATGTCGCCGGGCTGGACCGCGATCGTTTTGCCGTCACCGGCTATGCGCTGGCGGGCGATGAGGACGACATGGCGGCGCTGGCGCGGCTCAGAATAGGACAAGTGAAACGGCTGGACGGGTTGAGCCTGGCGGCGCGGGTGGCCGCGCTCCGTAACGACCGGCTGGATGTGCTGCTGATCGGCGGCAATGTGGCGGCGGCGATGGACCCGCTGGCCCGGCTGGCGGCACACCGCCTGGCCCCCGTGCAGGTCGCGCTGGCATCCAGCCCGGTCACCACCGGCCTGCCCGGCATGACGCATGTGTTGATCGGCAGCGAGACACCGCCGCAGGCCGATGACCAGTACACCGAACAGCCAGCCCGGCTCGGCCGGCCCTTCTGCTGCTTCGCCCCCGGACTGGCGCAGGAGGCGCCAGCGCTGAACCGGGCCGATCTCGGCATCCCGGCGGAGGCGATCCTCCTGCTCTCCACCGCCAATCTGATGAAGCTGACGGATGAAGCGCTCGAATGCTGGCTTAGCCTGCTGGCGGAGACGGAAAACAGTGTGCTGCTGCTCAGCCCCTTTAACCCGTTCTGGGCCGGCGGCGACCCGCCCGTCGCGCGCTTCCGCCAGCATGTCGAGGACCGCGCACTGGCGCATGGCGTCGCACGCTGGCGGGTGCGGCTGGCCGGCCCGTTCGCCGATGCCGGCAGTCTCGCGGCACTGGCCGGGCTGGCCGACCTCTGTCTCGATGCCTTCCCCTATGCCGGCTGCACCAGCCTGCTGGACCCGCTGGCCGCCGGCCTGCCCATCGTCACGATGCGGGGGGTGAGCCAGCGCGGCAACCAAGCGGCGGCAATGCTGGACCCACTTGGGCTGGACCCGCTGGGACTCGGCCCTCTTGTCGCCAAAAACACCGGAGAGTATCGGCGCATCGCCTTGCGGCTGATCGGCGATCCTGCGGAAAGGCGGACTATCGGTACGACGATCCGCCAGGCGCTGCCCGGTGCCCCGTTTCTGGACGGGGCCGGTTTCGCCCGCTCGCTCGACGCCGCGCTGTCGGCTATGATCGCGGAAAATCGATGGAGACCCTGATGACCCCGCGCGACATTCTGGATTTCTGGTTCGGCAAGCCGGACGCACCGTCCTATAGCGAGAAACGGCAAATCTGGTTCGAGAAGAACGAGGATTTTGACGAGGAAATCCGCGAGCGCTTCCTGCCGCTGGTGGAGGATGCGCTGGAAGGCGGCCTCTCCACCTGGGAGGGCGAGCCGGAGGGCTGCCTCGCCCTCATCATCCTGCTCGACCAGTTCCCGCGCAATCTGTTCCGGGGCACGGCGCGCGCCTTCGATGGCGACATGCGCGCGCTGGAACTGGCGAAAATGGCGCTGGCCGAAGGCTATGACCGCAAGCTGCTGCCCCTGCAGCGGCTGTTCCTCTACCTGCCCCTCGAACACAGCGAGGATCTGGCCGACCAGGACCGCTCCGTCGCGCTGTTCGAGAAGCTGAGCCAGGAGACCGACGATCCCAGCTGGCACCATTACGCCGTCCTGCACCGCGACATCATCGCCTGCTTCGGACGCTTCCCCCACCGCAACACGGCGCTGGGCCGCGAGATGACGGAGGAGGAAAAGACCTTCCTCACCCAGCCGAATTCCGCGTTCTGAGGGCTACAAATCCCCCTCACCCAGCTCCGCCTCGCAGGGGAGAGGGAAATATTGAGGTGGCTTACTTAACCCTCTCCCTTCGCGGGAGAGGGTGGTGAGCAAAGCGAACCGGGTGAGGGGGGTATGCCCCCCGCCATGCCTTGCGCGCATGGCCCGCCCCCGGATTGGCGCGGAAGGCGGTTTCATATTGCATGGCAACAGCGTTTCTTTATCGTGCGGGCGGCCTATTTGTCCGACAAAGCCCGATAAAGAGGAAACGCCCCCCATGTCCACCAGCTCAGCCGCCAACGCCACCACGCAAGAGAGCTTCCCCGAAATCCGCGAGGCCGTGCGCCAGCTCTGCGCCGGTTTTCCCGGCGAATACTGGCGCGAGAAGGACCGCGAGCGCGCCTATCCGACCGAGTTCGTGCAGGCGCTGACCGAAGCCGGCTACCTCTCCGTGCTGATCCCGGAGGAGTTTGGCGGCAGCGGCCTTGGCATCGAGGCAGCGGCGGCGATCCTGGAGGAAATCCACAAGGCCGGCTGCAATGGCGCCGCCTGCCACGCGCAGATGTACACGATGGGCACGCTGCTGCGGCACGGCAATGAAGCGCAGAAGCAGCAGTACCTGCCGAAGATCGCCACCGGCGAGTTGCGCCTGCAGGCTTTCGGCGTGACCGAGCCGACGGCGGGCACCGACACCACCTCGATCCGCACCGTGGCGGTGCGCGAGGGCGACAAATACATCGTGAACGGCCAGAAGGTCTGGACCAGCCGGGCCGAACATTCCGACCTGATGATCCTGCTGGCCCGCACCACCCCGAAGGATCAGGTGACGAAGAAGACCGAAGGCCTGTCGGTCTTCCTGGTGGATATGAAGAAGGCGCTGGGCAAGGGGCTGACCATCCGTCCGATCCGCACCATGCTGAACCACGCCACCACGGAAATCTTCCTCGACGATCTGGAAGTCCCCGCCGAGAACCTGATCGGCGAGGAGGGCAAGGGCTTCCGCTACATCCTGGATGGAATGAATGCGGAGCGTATCCTGATCGCCTCGGAATGTATCGGCGATGCCCGCTGGTTCATCGCCAAGGCCACCGACTACGCCAATGAGCGCAAGGTGTTCAACCGCCCGATCGGGCAGAATCAGGGCATCCAGTTCCCGATCGCCAAGGCCTATGCGCAGTCGGAAGCAGCGGCGCTGATGGTCGAGCGCGCGGCGCAGATGTATGACGGCAAGATTCCCTGCGGCAAGGAAGCCAACATGGCGAAGCTGCTGGCCGCCGATGCCTCCTGGGCCGCCGCCGATATGTGCCTGCAGACGCATGGCGGCTTCGGTTTCGCCGAGGAGTACGATATCGAGCGCAAGTTCCGCGAGACGCGGCTGTATCAGATCGCGCCGATCTCCACCAATCTGATCTATGCCTACCTGTCCGAGCATGTGCTCGGCCTGCCGCGTTCCTACTGATGGGCGGGTCGATGGGCGCATTGGACGGATTGCTGGTGGTGGCGCTGGAACAGGCCGTCGCCGCCCCGCTCTGCACCGCGAAGCTGGCCGATGCCGGGGCGCGGGTCATCAAGATCGAACGCGCCGAGGGCGATTTCGCGCGCGGCTATGACGCGGCGGTGAAAGGCCAGGCCAGCTATTTCGTCTGGCTGAACCGGGGCAAGGAATCGCTGACGCTCGACATCAAGAACCCGGACGACAAGGCGTTGCTGGAACGGCTGATCGCGAAGGCCGATGTGTTCGTGCAGAACCTCGCCCCCGGCGCCACGACGCGCGCCGGCATCGGCGCGGAGGAATTGCGCAAACGCCACCCGTCGCTGATCACCGTCGATATCAGCGGCTATGGCGAGGACGGCCCGCTGGCCGAGATGAAGGCCTATGATCTGCTGGTGCAGGCGGAAAGCGGGTTGTGCTCGGTCACCGGCACGGCCGAGGGCATGGCCCGCGTCGGCGTGTCGGTCGGCGATATCGGCGCCGGCATGAACGCCTATGCCGCCGTGCTGGAGGCGCTCATTCGGCGCGGCACGACGGGTAAGGGCAGCGCCATCAAGGTGTCGCTGTTCGATGGCCTCGCCGACTGGATGAACGTGCCCTATCTGCAATATGCCTATGGCGGCACGGCGCCGGCCCGCATCGGCCTCGGCCATGCCACCATCCAGCCCTATGGCGCCTATGCCTGCGCCGATGGGCAGGTGATGCTGGCGATCCAGAACGAGCGCGAATGGGCAAGGCTGTGCGCCGAGGTGCTGGGCCAGCCCGGCCTCGCCACGGACGAGCGCTTTTCGAGCAATGTCGCGCGCTGCGCCAACCGGCCGGCGCTGAGCGCCGCCATCGAAGGCGTGTTCAAGGCGCTGCCGCGCGCGACCGTGGTGGAGAAGCTGAAAGCGGCGAAGATCGCCTTCGCCTCGGTCAACAGCGTGGCCGACCTGGTGGGCCATCCGGCGCTGCGCCTGGTGCCGGTGGAGACGCCGGAAGGGCCGGTCGAGATCGTCGCCCCTGCCGCCATCACCGATGGCATGACACCCGGCCTGAAACCGGTGCCCGCCATCGGCCAGCACAGCGAGGCCATCCGCAAGGAGTTCACCGCATGAGCATCGACGCAGAGAAGCTGCAGGGCTGGATCGGCAAGCGCCAGGAGGTGAACGAGCGCCTCGCCGCCTGGGCCGTCCATGCCTGGAACGCCACGCTGGACCGTGACGACGCGAAGCCGAAGGAAGGCGACCCGCTGCCGCCGGGCGCGCACTGGATCTTCTTCCACGAGGCGGCGCGCACCAGCCAGCTCGGCGAGGACGGCCATCCGCAGCGCGGCGGCTTCCTGCCGCCGGTCGAGCTGCCGCGCCGCATGTGGGCCGGCGGCAGGCTGCAGTTCCTGAAGAAACTGGCCATCGGCGAGCGTGCCACACGCACCTCCGAGGTGATGTCGGTTGCCGTGAAGGAAGGCCGCACCGGGCCGCTGGTGTTCGTAACGGTGAAGCACGAGATCGCCGGTGCCGAGGGTGTCGCCATCGTCGAGGAGCACGATATCGTCTATCGCGGCTGGCCCAGCGAGGCGGAGAAGGCGAAGCAGCCGCCCGCCGCCCCCCCGGTCACGGAGGCCGTGTGGTCACGCGAGCTGGTGCCGACGCCGCCGCTGCTGTTCCGCTATTCCGCGCTGACCTTCAATGGCCACCGCATCCATTACGACCACCCCTATGTCACGCAGGTGGAAGGCTATCCCGGCCTGATCGTGCATGGGCCGCTGATGGCGACGCTGCTGCTCGACCTGGTGCGCCGCGAGGCACCGGAGAAGCTCCTGACCGGCTTCTCTTTCCGTGGCATGAGTCCGGTGTTCGATACCGCGCCCTTCCATGTGAACGGCACGCCGAAGGACGGCGGCGCCGATCTGTGGATCGCCGGGCCGGGCAATTATCTCGGCATGCAGGCGCAGGCGACGTTCGGGTAGGAGCCCCCTACTTCGCCGTCTGTTCGCCGGCGGGGGCGGCGCGGTCGGTCAGCACGCGGCGGGCCGGGAACAGCAGGGTCGCAGTGGTGCCCGTGCCGGGGCGGCTGACCAGCAGCAGCCGGCCGCCATGCGCTTCGATCATCGATTTCACCAGCGGCAGGCCAAGCCCGGTGCCGTGATGGCCGCGCGCCAGCGAGGAATCGATCTGCCCGAACGGCGCCAGCGCCACCGGGATATCCGCCTCCGCCATGCCAATGCCGGTATCGCGGACCGTCAGCGCGTAGCCGCCCTCCTCCGTCATCACGCCGGCGATATGGACCTCGCCGCCGGGTGGCGTGAACTTCACCGCATTCGAGGCCAGGTTCAGCAGCATCTGTTTCAGCTGTCTTTCGTCGGCCAGCAGGTCCGGGGTCGGCGGCTCCAGCGCGACGTGGAAATCGATCGCGCCATGCTGGGCCCGCCCCTCGATCATACGCGCCACCGCCGCGACGATGCCGGCGAGATCGACCCGCGCCTCGGCCAGCTGGGTACGGCCGGCATTGAATTTCGCTATGTCGAGCAGATCGTTGATGATCGACAGCAGATAATCCCCGCTCTCGCGGATGCTGGCGGCATAGGCGCGATAGCGCGGATCGCCCAGCGGCCCGTTCACCTCGCTCATGATCAGTTCGGAAAAGCCCAGGATCGCGTTCAGCGGCGTGCGCAGCTCATGCGTCATGTTCGACAGGAATTCGGTCTTGCTGCGCTCGGACCGCTCCGCCTCGCTGCGCTGCAGCAGCAGAGTCATCTCGCGCTGTTTCTCGACCGTGATGTCCACCTGGGTGACGAGGATGCTGCCATCCTCCAGCAGCTTCAGTTCGCCGCGCAGCCAGCGCCCGTCGGCCAGCTGCTGCTCCGGATTGGTCCAGGGCGGGCGCCGTTCGGACACCAGCCGGTCGATCCAGTCCTCGCCCGATTCGACGCCCTTCGGCGGCAGCATCCCGGAGGCAAGACAATCGTGCAGGATATCGCGCCGGAACCGGCCGATCCGGAAATGCGGCGACCAGTCGGGGAAAAACTGCCGGAAAGCGGAATTGCAGCAAGCCAGCCGGTCCGCCGCATCATAGATCACCACCCCGACATCCGAAGCGTCGAGCGCCCGCCCGATCAGCTCTCCCTGCATGTCCCCATGCACGTCCCCCTGCATGGCTGCCCCCGCCGCAGGTGCCTGCTTGCCATTTTCTGTCACCGCCGAACCCCACATCAAGGCAACCCCACGCGGCTGAGCGGGGTCGCAATACCCTATGAAACCGTTCTTTTCGCGGGAGCGGACGCCGTCGATTTTGCGGGCCCGTTTTCTTGGTTATTTCTGGCCTGTGCCAGGCAAGCCCGGCACTTCAGTAAAATAACATATGCAGCCCGAAGGCAACCACCTGGATTCTGCCGGAACGCGTTCTGCCGATCATGGCGGCGGGGCGAATGCGAATGATGATTACCGAGTCCCCCGCACCACGCGACCGATTATGCTGCAATGCAAAGTTAATTCTTTCACAGGATTACGCGCTATGGATTCCATGATTTTCTTATCTTTTTTCACAAGAGAATGCGTTGACAAGCCGAAAGACGAGGATCATATTTTGCAGTGCGACATGACCTTGTCCTCTGTCGTACGCACTTTTGGGCGTTTCCTCCCTAAACTTGGGCCGTGCAACCGCACGGCCCATTTTTTTGCATGTGCGAAGAAGCCGCTGTCAGCGCGGCGGCGGCAGGGTGGAATCGCCCTCGCCCAGCGCGCGCTGCATCAGCACGCTATCCACCCAGCGGCCATGCTTGAAGCCGACCGATCGGATGGTGCCCACCCTCTCGAAGCCCAGCGCCTTGTGCAGCCCGATGGAGCCATGATTGGCACTGTCGCCGATGATCGCGATCATCTGCCGGAACCCGGCCTCGGTACAGCGCGTCAGCAGCGCCGACAGCAGGGCACGGCCGATGCCCTTGCCGGCCATCCCCTCGCGCACATAGACCGAATCCTCCGCCGAATAGCGGTAGCCGGGGCGCGGCCGGTACTGGCCGGCATAGGCATAGCCGACCAGATCTCCCCCCAGCTTGGCGGCGAGATAGGGAAAGCCGGCATCCCTGTAACTGTGGAAGCGGCGCCGCATCTCGGCCTCGTCGGGCGCCTCCTCCTCGAAGCTGGCCAGACCGTGCAGCACATGATGGGCATAGATGGCGCGGATCGTCGGGATGTCGGAGTCGAGGGCGTCGCGGACGACAACGGTATCGAGATTCATTCGGCAGCCAGCAGGTTCAGGTTGATCTCGCCCAGCCCCTCGATCAGGGTGCGCATCTCATCCGCCAGCACCGTGAGGTGCGGCTTGCGGAGCAATTGCCGCTCATCCATGTAGAGCGACCGGTTGATCTCGATCTGGATCGCATGCACGCCCTCGCGCGGGCGGCCGTAATGCCGGGTGGTGTAGCCGCCGGCATAAGGGTGGTTGCGCACCACGGAATAGCCCAGCCCGCGCAGCAGCGCCTCGCAGCGCTCGCTCACCGCCGGCGAGCAGGCGGTGCCGAAGCAATCGCCCAGCACCGTGTCGATACGCCCGCCCTTCTGTAAACCGCCCTTGCGCTCGTAGGGGCCGCTGCCGATCGGCGACAGGCCGGTGGAGGGCATGGAATGGCAATCGACCAGGATCGCGAAGCCGAAACGCTGCCGCGTCTCCGCGATCAGCCCGGCCAGCGCCGCATGATAGGGGCGGTAGCAGGTGGAGATGCGGCGCATCGCCTCCGCCACCGGCAGCTTTTCCCGGTAGATCGGCTCGCCATCGGCGACGATGCGCGCGATGGTCCCAAGCCCCGCCGACACCCGCGGCGAACGCACATTGGCGTAGTCCGGTAGCTGGCCGTCGAACATCGCCGGGTCCAGCTCGAACGGCTCGCGGTTGGGATCGACATAGACGCGCGGGAACAGCGCGCGGATCAGCGGCGCGCCGAGACCGGGTGCGGCGGCGACAATCTCGTCGACGAAGCAATCCTCCGACTTGCGCAGGGCGTGATCGGTGAGCCGGGAGGCGGCCTTCAGCGATTCCGGATAGACGCTGCCGCTGTGCGGCGAGGCGAAGACCAGCGGCAGGCGCTGGCACTCCGGGCGCAAGACCTCGAACGCCGGCGCGATCTCCGCCGCGAGGCTGTCATCGCCCAGCCCCCATTCGCTGCCGGGAAGATCAGGAAAAGCCGTGTCTTGTGCCATTGCGAAAGATGATAAGGCGACGGTGAGAGTCTGTCATCAGCCAGCTTCGGAGGGCGGTTCTGGCAATGGTTCCTGGGGCGCGGCACGATGCTGCGAAAAACCGTGCGGCAGGGCGCTCGTCGGGCTTGCCTTGGCGGCGCGGCGGTGCTAAACGCTTCGCTCCGTTCAGGGACCAGCCCGTTTTGGACCCGAACGCCGCATGGAATGGGCGCGTAGCTCAGCGGGAGAGCACTACGTTGACATCGTAGGGGTCACAGGTTCAATCCCTGTCGCGCCCACCATTCCACCAGACGGCACAGCCCCACACAGCACCGAGACCGCAAGCCTCCCGTTCAGCGGGAGCAGTCACAGCTGCGCGATCTCCGCCAGCCCCGCCAGCCGCTTCATATTACCGCCGAACGGCGACAGCAGCGGCAGGGTTTGAGACGCGGATGTAGCCGCCATGTTCTGCCGTGCCAGCGCGGCCAGCGTGCCCGACGGGCTGAGATCGACATAGCGCGCCCCGCCCGTTTCTTCCAAGGCTGTGAAGCACCCGCTCAGATCCATCGGCGCGCGCACGATGCGCCACAGGAAGTCGGGCGGCAGCGCGGCAGGGTCCAGCGGGCCGCCCAGGCAGCTCGACCAGCACGGCCAGAACGGCGGATCGAAGCGCAGCCCGGCAGAGGCGGCGCGGCAGGACTCCGCCGCCGGATCGATCCAGTGCGAATGAAAGGCGAAGCCCACCGGCAGGCGCTGGAAGGCGACCGCCCGGGCGCGCAGTTCCGCCTCGATCGGTGCCAGCGCCGCGGCCGGCGCCGACAGCACGAAATGCCCGTCGGAACTGATGCCCGCGATCTCGCTGTTCTGCGCCAGCACCGGCGTCTCCTGCTGCAGCGCAGGCGGCGCCAGCACCGCGATCATGCCGCCGGGCGGACAGCTGGCCTCGAACCGGGCCGGCTGGTCGGCGACATGCAGCAGCGCCTCCTCGAACGGCATCATGCCGGCGACACACATGGCGACGAATTCACCCAGGCTGACACCCAGCAGCAGGTCGGGCCGCAGCCCGCGCTGCATCACCGCCCGCGCCGCCGCATACTGCACCAGGAACAGCGCCGGATGGCTGACCGCCAGCCGGTCGAACGGATCGCCGATGCGGCGGTCCGGCCCGTAGATTTCCGTAATCAGCGAATAGCCGAACCGCTCCCGCAGCAGCGCGTCTCCGATCCGCATCCAGTCGCGGAACACCGGCTCCTGCTCGTACAGATCCGCCGCCATGCGAAAATATTGCGCGCCCTGGCCGGCGAAGCAGAACACCACCGGGCGTCTGGAATTGGCGTCTGTCATGCCGGCACTCATTCCTTTTTTCCGTATTGTCGTCTGCCCTCTTGGCCCGCGCACAGGGCCGTCCCACAGGGATCGCACGGCGGGCACGGATCGGCAAGCCGCCGCCAGCGATCGCTCAAACGGCATGTAAAGGATTGATGAAACAGAGCCATCAGGACATTTACCCTCTTTCCATCGCGGCGCCGAAGCGGTACCGTCCGCTGTATCTGTCCGCTAATATTTGGCGGCCGGAAAGAATTAGGCGGGCTGGCGGCAAGGGGCGGGATGCGCTGGCCAGGCGGGGTTGCCCACAGGGTTGCCCGGCATTGTGCCGTCCGCCCCGATCTTGGAACCAGCCTCCGGCCCGTCTCGGGCGGGCGGGGGAACAACGGGAGAGAGCTGATGGCCACGAAATCCACCGAAAGCGGCACCAACGCCGATACCAAGACAGCCGCTGTTGCCGGCTCCGACGACGTGGCGCGCGCGCTGAGCGGCGAGAGCAAGATCAAGAGCTACGTGATCGCCTCGGTCGCGGCGGCCATCGTGCCGGTTCCGCTGTTCGACATCGCCGCCGTTACGGCGATCCAGCTGCGCATGATCCAGAAGCTTTCGCAGCTTTACGGAACGCCGTTCTCCGAACGCGCCGTGCGCAACGTCATCACCGCGCTGGCCGGCGGCGTGCTCGGCTATGGTGTCGGCGCCGCTGTCGCGATCAGCATGACCAAGGCGATCCCGGGCATCGGCTGGATGCTGGGCATGGTCTCGATGCCGGCTATCGCCGGCGGCTCGACCTACGCCGTTGGCCGCGCCTATCTGAAGCATTTCGAGGAGGGCGGCACGGTCTTCGACTTCGATGTCGAGAGCATGCGCGGCTATTACGAGGAGCAGTTCGAGAAGGGCAAGAAGCTGGCCGCCAAGGTCAAGGCCGAAGCCCGCAAGCGCTCCGCCGAAGCCGATTTCGAGGAAGCGCCCGCCGCCTGATTTCGGCCGCGCCTTCCAGCGATCAGCCAAACGGCAAACGCCGCCGCCCCGGCAAGGGACGGCGGCGTTTTTGCGTTCCCAGGCTTAGCGTTGTTCCAAGGCTTAACGCCCCCGGTCTTAATGCTCCTGGCTGCGAGGCTAGAGCAGCTTTGCCCGTTTACCGACCCTGTCGTCGGAGGCCAGCAGCACGATCACGCCGACCACCGGGCTGAACAGGAACGCGATCAGGAAATTCCCCAGAAAGCCGAACCGCTTGTTGCGGCCGAGAATGCCGATCAGCCAGCTCGCGCCGATCCAGGTTACAAGCACTGCGGGATGCAAGAAAAAGGTCATCGCATGTAATCCTTGACGATTGCCGATGGCGGTCCGCTATGAGACGGCGCGCTTGAGCCGTGCCACACGAAAGGCTTTTGGTACTTTGCCACCGTCCCGAAACTCTTTCCATTATGATAAACGATAAAGGTTTCGGTGTCGGTAATCAGACCGGTGCTGTCGAAGGAGATTCGGCCGGTTGCGCCCTCGAAGGGAACCTCGTAGCGCATCACCCGCAGCTTGTCCTCCAGCGTATCGACATCGCGCGAGCCGGTTAGATCGACAACATAATCCAGTAGCTTGATCGCATCATAGCCAGTGGCGGCAAACAGGTCCGGCCGCTCGCCATAGCGGACCTCATAATCCACTGAGAAACGCCGTGCGATCGCGCTGTCGCTATTATCGTCATAGAGCGACACCGCCGCGACATCATGCATGTTCTCCAGCCCCACCGAGTCTTCAAGCGCGCGGGCGAACAGATTCTCCGACCCCAATATCGGCATGCTGAGGCCCAGCATGCGGGCGCGCCTGATGAATTCGCCGGCATCCTCGATCGAATTGGTGGTGATGAAAAACGCATCGATCTCGTTGGCCGTGAACAGGCTGTTTTCCAGAATGAACAGCAGCAGGTCATCGACGGAGCGCCCTTCGGCCGACAGAGCGCCGCGATACAGGATCTCGCCGCCCTCCTGGGCGATGAAACTGCGGAACTGATTCGTCGTCTCCGTGCCGTATCCGCTGCTGTCGGACAGCACGACAAAGCGCCGCATGCCCTGCGACATGGCGAAATGCGCCATCACGCGCGCAATGTCGGCATTGTTGGGCTGCAAGGCGAACAGATTGCTGAACTGCAGATTGCTGAGCGAGGTCGCCGTGGCATGGGTGGCAAAAAACAGCTTGTTCTCGCGATTATAGATGGCGCTGGCCGGCACCGCCGTTGCGGAATAGCCATGGCCGACGACCGCCATGACGTCCGGGTCGCGCGCGATGCGCCCCGCCAGCGCCATCGTCCGCTCCACCACATCGCTCAGCTTCATCTTGTCGGTGAAGCGTTCCTCCGGCGCATAGACCGCTTCGAGATAGGCGCCGGCCATACCGTTCCCGGCATTCACCTCGTCAACCGCCAGCCGGACTCCCTCCAGAAACTGCCGGCTGCTGGGGTCGTCGGGATAGACCACGACGATCTTGAAGCGCTCGCCGGCCAGGGCGGGCTGTGGGCGCTGCGGGCCGAGATACAGAAAAGCCGCCATGCCGGCCACCGCCGCCACGACCAGCCCGGACAGCAGCCAGGACGCGAGGGTCCAGTCGCCAGCCACGCGGGAGGCTATTGCACGAATACGCCGCATTGCCGCTACCGGTCGCCGAGGATGAGCGGCAGGCCATCCTTGCCAGCACCAATAACCACCGTCTTGGCATTGTTGGAGGTCGCCAGCTCGCGCGTCGCCTGAATGCCCTGCCAGCGCAGCAGATCCTGGGTCAGGGTCTCGCCCACCCGGCGCTGATATTCCTGGATACCGCCGGCCTCGATCTTCTTGCGCTCGGCCTCCTTGCGCTCGATGGCCAGCCGGTATTCATAGGCTTTTTCCTGCTCGCCCAGCACCAGCTTCTGTTCGATGGCGTCGCGCACTGGCACTGGCAGATCGACCGACTTCACCAGCACATCGTCGATCAGGATATAGCGGCTCTCGACCTTCGACAGGCTGCTGACGACGATGGATTCGAGGAAACCGCGCTTGCTGGTATAGACCTCTTCCGGCCCGTACTGGCCGACCGCGCGGCGCAGTACCGCCTCGGTTTCGGGAAACACCACCTTTTCCAGATAATCCGGGCCGACGGCGACATGCAGCAGCGGCAGCATCCGGATATCCGGGCGATAGCGCACCGCGACATTCAGATGCACCGGCAGGCCGCTGCTGGTCAGCAGGGAATATTCCCGCTCCCGGGTCTGCAGGCGCATGTCGTATATGAACATCCGGTCCCACGGCCACAGCAGATGCACGCCTTCCTCGTAGATCTGCTCCATCTCGGTACCGCTGAAGAAGCGATAGAGCACGCCGGATTCGCCGGACCGGATCGACACCACCATCCGGTTCCACAGCAACACACTGGCGATCAGCAGCGCAATGAGCAGCAACGCCGCGATTGTCCGACGATGGAAGCGGCCGCTGTCTGCCTCTTCGAGATAGTCTTCTTCAATATCGTCAGACATATAGCTCGACTGCTCCCATTCGGCGCTTGGTGTCCGGCATTATGCGTTGCCCCTCCCTTTGACGCCAGCCTCGATCCTGAACCATCAATCGCCCCTAACCGTTCTGGGCCTTGCGCCGCGCCCGGCGCCGGCCCGTCTCGGCACGCGTCTCGGCACGCGACAGGGCGGCATCCAGAATCGCCGCACAGAGATCCAGCCCCGGCGGCTGCAGGATGGAATGATGATCGCCCGGCACCGCATGGACATCGAGACCGCCGCCGGCAAACGCCGCCCAGCCGCGCGACCGGTCGGTAACCGGCACCGCCTCGCCCGCCAGCAGGGTAACAGAAGCCGCGCAGGGCCGTGGCACATAGCCTGCCAGCGCCTGGCCATGGGCGCGGAACACCGCGAACAGCCGGCGCAGTTGGCCGCTATCCATGCCGGGCAGCGCCTCGGTCAGCCAGGGCGACAGCAGCAGCGCCGCGAACGGATCGCGCCCTTCGGCCACCTGCAGCGGCGGAATCTCGGACAGACCCAGAAGGTCGCTGGCGAAGGCGCGGACCTCCCGCACCTCCTGCGGCTCATCCGGCGGTCCCTCAAGGCTGTGCAGCAGCGCCGGCGTATAGCTCTCGATCAGTGCCACGGCGCCCACAGGCTGGCCCGCCTCTGCCAGCTGGCGCGCCATCTCGAAGGCCAGCACCCCGCCCATCGACCAGCCCGCCAGATGATAGGGACCGTCAGGCTGGTGGCACCGCAACGCCGCGAGATAGGCAGCAGCCATCTCCGGCAGATCACCCGCGAAAACCCGCTCGCCCGGATCGATGCCGGCGGCCTGCACCCCGATCACCGGTCGCCCCGGGCGCAGCCGCCGGGCGAGATCGCGATAGCAGGCGACCGTCCCGCCGACCGGATGGAGGAGGAACAGCGGCGGCCGGTCGCCTTCGGCCCGCAGCGGCGCCAGCGCTGGCCCGTCCCTTGTCTCTGCCTCTGACACTCGTACTGCCGGCGTCGGCACGCGCAGCATCTCGGCCTGGTGTGACAGGATCGGCGCCGCGATCAGCGCTGCAATCGGCAGGTCGCGCCCGAAATGCTGGCGGACCCGCGTCTGCAGCCGCAGCGCCAGCAGCGAATGGCCGCCCAGCGCGAAGAAGTCGCTGGCAGCACCGATGGCGGTCGTCTCCGGCAAATCCAGCACGGCCCGCCACAGGCCGGCCAGTTCAGCCGCCACCGGGTCGAGCGGGTTGGTGTCCATTTCCGGCGTCTCGCCATCCGGCAAGACCGGCAGCGCGGCGCGGTCCAGCTTGCCGCTCGGCATCACCGGCAAGGCGGGCAGCGCCATGAAGGCGGCGGGCACCATGTAAGACGGCAGCCGCCCGGCCAGCCAGCGGCGCAGATCGTCCTCGCGCAGCCCGTCCGCACCAGTGACGACATAGGCGACCAGCCGCTGGGCAGCACCCGTGCCCTGTACGACCACGGCGGCATCGCGCATCCCGCCGGCCCGCAGCGCCGCCTCGATCTCGCCCGGCTCGATGCGGAAGCCGCGCAGCTTCACCTGCTGGTCGATGCGGCCGTGGAAGCCGATCAACCCGTCGCTGCCGGGGATGAAGCTGGTGCGGTCGCCGGTGCGGTACAGCCGCACCGCCCGGCGCCGTCCTGGCAGACGCTGCGTCACGAACCGCGATTCGGTAAGGCCGGGCTGGCGGAAATAGCCAAGCGCCAGACGACGCCCGCCGATATGCAGCTCGCCCGCCACCCCTTCCGGCACCGGATTCCCTGCCGGGTCGAGGATATAGGCCTCGGTACCCGGCAGCGGGCGGCCGATGGGCAGCGCCTCTTCCGCCCCTCCCTCCACCGGTCCTTCCCGCTCAACCTCGTGCAGCGTGCAGGTCACGGTGGTCTCGGTCGGGCCATAGGCGTTCAGCAGGCGCGCGCCGTGCAGCGGCCCGCTACGCCAGAGGTCCGGCAGGTCCGGCGGCGCCGCCTCGCCGCCGACGACCAGCAGCCGCAGCGCCGATGGTTCAACTGTTTCTCCAGCTTCCGACCAGGCCAGCAGCGCCTCGCGCAGATAGGCCGGCGGCAGATCGGCGACGGTTACCTTATGCTCACGCAGAACCTGCATCAGCTCGGCGGGTGACCAGAGATCGTCGCCCCGGATCACCAGCCTGCCGCCAATTGTCAGCGCGGTCAGAATCTGCTCCAGCGCCGGATCGAAGGTCGGCGGGGAGAAGTGCAGCACCGCATCCTTGCGGCTGAGGCCGAGGCACTGGATCGCCGCCGCGCAATGCTCGGCCAGCGCGCCGTGCGACACCAGAACGCCCTTCGGCTGCCCGGTGGAGCCGGAGGTATAGATCATGTAGGCCGGGTCCTTCCGGCGCAGCCGCATCGGCTTCGCCAGCGGCTTCATCGCCTTGACCGCCCGCCGCTCGCCCTCCAGATCGAGGATCGGCGGCACGTCCTCGGCAAGGCTGCGCATCCGGGCCGCGCCCGACGCATCGGTCACCAGCAGCGCCGGATCGGCATCCGCCAGCACCAGCGCCAGCCGCGCCTCGGGCTGCTCGACATCCAGCGGCACCCAGATTGCGCCGCAGGCGAGGCAGGCCAGCAGCGAGGCGACGCACTCCGGCCCGCGCGGCAGCAGCACCGCGACCCGGTCGCCGCGCCCGACACCGCGGGCGCGCAAGCTTGCTGCCAGCCGCATCGCGCGGCGCCACAGCCGGCGATAGGTGAGATTGGTGCCGTCCTCCGCCATCTGCAGCGCCACAGCCTTCGGCTGCCGTGCAGCGGTGTCGGCGATCCACTGCGCCACACTCCCCTTGCGCCGTTCCAGCTTTTCGCCGCGCGCCCAGCGCTTCAGCAGCCGCGTCCGCTCGCCCGGTCGCAGCATGTCGAGGGACGCCACCGGTAGATCGGCATCGGCGCAGAGCGCGTCCGCCAGCAGGGCGAAGCGTTCCAGCAGCCGGGCAATGGCAGAACCATCGAACCGCGCCGCATCATAGCCGGCGACCAGCCGCAGCCCGTCCGCCATTTCGTAGAGTTCCAGTCCGAGCGACCCGTCCGGCTGCTGCCGCAGCCCGTCGAGCGGGGTCAGGGCGGCGCCTTCGGCTTCCACCGGCCTGCCGAGAAAATTCTGATAGGCGTAGCTGACGCGATAGAGCGGCTGGCCATCAGCGCGCCCCTTCACCGCGCGCGCCACGGCGGCATGCGGGTAATCGGCATTGTCCAGCGCCCCGGTCACCTGCGCCTGCACATCGCGCAGCAGCTCGGCCGCCGATGCGCCACCCGCCACGGTGGCACGCACCGCGACCATGTTGGCGAAGAAGCCGATGGAACGCGCGAAACGGGCCTCGGGCCGGCGCAGCACCGGCATGCCGATGACGATATCCGTCTCCCCGGTGAGCCGGTGCAGCAGCATCGCGAACACACCTAGGAAGAAGGCTGATGGGGTGACGCCCAGCCGCGCCGCCACGGCACGGGCGCGGGCCACCAATTCGGGCGGCAGCAGGCGCTCCAGATGCGCCGGTTCGGCGACACCACCCGTCAGGGCCGGGGCTTTTTCCTCGGGCAGCGTCAGCACCGGCAAGTCGCCGGCCAGCCGCTCGCGCCAGTAAGCAAGCTGCGCCTGCCCCTTCGGCGAGGCCATGAAACCCCGTTCCCAACCGACGAAATCGGCATAATCCGCCGCTGTTGGGTTTGCAAGGGCACCGCCCGCCCGGAACCGGTCATAGGCCTCGCCCAGTAGCCCGGAGAGAACCAGCGCCGACATGCCGTCGAAGGCGATGTGATGGGCGACGATCAGCAGCAGCCCGTCGCCTTCAGGCGCAACCGCAGGGCGCAGCAGCTCGAAGCGGATCGGCGGCTCCTCGCGCAGATCGAAGGGCAGCGCGGCCCGACGCTTCGCCTCTGCCAGCGGATCGACCCCAGCCGGCACAGCGATCTCGCGCAGAATTGTGCCGGGTTTCTGGCCGGCCAGGCGTACCTCGTTCCCATCGTCGAGAAGGCGGGCGGTCAGCATCGGGAAGCGCGACAGCAGCCAGCTACAGGCACGCGCCAGCGCGGTGCGGTCGATGCCGGACAGGCTAAAACCCATCGGCACGTTGTAGGCGGCGCTGTCCGGATACAGCGCCTGCCAGACCCACAGCGCGCGCTGCCCCTCGCTGAGCGGCGATTGCCACTGTTCCGGCGGCAGGATTGCTGCGGTTTCTTCTGGTGCCCGAACCGTCACACCGCGCCGCGCCTCGACCCAGCCGGCAAGGGCCGCGGGCGTGCCCAGCCGTTCCAGATCGGCATGGCCGATCTCGACGCCGGTCGCCTCGCGCAGACTATGGATCAGCCGCAACGACGCCATGGAATCGGCGCCCTGCGCGCGGAATTCGGCATCGGCGCGAATCTCGGTGGCGACGACCCCGAGTTCCGCCGCCAGCACCCCGGCAATGAGGCCAAGCACATCATCCGTAACGGAAACCGGCTGCGCTGCCGGCGCAATCGCCGCCGCGCCGATCCAGTGCCGTTCCCGCGCGAAAGGATAGGCGGGCAGCACCAGCGGTGGTCCCTCGACCTGTTCTTCCGGCACGATTTCATGTGCCTGCTGGCCGGGCCGCGCATTTTCCAGCCCCGCCAGCAATTCCGCATGGGTCGTGGCGACAATCTCCGCCCGGTATTCCATCGCCTCCCGGCCATGGCGCAGCGTGTGCGACAGGCGGGCGAGCGAGATATCCGGGTTGGCCCGCACATATGCCGTAAGGTCCGCCAGCATTTGCGTCAGCTGTTCCGGTGTGCGGGCGGAGACCGGGAACAGCCGCCGGCGCGGCGTATCCGCAACGGGTATCGGCTGCACCGGCGCTTCCTCCAGCACCAGATGCACGTTGGAGCCGCCGGCCCCGAAGGAGCTGACGGTCGCCCGGCGCGGCTGCGCGACACCGTCGATCACCGGCGCCGGCCAGGGCGCCAGCGCTGCCTGCGGCACGAAGGGCGTGCCGGCGAAATCGGCCTTCGGGTTCGGCGCGCCCGGCTGGATCGAGGGCGCCAGCTCGCGGTGCTGAAGCTGCAGCAGCACCTTGGTCAGCTGCGCCATGCCTGACGCCGCCTCGGCATGGCCCATATTGGCCTTCACCGAGCCGATGGCGCAGAACCCCGTCTCCGCCGTGAAGGCGCGAAAGGCGCGGGTCAGCGCGCGCAACTCGATGGCGTCGCCGATGGCGGAGCCGTTGGCGGCCGCCTCGACATAGGAGATGGTGCGCGCATCCACCCCGGCGGCGCGCAGATTCTCCTCGATCAGCCGCGCCTGCGCCTCGGCGCCGGGCACCGCATAGCCGGCGGAATGGCCGGCATGGTTGGCCGCACTCGCCTTCACGACGGCCAGCACCGCATCGCCATCGCGCAAGGCATCGGCCAGCGGCTTCAGCAGCACCGCCCCCACGCCCTCCGCCGGCAGATAGCCGTCGCCATCGGCGAAGCTGCGGCTGCCGGCATGGCTGCCGATCAGCCCGGCGCGGCTCAGCGCCAGATATTTGTCGGGGATGATCGAGAGATTCACCCCGCCAGCGATGGCCAACCGGCATTCGCCCAGCCGCAGGCTCTGGCAGGCCTGATGCACCGCCTGCAGCCCGGAGGAGCACATGCTGTCCACCGCGACGCTGGGGCCTTGCAAATCGAGGAAATAGGACAGCCGGTTGGCGATGGCGGCATAGGAGGACAGGTTCAGCAGCGCCTTGCTGTCGGCATCCATCTCCAGCGCGCGGTATTGCTGGTACATCGCGCCGACGAACACGCCGACGCGTGAGCCGTACTGCCCGGCCAGCCGGTCGCGCGTGTGCCCGGCACGTTCCAGCAGATGCCAGGCGGTCTGCAGGAACAGCCGTTCCTGCGGGTCGGCCAGCGCCGCCTCGCGCGGGGTATAGCCGAAGAAACCGGCATCGAATTTGTCGATATCGGTCAGGAACCCGCCCCACTTGCAATGCGCCGTGCCGGGCCTGCCCTTCTCCGGCGCGTAGAGCGCGGCATGGTCCCAGCGTTCGGCCGGCACCTCGGTCACCAGATCGCGGCCGTCGCGCAGCGCCTGCCAGAATTCCTCCGGCGTATCGGCGCCGGGATAGCGCCCGGCCACCGCGATAATGGCGATGTCCCCGGCGGCCGACTGCGGCTGGGAGGCAGGTTGTGGGGCGGTTGCGGGTTCAGGCTCACCCAGCGCCGCGCCAAAGGCGTCACCATGGCTTTCCGCCAGCGCCCCGGCCAGCGCGGAGAGCTTCGGATATTCCAGCAGCAGCGTGGCCGGCAGCGGGCCCAGCTCGCGCTCCATCGCCTCGACGATCTGCAAGGCGCTAACTGAATCGATGCCATAGCGGTCCAGCGTCGAGTCCGGGTCCAGCTTCTCCGCCGGGATATTCAGCGCCGCCCCGACATGGCG
This sequence comes from Oceanibaculum nanhaiense, assembly GCF_002148795.1. NCBI lineage: Bacteria > Pseudomonadati > Pseudomonadota > Alphaproteobacteria > Rhodospirillales > Oceanibaculaceae > Oceanibaculum > Oceanibaculum nanhaiense. The sequence continues at coordinate 84,755 of NZ_MPOB01000002.1, read as the reverse complement.
GGACACGAAACCCAGCGCCCGTTCCCGCAAAGGCGCGGAAGCGATGCGCGCCGGTGGCGCGGCGCGTTCCGGCATGGCTTCCGGCATCGGCTTCGCACCGTCCGGCATCAGCGCCGCGCGCAGCCTTTGATGGTCGCCATCCAGCACGAGGATCTGCTGTTCGTCCAAAGCCAGCGCGGCGTTCAGCGCGGCGAAGGCGGCATCACTTTCCAGCGGCCGCACGCCAACCGCCTGTTCCGCCGCCGCCACAGCCGTTTCCGCCATGTCCATGCCACCGGCGCGCCAATAGGGCCAGTCGATGGAAAGCGTGCGGCCCTGCCGTTCGCCGCGCGCCGCCAGAAGGTCGCGATGGGCAGCGAAGCCATCGAGGAAGGCGTTGCCGGCGGCATAATCCGCCTGCCCCGCATTGCCCAGCGCGCCCGCCGCCGAGGCGAACAGCAGCAGGAAGCCGAGCGGACGTCCGCCCAGCGCCGCATCGAGATTGACGAGGCCGGCGACCTTCGGCGCCAGCACGGCGCGCAGCTCCGCCGCCTCCTTGCGCACCAGCAGCTTGTCGCGGGTGATGCCGGCGGCATGGATGACGCCATCCAGATGGCCGTGCGCCGCATAGATTTCGTCGGCCAGCGCCCGCACAGAGGCCGCGTCCGTCATATCGACCTGGCGATAATTCACCGTCGCCGGCAGCGCCGCCAGCGCCGCGTGGCGCTCCTCGGACAGCGCCGACCGCCCGGTCAGCCATAGCACCGGCTTTCGCCCATCATTCGCGATCTCGCGGCACAGCAGCAGGCCCAGCCCGCCGGCACCGCCGGTCACCAGATAGAGTCCGCCCGGTTTCCAGGCCGGTGCCGCCGGTTGCGCGGGCGCGGCGATCTCGCGCCAGTGCCGCACCTGCCGGCCCTGTGCGGTGTGGCGGATATCGGCATCTTCGCTGGCCTGTTCGGCCCGTGCCAGCGCGGCAAGGTCGGTGGCCGGATCGGCCACAGCGATGGTCTGGCAGCGCAGGCCGGGGCGTTCCTGCACGGCACTGCGCAACAGCCCACCCAGCCCTTCCAGCAACGCCTCCGCGCCGTCGAGCGGTACGAGAAGCTGCACCAGCGGTTGCGCCGGACGGTCGCGGAACAGCGCCTGCAGCCGTGCCAATATATCCGCCGCGTGATCTTCATAGCGCTGCGCCAGCGCCGCACCATCGCTGGCCAGCACCACAGCCCGGTCCGGGCCGAGTGCGGCGGCAGCGCGCTCCATGCGGTCCGGCGCGAAGCCGCACAGCAGTGTCACGATCCGGTCAGATACGAGATTGCCGCCCGCCGGTTTCGCCCGCCAGTCCGGCGCGAACAGCAATGGCAGCGTGGCTGGCTGCGCGGTGTCCGTAATCGTCCGTTCAGCTGTACCGCCGGGCACCCAATAGCGGTCCCGCGCGAAGGGATAGGACGGCAGGCCGATGCGCCGGGCCGCTTTACCACCCCGCAGGCCACGCCAATCGACGCGCCCGCCGCTGGCCCAGGCGCGGGCCAGATCCTGCGGATCGGCAAACCCGGTCACCGCAGCACCAAAGCCCGACGCCCGGCCCCGGTACATGCCGAGCACATTACGCTCGCCGGCCAGCACGCGGTCGAGCGCCGCCAGCAGCGCGGCGCGGCTGTCCGCCACCACCGCCAGCCGTTCCTCGAACGCCTCGCGGCCTTCCTGCAGCGTGCAGGCGGCGGCCGCCATGTCACCCTCACCAAGCCGCTCCAGCGCCGCGCGGTGGCGCGCCAGCAGTTCGGCCAGTCGTTCCGGATCGCGCGCCGAGAAGGGGAATACGGTTGGCCCATCCAGCGGCACGCTGGCTGGCTCCTGCGGAAATTCCTCGATCACCAGATGCGCGTTCGATCCGCCCGCCCCGAAGGAGGACAGGCCGGCGATGCGCGGCATTTCCCGCCCGTCCCGCACCGGACGGCGCCAAGGGGCGAGATCGCGCTGTACGCGGAACGGCGTCGCGGCGAAATCGATGCCGGGATTGAGGGTCGTCGAATGCAGCGACGGCACTAGCCGCCCGTGGCGCATCTGCAGCAGCAGCTTGGCGAGGCCGGCGACACCGGCGGCACTCTCGCAATGGCCGATATTGGATTTCACCGAACCGATGGCGCAGAAGCCGCTCTCGTCCGTCTCCGCGCGATAGGCCTTGGTCAGCGCGGCGATCTCGATCGGGTCGCCCAGGCTGGTGCCGGTGCCATGCGCCTCGATATAGGAGATCGCGCGCGGCGAGACCCCGGCCCGGTCCAGCGCCCGGCCGATGACCTCCGCCTGCGCATTGGGGTTGGGCACTGTATAGCCGTTGGTCTTGCCGCCATGGTTCAGCATCGAGCCGCGGATCACGCCATGGATGCGGTCGCCATCGGCTAGCGCGCGGTCCAGCGGCTTCAGCAGCACCGCGCCGACGCCCTCGCCCGGCACATAGCCGTCGCCGCCCGCCCCAAAGGATTCGCAGCGCCCCTTGCTGGACATGAAGCGGCCCTGCGACAGCGCCAGATATTTGTTCGGATGCAGGGTCAGGTTCACCCCGCCGGCCAGCGCCACCGAACAGCCGCCGCCGCGCAGGCTGTCGATGGCGAGATGGATCGCCGTCAGCGAGGAGGAGCACATGCTGTCCAGCGCCAGGCTGGGGCCGTGGAAATCGCAGAAATAGGAGACCCGGTTGGCGATGGAGGCGGCGGACCCGCCCAGCGCCATGGGCTGCCCTGCCTGACTCTTCTCCGCGCCGTAGAGCTGATATTCCTCATACATCACGCCGACGAAGACACCGACATCCTGCCCGCCCAGGCTGGCGCGGGTATGGCCGGCATCCTCGAGGGTCTCCCAGGCGCATTGCAGGAACAGCCGTTCCTGCGGGTCCATGAATTCCGCCTCGCGCGGGGAGATGTTGAAGAACAGCGGGTCGAACCGGTCGAAATCGGTGAGGAAGCCGCCCCATTTGCTGTTGGTCTTGCCAGCCTTGCCCGGTGCCGGATCGTAGAAGCTTCTGTGGTCCCAGCGCTCCGCCGGCACCTCGGTGATGCCGTCGCGCCCGGCCGCCAGATTGGCCCAGAATTCGTCGAGGTCGCGCGCACCGGGATAGCGCCCGGCCATGCCGATGATGGCGATGGGCTGGTCGCCCGCCCCTTGCGCCATTGGAGCGCTACGCCGCACCGCCGGTCCGGCCTGAAGCGCCTGATGCCGTGCTTCGGCGGGCGCGACGCCCGCGAGTTCCGCCAGCCGCGCCGCATGGTGCTGCAGGAAATAGTTGGCCAGCGCCGCAAGATTCTGATGCTCGAAGAACAGGGTCTTCGGCAGCGGTCCGAAATCCGCCTCCAGCAGATCGGTCAGCCGCACGATCAGCATGGAATCGATGCCATAGGCCTCGAACGCGGCCTCGGGCTCGATCTGTGCCGCATCGATGCCGGTCTCGCGGGCCAGCACGCCGGCCAGATGTGCCTCGGTCGCCGCGCGCAGCCGGGTGGGGCTTTCCGGCGACGCAGGCGGCGCTTCCTCCGTCACAGGGCGGCCCGCGACGCGCACCGTGAAGCCGCGCAGCCTTGCATAAAGCCGGCCCTCACCATCGGCCAGATCGATGTCGAATTTCAGCACGCCGCCGGTGCCGGGCCGCAGGCGCAGATGCGCCCAGATGCCGTCGCCCGCCGCCACGGGCAGCGGCCGCAGCAGTTCCAGCCGGTCGAGTACGAAAGGCAGCGCCGCCTTGGCCTCGCCCCCCTCCCCACTGGCCAGCGCGATGCAGGCCTGGAACGCGCCGTCCAGCAGCGACGGATGCAGGCCGAATACCTCGCCCGGCTCCTGCGCGCCTTCCGGCAGCACCAGATGCGCCAGCGCCTCGGCCTCGCCCCTGCGGAGTTCCCGCACCGGCTGGAAGCTCGGCCCGTACTCCAGCCCCAGCGCCGTGTAGCTGTCATAGAGCCAGCGCGGCGACAGTTCGTCCGGGCAGCGGGCGTGCAAGCCGGGCAGGTCGAGCACCGGCGCAACACTCTCGGCCAGCGGCCCGACCATGCCGCGCACATGCAGAATCTCATCAGGGCCGCCCGGAACGTTACTGGTCAGGCGGAAGGCGCTGTCGCCGCCCTCTGCCGGTACAAGTGCCACGGTGACGGGAAGCGCCGCCGTGACCATGACCGGCTGCTGCCACACGACCTGGCGCAGCAGCACCGGCCGCCCCGTGTCATCGCCGGCATAGGCGCGGCGCGCCAGTTCCAGGCTCATCGCGCCGGGCAACACACAGCTCCCCCGGAAGCGGTGATCGCGCAGATAGAAGGACTCCGGCCTTAAGGTCAGCGTGTAGGGCGCGTCAGCAGCAGCGGACGGCGCAACCGCCCCGGCAACGTTGTAGATCTCCCGCGCGAAGGGGTAGGTCGGCAGATGCAGCCGCCGGCGCGGCCCGTCGCTGAGGCTGTCCCAGGCGACTGTGCCGCCTGCGACCCAATGCCGGGCGATGTCCGCGAGCGCCGTGCCAGCGGCAGGCGTCCCGGCGGGTGCAGCGTCCCCGGCGGCAAGCCTGCCGGCAAAGACGCCGCTTTCAGAACCAGCGAGCCAGCCGGCCAGCCGCTCCCGGACTTCCGCCAGCGTGCCGGCAATGAAGGCAAGACGCTGCCGCATCGCTTCACGCCCGACCTGCAGCGTATGGGCGATATCGGCGAGGTCGGCATCGGAGAAACGGTCATCCTCCAGCGCCGCCAGAAGCTGCGATGCCTGATCGCGCAGCCGCGCCTCGTCGCGCGCCGACAGCACGATCAGCACTGGCCCCGCCATGGCTGCGGCTGGTGCGGGCGGCACATCTTCCTCCAGCACCACATGCGCGTTTACCCCGCCGAAACCGAAGGAGCTGATGCCGGCGCGGCGTGGCACCTCGCGCCCCTGCGCATCGCGCAACCGTGCCCAGGGCCGGGCTTCGCGCAGGATGCGGAACGGGCTGTCCGTGAGGTCGATATAGGGGTTCTGCTCGGCGCAATGCAGGCTGGCGGCCAGCGTGCCGTGGCGCAGTTCCAGCAGCAGCTTGGCAAGCCCGGCGATGCCGGCGGCCAGTTCCAGATGGCCGATATTGCTCTTCACCGCGCCCAGCCAGCAGCCTTCATTCTCGTAAGAAGCATCCGGGGTTTCGGCATAGAGCTCGCGGAACGCCGCTTTCAGCGCGTTCACCTCCACCGGGTCGCCCAGCGCGGTGCCGGTGCCATGCGTCTCGATATGGGTCACGGTGCGCGGGTCGATGCCGGCGCGGCGATAGGCCTGCACCAGCAGCGCCTTCTGCGCCGCCGTGTTCGGCGCGGTCAGGGAGTTGGCGCGGCCGCCATGATTGACCGCCGAACCGCGCACAATGGCATAGACCGGATCACCGTCGCGCCGTGCCTCGGACAGGCGCTTCAGGAAAATCATCCCGACGCCCTCGCCCCTGCCATAGCCGTCGGCATCCTTCGAGAAGGTCTTGCAGCGTCCGTCCGGCGCCAGCATGCCGGCCTTGGCAAAATTGATGTGCGCCTCCGGCGTGACGATGCTGTTCACCCCGCCGACCAGCGCCATCTCACAATCGCCGTTGCGCATCGCCTCCAGCGCCCGGTGCAGGGCAACCAGCGAGCTGGAGCAGGCGGTTTCCACCGGCTCGCTGGGGCCGTGCCAGTCGAAGAAATAGCTGATCCGGTTCGGCCCGACCGAGGGTACCGCGCCGGTCGCCACATAGCCCTCGCCGCCGGTATCCTCACCGATGATCTCTCGGTAGCCGCTGGAGGAGGTGCCGACGAACACGCCGACCGACCGGCCGGCCAGGCTGCGCGGCGCATGGCCGGCATCCTCGATGGCCTTCCAGGCATGCATCAGCATCAGCCGCTGCTGCGGGTCCATCAGCTTCGCCTCGCGCGGCGAGATGCCGAAGAACAGCGGGTCGAATGCGAACACCCCGTCAATGAAGCCGCCCCAATGGATGTTAGTGCGGTTCGGCTCGCGCTTCGGATCGCCGTCATAGGCGCGCCAGTCCCAGCGATCCGCCGGGATACGCTCCATGCAATCGCGCCCGGCCAGCAGGTTGGCCCAGAATTCACCGGCATCCGCCGCCCTGGGGAAGCGGCAGCTTAAGCCGACGATGGCGATGGGGTCATCATCCCCGCCAAAGGATTGGGCCACAGGCTGGACAACAGCCGGGGCCGGCGCGGGATCGGCAACCGGCTGAACCTTTGGCTCGACCGCCGGCATCTGCCCGGCGACATGCGCCGCCAGCCGCGACAGGGTGGCGAACTCGAAGAAATCGGCCGGCGTCAGCGACAGGTTCAGCGCCTCGTTCACCGCCGAGGCGAACACCGTCATGGTGATCGAATCGAAGCCGAACTCGCCCAGCTCGGTATCGGGATCGAGCACCGATGCTTCGACCTCCAGCACCCGCGCGGCCACCGCCGTCACCGCTGCCAGCGCGCGCGCCAGACGCTCATCCTCACTCTCGGCGGCAGGAGTGGGGGCAGGGGCGGGGGTGGGGGCGGGGGCGGGTGGCACGACCGGCGCCGGTTGCATCACGGGAGCGGCAGGCATCGGTATCGCCTGTGGGGTCGGCGCGGCCTTGTCGCCAACCCAATAATGCGTGCGGTCGAACGGATAGCCCGGCAGTGTCACCCGGCGCGGCGGCTGGCCCTTGCGCAGGGCCCGCCAATCGACGGCCAGCCCGCCGGCCCAGAGCTGCAGCAGCGTGTCCGCGCGGCCGCGATCCGCCAGCCCGGCGACGGCAGCGTTCAGCGCCGCATCGCTTTCCAGCACCGCCATCATCGCCCGGTTTGCCTTGGCCTGCCCGACATGCAGGCCGGCTTCTTCCGCGCGTCCGTCGAGAAAAGCGGTCAGCCGGTCGAGCAGCGCCGGGACATCCGCCGCCTGGAAGGCCAGCCGGTGCTCCATCGCGTCGCGCGCCACCTGCAGCGTCCAGGCGATGGCGGACAGGTCCGCGTTTGCACCCATCGCCACCACCGCGTCGCGCAACAGGCGGGCGCTCTCGCGCAGCTGCTCCGGCGTGCGCGCCGACAGTACGATCAGCGCCGGTCCGCTCTCCCGTTCTACCGACGGCTCGGCGGGCGCGACATATTCCTCCAGCACCAGATGCGCGTTCGAACCGCCGAAGCCGAAGGAGCTGACCCCGGCGCGGCGCGGAATCTCGCGGCCCGTGGCATCGAGCGTGCGCGGCCAGGGCCGGTTCTCGCGCACCACCTCGAACGGGCTACCCTGCAGCTTCAGATAGGGGTTCAGCGCGTCGCAATGCAGCGTCTTCACGATCTCGCCATGGCGCATCTGCAGCAACAGCTTCAGCACGCCCGCCGCCCCGGCGGCCAGCTCCAGATGGCCGATATTCGACTTCACAGAACCGATACCGCAGGCCATCGCCACACCCGGCCCGTACTCGGCCTCCGCCTCCTTCGTCAGGTCGGCGAAGGCGGCGCGCAGCCCCTCCACCTCGATCGGGTCGCCCAGCTTCGTGCCGGTGCCGTGCGCCTCGATATAGGAAACCGTGCGCGGATCGAAGCCCGCTTGCCGGTAGGCGGTACGCAGCAGCTCGGCCTGCGCCTTCGGGTTCGGCGCGGTCAGCGAGCCGGCGCGGCCGCCGTGATTTTCCGCCGAGGCGCGCACCACGGCGAGGATGCGGTCGCCGTCGCGCTCCGCATCGGCCAGCCGCTTCAGGAACACAAGCCCCAGCCCCTCGCCGCGCGCATAGCCATTGGCCGCGTCCGAGAACGGCTTGGAGCGCCCGTCCGGCGACAGCATGCCGGCGCGGCTGAAGCCGATGAAGGAATCCGGCAGCAGCAGCGTATTCACCCCGCCGGCGATGGCGGTATCGCAGCCGCCGGAACGGATCGCCTCGACGGCGCGGTGGATCGCCACCAGCGCGCTGGAACAGGCGGTTTCCACCGCCACGCTCGGCCCGTGCAGGTTCAGGAAATAGCTGATGCGGTTCGGCCCCAGCGACGGCGCCAGCCCGGTCATCGCATAACCCTCGACCGCCGCGCCGGAGGCCGCCGCCAGCCTGCCATAGCCGGTGTCGGCGATGCCGACGAACACGCCGGTGCGGCTGCCCGACAGGCTGCGCGGGGCATAGCCCGCATCCTCGATGACGCGCCAGGCCTGGGTCAGCAGCAGCCGCTGCTGCGGGTCCATCGCCCGCGCCTCCGGCGCCGACAGGCCGAAGAAGCCGGCGTCGAACGCACCGATACCGTCGATGAAGCCGCCCCATTTCACATTGGTGCGGCCCGGCTCCTTCACCGGATCGCCCCAGAGCGTGCGCCAGTCCCAGCGCTCCGGCGGGATTTCGCCGATGCAGTCACGCCCTTCCACGAGGTTGCGCCAGAATTCATCGACATCGCCGGCGCCCGGCAGCACGCCGCTCATGCCGATGATGGCGATGGCGTCGCGCGGCGTGTCGGACGCCATCGCCGGTTTCGCCATGGGTTGGGGAGCGGGTTGCGGCGCGGGTTTCGCGGCGGGCGGTTCTGCCACAGTCGCGGCCACGCCCAGCGCCGCCGCCATGCCGGCCGATTCGGCCGCCGCCAGATGCCCGGCCAGCCCGTCCAGCGTCGGATGCTCGAAGAACAGGGTCGGCGTCAGCTCCAGCGCGAAGCGGTCGTTCAGCGCATTGGCGAACTGGGTGAAGCTGATCGAATCGAAGCCATATTCCGTCAGCTCGATATCCGGGGCGAGATCGTCCAGCCCGACCTTCAACTGAACTGAGACCATCCGCATCAGCGCGTCCAGCACCGCCGCGCGCAGGGCGCCACTATCGACCGACGCCGCTGCCGGCTTCTGGAAGACGGGCGCCTCCGGTGCGTCCAGCAGGCGGCGGCGCAGCCGCGCCAAATCGCCGGGCGCCACCAGCAGCCGCGCCTCATTCCCGGCCAGCGCGGCATGGATTGCCGCCAGCCCGTCCGCCGTTTCCAACGGCACCAGCCCGGTGGTGCGGGTCATCAGCCGTTCGCTGGCCGCGTCCATCTGCATGCCGCCCGCGCGCCAGAGCGGCCAGGCGACGGCGATGGTGCGGCCCTGGCAGGCCCCGGCGGCGCGGCGCGCCTCGCGCGCCTCCGCGAACCCGTCGAGGAAGGCGTTGGCGGTGGCGTAATCGGCCTGCCCCGGATTGCCGAGCGCGCCGGACAGGGAGGAGAACAGCAGGAAGAAATCGAGCGGTTCCGTGCCGATGGCGCGGTCGAGATTCAGCGTGCCCGCCAGCTTCGGCGCCAGCACCTCGGCCAGATCCCCCGGCGTCTTGCCGGTCAGGGCCTTGTCGCGCAGCAGCCCGGCAGCCTGGATCACCCCATCCAGTCGGCCATGTTCGTGGCGGATGGCGGCGACCAGCGCCTCCACCGACGCTGCATCGGTCAGATCGACCGGCCGGAAGGTGACATTCTCCGGCAAAGCCGCGCCGGGCGCACGCCGGCCCGCCAGCACGATGCGGGCGGATGGCGCATGCGCGCGGATGTCGTCGGCCAGCAGCCGGCCCAGCGCGCCAGCGCCGCCAGCGATCAGATAGACGCCCTCATCGCGCCACGGCGCCGGTGCCTCAGCCGCGGCGGTCTCGCGCCAGCCCTGCACGGAGGGCACGCCATCCTGGAAGCGCAGCAACGCATGCTGCGGCGTGTGCGCGGCCTGCGCCAGCCGCTCCGCCAGAGCCGATGGGCTCAGCCCCGGCTCGACGCGGACGATCTGCCCCCAGAGATTGCCATGTTCCAGATGCGCGCTGCGCAGCATGCCGGACAGCGCGGCCAGCATCGGCGCGTCCGGCCCGTCGGGCAGCGCGATCTGCACCAGCACCGGGGATTTCACCGGCAGCAGCGATTGCAGGAAGCCGAGAAGCTGCCGGCTGTACGCCGACAGACCGTCACCGGAGAGTGTCTGGCACTCCCAGCCCGGCAGTGAAGGCGCATCGAGGCCGATCAGCAGCGCATGGCGCGCGGCGAAGCCGGCGGGATCGACGGAGTCCGCCGGCAACGTCAGCCAGTCCGGCGCGAAATGCAGCACGGCATTGGATTGTGCGACCTGCAACAGCCGCGTGGCGAAGCCGCGCAGCCGCACGCAGACCGCGCCGTCTTCATCCAGCAGATCGAGATCGAGGGTGCGCACGCGCTCGCCCTGTCCTACGGCGGCGGGGCGGATGGCGACCCAGCACTCGGCAGGCAGCGGGCGCAGCAACTCCACCGACTCCAACGCGAAGGGCAGCGCCGCGCCGCCTTCGGTAGGCGTACCGTCGGGATTCAGCGCCATGCCGATGGCCGCCTGGAAGGCGCCGTCCAGCAGGCTGGGATGCAGCGCGAAGCCGGCCCCCGCCAGCGAGTCCGGCAGGCGGAGCCGCGCCAGCACGCCCGCTTCGCCCGTGGCCAGCGAGACCAGCGCCCGGTGCCCTGGCCCATAGTCCAGCCCCAGCGCCGCGAAAGCTTCATAGATGCGCTGCGCGTCATAGCTGTGCGGATGCGCCGCCCGCAGCGACGCCAGATCGGCAGGCTGTGCAACGCCGCCTTCATTCTCCGCCAGCAGCATCTGTGCGTGCAGGTCGCGCGTGCCATCCGCCCCCAGGCTGGCGATCTCGATGCGGGTGCCGCCCGCCTCGCGCTTTACCGTCACTTCCACCGTGACCGGTTCGGTGACGATCAGCGGCTTCAGCCAAACGATCTTGCGCAACCGCGCGGCGGGCAGGCCGGCCTTTTCGGCGGCAGCCCGCGCCAGTTCCAGATAGGCGACGCCGGGCAGCACCGGACTGCCCTGCACCCGATGATCGGCGAGGAAGAATTCCGCGCCGGTGAAGCGCACGGTGAAACGGTCCGGCCCGGCCTCGGTCAGCGCGAAACCCGCCTCTGCCGGTTTTGCCTCCGCGACTGGCAGCCAGTAGCGCTTGCGCTCGAACGGGTAGGTCGGCAGCGCGAGCCGCTGCCGCTGGCCTCCCCCTTGGCCCTCATGCAGCGCCGCCCAGCCGATGGTCGCCCCTGCCGCCCAGCGCGCCGCGATCTCTTGCAGCGACAGCCCTGCAGGATCGAGTGCTTCTCCCTTGCCAGCGCGCGGCGCGGTCCCACGATGGGCCACCTGCCCGTCCGTCAGAAACCCATCGATCTGGCGCAGCAGCTCCGCGCGGTCGGTCGCGACGAAGGCCACCCGCTCGCGCATCGAATCGCGGCCGATTTGCAGCGTATAGACGAGATCGGCAAGATCGGCGCTCTCGACGAACGGGCGCAGCCGCTCCACCGCCACCCGCAACGCACTCGCCGTCCTGGCCGAGACCGGCAGCAGGAACGGACCCGCCCTCTCCTCACGGGCCGGCGAAACGGCGGGGATATATTCCTCGATCACCAGATGCGCGTTGGCGCCACCCGCCCCGAAGGAGCTGAGACCGGCACGGCGCGGCTGCTCCACCCCGTCGATCACGGCGCGCTGCCACGGGCTTTCCTTGTCCAGCAGGTGGAACGGCGTGCCGGTGAGGTCGATCAGCGGATTCGGTGTTTCGCAATGCAGGCTGCGGTAGCGCGTGCCGTCGCGCAGCGCCAGCAAGAGCTTGATGAGGCCGGCGACGCCCGCCGCCGTCTCGGCATGGCCGATATTGGATTTCACCGAGCCGAGGCCACAATGCGGCAGCGCTGGCATCGGCAGGTCGTGGTCGCGGTACAGTTCGGCGAAGGCCAGCTTCAGCCCCTCGATCTCAATCGGGTCGCCCAGCTTGGTGCCGGTGCCGTGGCATTCGATCAGGCCGACGCTGCGCGGATCGATGCCGGCGGCGCGGTGCGTCTCCACGATCAGCCTTGCCTGCGCTTGCGGGTTCGGCGCGGTCAGCGAGGTCGCCCCGCCGCCATGATGTTCCGCCGAGGCCAGGATCACGCCGAGGATCGGGTCGCCGTCGCGCTCCGCCGCGTCCAGCCGCTTCAGCAGCACCGCGCCCACGCCATCGGCGCGGGCATAGCCATTGGCGGCGGCGGAGAAGCTCTTGCAGCGACCGTCTTGGCAGATCATCCCGACCTGCGAGAACATGATGTGCTGCATCGGCGACAGCATCAGGTTAGAGCCGCCGGCAATCGCCATCTCGCAGCCTTCATGGCGGATGCTCATGACCGCGCGATGCACCGCCACCAGCGAGCTGGAACAGGCGGTGTCGATCACCTGGCTCGGGCCGTGAATGTCCAGCAGGAAGGACAGCCGGTTCGGACAGAAGGCATGGCCGAGGCCGGTGAGCTGCTGCGCCTCCATCACCCCGGCGCGGTTCGCCATCTCGGTGTAGTCCAGCAAATTGATGCCGAGGAACAGCCCCACCTTGCGCCCGGCCAGCGATCCGGGGGCATGGCCGGCACCCTCGATCAGCTTCCACACGCATTCCATGAACAGCCGGTGCTGCGGGTCCATCAGCTCGGCTTCTTTCGGCGAGATGCTGAAGAAACCGGCATCGAACAGATCGTGCCCCGGGACGAAGCCGCCATATTTCACGTCGGTGAACGGCCCCTTGCGCGGGTCGCCATGGACGGCGCGCCAGTCCCAGCGGTCGGCCGGCACTTCCTCGATGCAATCCTCGCCGCGGCGCAGATGATCCGCGAAACGGTCGAGGTCCGGGCTCTTCGGGAACATGCCCTCCATCGAGATGATGGCGATGGGCGCGGCGGCATCCGGCACCGCCGGTTTTGGCTGGGCGGGAATGGCGGCGGGTGCCGACGTGGAGAGGGGCGCCTTCGCCACCGCGCGGTGCCGCGCCATCCAGCCGGCCACTTTCACCGCTGGCTTCGCCTCTGGCACCGCTGGCTTCGTTTCCGGTGACGGCGCGGATACAGGCGCGGGTGCTGGCACGGGCGTCACCACGGGCCCGGCCTTCGGCGCGTAATGCGCGGCGATGGCCTTGCCGTTGCGCTCCGCCAGGATGCGCGCGAGATCGTTGAGGTTCTTCGCCTCGAAGAAGGTGGTCGGCGCCACCGAGATGCCGAAGCGCCGCGAGATCTGCACCATCACCTCGGTGATGGCGATGGAATCGATGCCGTAATTGGCCAGGTTTTCGGTCGGGTCCAGCTTCTCTTCCGGAATGCGCAGCGCCGCCGCCGCGATGGCCAGCACGTCACCGGCCAGCCGGCCGAGGCCACCGCCAGACGCCGCCGCTTCCGGCGCAGCCTCATGCGTGACGGGCGCGATGCCGGCGCGGCGCATCAGCTCCTCTTCCAGCTGTTTGCGCATGTCGGGGCGGTCGGTCATGACGCCAGCGCCTCCCGCGTGGCACCCTCACCGGCCAGCATGTCGCGGTAGCGCCGCATCTGCGCCAGCAGCTTCCACAGATCGGCTTCCCACAGATGCCGGTAGGACGGCACGAAATAGCCCTGGCCGATATCGGGATTGTCGGTCTGTTTCGCCTTCAGGAAGGCTTCCAGCCCCGGCGTCCGGCCGAACAGCGCGCGGGCATAGGTCAGCGCGTACAGGCCTTGAGTCTTCAGCCCGTCGCCCAGCCCGCCGGCGGCGTTGATGAAGCCCATGAACAGCAGATTGTCGTGGTTGCGCGGCGTCGAATGCAGGAACAGGTCGGGGATGCCCGACTTCCATTCCAGCAGCCCCTTGTCGAGGAACGGGAAATCGCGCTCATAGCCGGTGGCGTAGAGGATCACGTCGAATTCCGCCGTGCTGCCATCGGCAAAGCGCACAGTGCGCCCCTCGAACGCCGCGACATCGCCCTTCGGCACCACATCGCCATGGCCGATATGATAGAGGATCTGCGAATTCATCACCGGATGCGCGGCATCCAGCGGATAATCCGGCGCCGGCAGCCCGTAGGCCGCGCCGTCATAGCCGGCCATGCGGAACACTTCCGCGATATAGGCCAGCGTGTCCTCCTTGCGCGGGAAGCGGTTGCCCAGCTCCATCATCCATTGCGGGGTCGGCTTCCCGTCGATGAATTTCGGCTGGTAGTAATAGCCGCGCCGCGTGCTGTGATGCACCGAGGCGGCGTGATGCACCGCATCCACCGCGACATCGCAGCCGGAATTGCCGCCGCCGATCACCAGCACCCGCTTGCCGGCCAGCTGCCGCCCGGACTTGTAGTCCATGGTGTGCAGCACCTCGCCCCCGAAGCGGCCGGGATAGGCCGGGTCCGGCAGGTGCGGCACGCGCTGCAGCCCGTTGCACACGATGACCAGCGGATAGAGCGCGTCATGCCCCGCCGCCGTCACCAGCCGCCACTGGTCGCCGACCGGCTCCAGCCGCGAGACCGGCGCTTCGAAGCGGGTGCGTTCATACAGGCCGGAGGCGCGCGCGAAATCGCGGATGTAGCGCAGCATCAGCCGGTGGTTCGGATAGGGCGGGTAGTCCTCCGGCATCGGGAAGTCGGGCGCCTGGGTGTTGAATTTCGGCGAGATCAGATGCAGCGAGTCATAGGCGCGGCCGCACGCCGCTTCGGCATTCCACACACCGCCGAAATCCGATTCCGCCTCGTAGAGTTCGACCTCCACGCCGCCGGCCACCAGCTCGCGCGCCACGCCGATTCCGGTTGGCCCGCCGCCGATGATCGCAACCTTGGCGTTTCTCGTCACCGCCGTCATAGGGCTTCCTCCTCGAACCGGATTTCCGCCAGCGCATCGTGCGGCGCGGTCAGCACGCCATCCAGCGTCAGCAGCGTCTGCCCCCCGGCATCGTGCAGCGACAGCGTCCAGCCGGTATCGTCCGCACGCCGCCACAGCCGCAGCCACAGCGCCTCGGGCAGGCCGGCCTGCGCCACCGGTTCCAGCGTGACGCTTTCCATCGCATAGGGGAAGGGCAGCGCGCCCGAGCCGGTGCCCGACTCCCCGCCCTCAGCAAAAGCCAGCACCCGCCAGACGGCATCGAGATAGAGCGGATCGATGACCATGCCATGCACCGCACCGGCGGGCCGCGTCAGACGGGCGGTCAGCCCGCCCGCGTCACGGCGCACCTCCTGTACATTGGCGGCCTCCGGTGCCGGCGGGCCGGAATGGGCGGCGCAGCGCGCGGCGAAGGTCCGGAAGGCGGACAGCACATCCGCGCCGGCAGCGAATGTGGCGGCATCGAGGGTCGGCGCGCGGAACGCTTCGGCATCCTGTGGCAGCAACTCGCCCAGATGGCAGGGGGCCGCTTCCTCCCCGTCCGCCGTGACCTGATAGAACAGCCCGGCCGAATCCTGCCGGACGGCAAGGCGCACACGGCGCGGATGCCCGTTCACCGCGACCGGACGGCCCCAGACCAGATGGCGCAGCCCGGCCACAGGTCCGCCGGTCTGCCGCGCAAGCGAGGCACGCGCCAGTTCCGGCAGGAACAGGCCGAGCGACAGCCGCGTCTCGCCGGTCGCGTGGTGGGTCAGCCAGGGCTCCTCCGCGCGCAGCGTAAGGCCGGCGCGCAGCCCCTCGGCCGTCACAATCACCTCCTCCAGCAGCGGATGCCCGGCGGGAGCCACAGCGGGAGCCACGAGCTTTGCCGGGGCAACCCAGTGCCGGTCGCGTGCGAAGGGATAGCCCGGCAGCCGGATGCGGCGGCCCTCCGGCAGGCGGCCCTGCGGCAATCCTGAGAAATCGACATCGCGGCCGGCGACCCATAGCCGTGCCAGACCGTCGAGCGTGCCGGCATCCGCCGTATCGGCATCGCGGCGGTCGAACCAGACACCCTCCGCCGGCTGACCGGCAGCGATGGAGGACAGTGCCCGCAGCAGCTCCGCCCGGTCACGGAAGGTGAAGGCCAGCCGGGTGGCGAAGGCGCTGCGCGCGACCCGCAGCGTGTGCGCCAGACCGCCGAGATCGAGCGCCGGATCAGCGGCGATGAAGCGCTCCATCACGGCGGCATAGTCGGTCAGCCGCTCGCGGTCGCGTGCCGACAGCACGAACAGATGGGGGCCGGGCGCGCCCGTTCCCGCTTCAGCCGGCGGGGCTTCTTCCATCACCAGATGCGCGTTGGTGCCGCTGAAGCCATAGGAGCTGACGGCCACGCGGCGCGGGCCGGTGCCGGGCTGCCAGTTGCGCAGCGCATTGTTCACCCGGAACGGTGCGCCGGTGAGGCGGATATGCGGGTTCAGAGTCTGGAAATTCACGGCTGGCGGCAGCTCGGCATGTTCCAGCGCCAGCATCGCCTTCATCGCGCCGGCCACACCGGCGGCGGCCAGCAGATGCCCAACATTCGACTTCACCGAACCGATGACGCAGGCCCCTTCCTTCAGGCCGCTGCCGGCGAAGGCGTCGCACAGCCCCTCGATCTCGATGGGGTCGCCCAGCGCCGTGCCGGTGCCGTGGCATTCGATCAGCCCGATGCTCGCCGGGTCGATGCCGAATTTGCGGTGGACGGACTGCATCAGCCTTGTCTGCGCCTGCGGGTTCGGCGCGGTGATGCCGTTGGTCCTTCCGTCCTGATTGGTGCCCCAGCCGCGGATCACCGCGCGCACAGGGTCGCCATCGGCCAGCGCATCTTCCAGCCGCTTCAGCAGCAGCACGCCGACGCCCTCGCCCGGCACGAAACCGTTGGCGCGCGCATCGAAGGTGAAGCAGCGCCCGTCCTTCGACAGCATGCCCACCTTGGCGGTGTCGATGAACATGGACGGGCCGATCAGCACGCAGGCGCCCCCGGCCAGCGCCAGGTCGCTGTCGCCCAGCAGCAGGCTGTTGCAGGCCTCGGCAATCGCCACCAGCGAGCTGGAACAGGCGGTATCGATCGACAGGCTGGGGCCGCGCAGATCCAGCAGATGGGCGATACGCGCCGCCAGGATGGAGCCGGAACTGCCGAGCAGGCTGTAGGCGTTGCGTTCTGCGATCAGATCGGCATAGCCGCTGGGGCCGGAACTGACGAACACGCCGCACTGCGCCCCGCCCAGCTTCAGCGGGTCGAGTGCCGCATCCTCGATGGCGTGCCAGGCATGCTGCAGGAACAGCCGCTGCTGCGGGTCCGTCAGCTCCGCCTCGCGCGGCGTCATGGTGAAGAAGCCGGCATCAAAGCGGTCGATATCCGACAGCGCGCCCATCCATTTGCAATAGGTCGCGTCGGGATGGTGGGGATCGGGATGGTAATGCCGCGCGATGTCCCAGCGGTCGGCCGGCACCTCCTCAATGCAGTCGCGCCCGCTGCGGATATTCTCCCAGAAGGCTTCCAGATCATCGGCCTTGGGGAACTGCCCGGACGCGCCGATCACCGCCACCGCGCCCCGAGCCTCTGGGGTCTGGCGCGGTTCCGGGGTTGGCCGGATTGCCGGCGCGGCGACCACAGGTTCCGCGATGACAGGGGCCGCCACAACAGGTGCTGCCGCAACGGGTGCCGGCTCGGGTTGCGCCGGGGATTCCGGCTGGGCCAGCGCGTCCTCCGGCAGCAGCTTCGCGACATGCGCGGCCAGATCACCGACCGTCGGATGGGCATAGACGCTGGTTGCCGGCAGATCGATGCCGAACAGCCCGTTCAGCCGGCGCAGCCAGGTGACGGCGAGGATCGAATCGAGGCCGAGATCGAGGAAACCGGAGGAATCGCGGATGTCCGAGGCCTCGATCATCAGCTCCTCGGCCAGGGTGGCGACGATCTCGCCGCGCGCCCGCGCCAGCCTTGCCGCACCATCGGCAGCGGCAGGCTTCGCCGGTTCCGGGGCTTCGGCGGCTGGCGCCTGCGGGAAGGCCTCGGCGATGCGTTCGGCCACGCGGGCATTGCCGATGAAGGTCGTCTCATGCATCGCCACCTCGCGGGCCAGCACATCCCCCAGCCGGTCGGTCAGCGGTTTCGCCAGCGCGGCCTTCGCCTCCACCAGCCAGCCACGCGGGCGGGCGGCCAGCGCATGCGCCATGGACAGCGCGCGCGGCAGCACCTCGGCCGCCGGCAGCGCCATCAGGCCAGGGCGGCGGGTGGCCAGCTCGCGGCCCTTGTATTCGCGGGCGGTGAACAAGACCTCGCGGCCCAGATCGTCGCCCAGCCGTTCCGGGAAGATCAGCGTCGCGCCAGCACCCGGCGTGAAGCCGAACCAGAGATAATTGCTGTGATAGACGCTCTCCGCCCCGAACAGCGCCAGATCGCAATACATGCCGAGCGACCAGCCCGCCCCGATACCGTGGCCCTGCATCGCGGTGATCACCGGCAATTCGCAGTCCAGTGGCAGGCTGTAGATCTTCAGGTCGGTGAAGCGGGTGGCGCCGCTCTGCAGCTCGGTCAGCCCGTCGCGCGTGCCGCCGCAGGCGAAATAGCCGTCATGCCCGGTCAGCACCACCACCTTCGCCTCCGCCAGGCCGGCAATCGCCGTGAACGCCTCCTGGATGCCGTCCATGAAGGCCGGGGTGAAGGTGTTCTTGTGCTGCCGTTCGCACAGCCGCAGCAGCGCCACGCCATCGGGCCAGATCTCCAGCTCGACCACCGGGCTGGCCAGCGCCACCCGGCGCGGATTGCCAGTGGGTGCCGCCGCACCGTCCCCGGCAGCGGCCAGCAGCGGATGATCGCCAGCCGGCAGGTCGGCACGCGGCGGCAGCGCTCGGCGCATATGGCGCTTCAGCTCAACGAGGCTGAGGCGCGGCGCCTTGGCGATCTGCACCGCCAGCGCCGAGGCGGTTCGGGCGATATCAGCCGAAGGCAGCACCTGCAGGCCGACGCCGCGCGCCCTCAGCTCGGCACCGGTCAGCGCACGGCCCTCGGCCAGCATCAGACGGGCGGCTTCGCGGCCCAGCCGCTGATCCATGAGTGCACTTTGCGGCGCAAGTCCCGGCTGGCCGGCATAGGCGCCATCCGCCGCCAGCAGCAGGAAATCCGCCTGCAGGGCCGCCAGCAGCCCGGCCCCTTGCGCCGAAGCAGCCAGCGCCGCCACCACCGGCACGGCACAATCGAGCGCGGCGTTCAGCCCCGCACCGGTCGTTGCGGTGCCGTCCCAATCGCCAATCACCAGCACCGCACGCACCGAGTCGTCGCTGGAGGCCGCCGCCAGTTCGCCGGCCAGCCGCGCCTGCTGCGCATCGCTCCAGCTTCCGGAGAGTTCCAGCCGGCGCACCCCGTCCGCATCCGGCAGGCGGCGCAGCGCGCCATCCGGCGCAGCCGATACCGCCGCCGGTGCGGCGGCAGTCAGGGCGGCAGTCAGCGGTGCCAGCCGGATCTTCGGCGGCGTGGCGGATGAAGATACGGGTTGCGGCATCGCTGCCGGCTTGGGCAAGACAACGACGGGCTGCGATGCGGCAGTTGCGACCAGCGCCGGCTTCGGCTGTTCCGCAGCCTTCACCCAATAGCGTTTGCGCTCGAACGGATAGGTCGGCAGCGGCACCCGGCGCGCGCCGGCCGGGCATGCCGCGCCATACTCCAGTTCGTCGCCGGCCAGATAATGCCGGGCCAGTGCGGGCAGCAGCGCCATCGGGTCGGCGGCGGCGCGGATCGCGGCAATCAACGCCTCGCCCTCCGCCTGCCGGGCGGGATCGGCGCGGCGGTCCTTTTCATCCAGTTCCGCCGTTTCGACACCGCAGTCTGGCGATCCGTCCAGCCAGAGGCGCAGCCGTGCTGCGAGGTCCGCCCGGTCAGTAGCGACCAGCACCAGCCGGTGATGCAAATGCCGGCGGCCGGCCAGCAGGGTGAAGCCGATATCGGCCAGTTCCTGTTCCGGCTGGGTGTCGAGATGGTCCAGCAGCTTTTCCGCCTGCCGGCGCAGCTGTTCGGTCGTGCGCGCCGACAGCACGATAAGCCCGCCCTTCGGCAAGCCGGCGCGCGGCGGCAGGGTGGGCGCTTCCTCCACCACCGCATGCGCGTTGGTGCCGCTGAAGCCGAAGGAGCTGATCGCCGCCCGGCGCGGCGCGCCCGGTTGCGGTGCTGCCCAGTCCAGCGGCGTCTCGCTGGCGAAGAACGGGCTCTCCGCCATGCGGATCGCCGGATTCCCGCTGCCGATATGGATGGTCGGCGGGATGGTGCGGTGACGCAGCGCCAGCAGCAGCTTCGCCAGCCCGGCGATGCCCGCCGCCGTTGTGGCATGGCCGATGTTCGACTTCACCGAGCCCAGCGCGCAGAAGCCCGTGCGGCCGGTATAGTGGCGGAAGGCGCGGGTCAGCGCCGCATGTTCGATGGGGTCGCCCAGCACCGTGCCGGTGCCGTGCGCCTCCACCATGCCGATGCTTTCGGGGTCGATGCCGAAGCCGTCATAGACTTGGCGGATCAGCCGTTCCTGCGAGGCGGCGCTGGGGGCGGTGATGCCGTTGGTCGCCCCATCCTGATTGGTGCCGCTGGCGGCGATGACGCCCAGGATCGTGTCGCCATCGGCCATCGCGTCGGACAGCGGGCGCAGCAGCACAGCACCCACCGCCTCGCCCGGCACGATACCATCGGCACCGGCGCCGAAGGCGGCACAGCGTCCGCTCGGCGACAGCATCTTTGCCTGGTTGGCCGAGCGGTAGAAGCGCGCCGTCGCATGCACGAACACGCCGCCGGCCAGCGCCATCTCCGCCTCGCCGTTCCACAGGCTCTGGCAGGCGAGATGCAGCGCCACCAGCGCGCTGGAGCAGGCGGTATCGACGGCGATGGCCGGCCCCTTCAGATCCAGCAGATAGGCGATGCGCGCGGGAATCAGCGAGATGGTGTTGCCCCAGAATGCCTGGCCAGGCGCCTCATCGCCCTTGAACAGGTCATGATAGTCGCCGGCGCTGCAGCCGACGAACACGCCGACGCGCCGCCCGGCGATATCCGCCCCGGCATGGCCGGCATTCTCCAGCGTGTTCCACGCCTCCTCCAGGAACAGCCGCTGCTGCGGGTCCATATAGGTGGCTTCCAGCCCGGAAATGCCGAAGAACACCGGGTCGAACTGGTCGATCCCGTCGATGAAGCTGCCATGCCGGCCATAGGTTCCGGGCGCGGCGTCCTTGTACAGGCTGTCGAGGTCGAAGCGGCTGACCGGCTCCACCAGATCGCGGCCGGTCAGCAGATGGCCCCACAGCGCGTCCATGTCCGGCGATTTCGCGAAGCGGCCGCTGGCGCCGATAATGGCGATGGGCTGGCGGCCCTTTTCCTGCTTGGAATCCCGCCGCACCGCCGGGCTTGCGGCGGCAACCGGTGCCGCCCTGGATGCCGGCTTCGGGGCCGCGCCGAGGGCAGCGACCGCCGCCGGATAGTCCGCCGCAATGAAGCCCTCCAGCTGCGCCACGCTGGCGAAGTCGAACAGCCGTGTCTGCTCGAAATCGATATCCAGCGCCCGCCGCAGCCGGTGCACCAACTCCATGCCGAGGATCGAATCCAGCCCGTAATCGGCGAAGGACTGGGTCACGTCGATGCTGCCCGGCGTCACGTTCAGCGTCTCCGCCAGCAGCCGCAGCAGCACATCGCGCAGGCTGCCGGCGGGCTGCACCGAGACGGGCTTTTCCGGCGCTTTCAGCGTGGCGGCAACCGGCGCCGCCGGCGCCACCACGGCATCCTCCGGCATCCGCGCGGCGACCAGCTGCTGACCGAGCGCCAGCTCATCTTCCGGCGAGCCGGCGACCCAGGTCAGCCCGGACTGTTCCAGCAGCTTCCGCCAGGAAGCCGGCGTCAGGCTGGGCGTGCCCGGAATCCGCACATCCGGGTCGGTGAAGCGCCACCAGCCCTCCAGCAGGCCGAAGGTGACATGGGTGAACAGGGTCGCCGCACTGGTCTCGTTCGCCAGCAGCAGCCCGCCTGGCGCCAGCGTCTCACACACCGTCGCCAGCGTACGGCGCATGTCTGCTGTCGCGTGCAGCACATTGGCGGCGATCACCAGATCATAGCCATGCGGCGTCACCCCCTGCCCGGCCAGCGGCTTTTCGACATCGAACAAAGCGGTCGCCAGATTGGGCGCGCTGTCGGCGTAAGAGCGCTCAGCATGGATCAGGAAGGCGCGCGACACATCGGTATAGAGATATTCGGCGATGCCGGCGCGGTGCGGGGCCAGCGCCCGGAACACGCACACGCTGGTGCCGCCGGTGCCGGCGCCAATTTCCAGAATGCGCAGGCGGCGATCCGGCGCCGCCGCCAGCCGCGCCGCGACGAAGGCCGCCGCCGCCCCGGCCAGCCCGTCGCTGAAGCGTGCGGCCACCGGATTATCCTTATAGACGCCCTCGACCAGCCCCATCCCGCCATCCGGGAACATCACGGCGGTCGGCTTCACCCGCCCGGCCAGAATGTCCGGCAGGGCGCGCAGCGTCGCCCCGGCCAGATCGATGCGGGCGGCCAGCGCCTTGTCCTCCCGATGTGCCGCCGCGAAGCTGTCCCAGTCCGCAGCCTCGCCCGCCGGAGTCGAAGCCAGCAGCGCCGCGGCGGCCTGTCGCCAGCGCCGCAGCTCCGGCACCATTTCCGTTTCCGGCAGCCGGTCGAGCACCTCCCGCAGCACCGGCGCGATCTGCCGTTCCAGCAGATCATTGCCGCTTTCCAGCGCTGCGCGGCCCGCCGGGCTGCCGGCCAGCGCCGCCGCGACGGATGCCTCTACCGTCTGGGCCGGACGGGGTATCCAGAAGCGCTGGCGCGCGAAGGGATAGGTCGGCAGCGAGACGATGCGCCCGCCCGGCACGCCCGGCCAGTCGATATCCTGCCCCTTGGCCCAGAGCGCAAGCGCCTTGCCGATCCGTCCCTCGGCCAGCCAGCGCGCCGCCAGTTCCCGCGCCTCCGTTGCATCCAGCAGCCCGGCCAGTGCGGCACGGTCCGCCTTCGCATTGCCTTCATGCAGGCCGGGATGTGTCTTGCGCCCGTCCAGCCAGGCGCGCAACCCTGCGGCCAACACCGCCAGCGATCCGGCCTCGATGGCGAGGCGGCAGTCCAGCGCCTCGCGGCCGATCTGCAGCGTGTGGGAAATATCGGCCAGTGCCAGAGCAGCGCCACCGCCCGCCGCCGCAATCGGGCCGGCAAGAAGGCGCAGCGTCGCCGCCGGGGTGAAGCGGGCCGCGTCCAGAATCCGTCCGAAGCGGTCTTCGGCCCAGCCTTTCAGCGCCAGCAGCTGCGCCGGTTCGACGCCATAGGAGTCGAGCGGGTCATCCGCGTCGATCTCGGCTTCGGCCACCGCCAGCAATTCCGCCAGCCTCGAACGCCAGACGGGAAGAGCGTCGCCGGTCCCCTCGACAGGCCCACCCTCAATACAGGCCAAAAGCCGTTCGGCCATCTCGCGCAGCCGCTCGGGATCGCGCGCCGACAGCAGGATAGGCAGCGGCGTACCGCCCGCCGCTGCCGCGCGCGGTTCCGCAACAGGGAAGGAGGGCGTCGGCCACTCCTCGATAATCGCATGGGCGTTCGCCCCGCCGGCCCCGAAGGAGGACAGGCCGGCAATGCGAGGACGGCCCGGCCACGGTGCGCGTTCCTGCTGCAGGCGGAAGGGCGAGTCCGCCAGCGCCAGGTTCGGATTCGGCACATTGGCGTGCAGCGTCGGCGCCAGCTGGCCGTGGCGCATCTGCAGAACGATCTTGGTCAGGCCGGCAATGCCCGCCGCCGCCTCCAGATGGCCGATATTGGACTTCACCGAGCCCAGCGCGCAGTAGCCGCGCGCGTCCGTTTCCGTACGGAAGGCCTGGCTCAGCCCGTCCAGCTCGATCGGGTCGCCCAGCGCCGTGCCGGTGCCATGCGCCTCGATGCAGGTGACTTCATCGGCGGACAGGCCGGCCTTCTCCAGCGCCGCGCGGATCACGTCACGCTGCGCCGCCGGGCTGGGCACGGTATAGCCATTGGCGTGGCCGCCATGATTGATCGCCGTGGCGCGGATCAGCGCATGGATATGGTCGCCATCGGCCAGTGCGCGCGACAGCGGCTTCAGGATGACGCAGCCCACGCCCTCGCCCGGCACGAAGCCGTCGCCGCCCTCGCCGAAGCTGCGGCAGCGGCCCTCGGCGCTCAGCATCCGGGCGGCACTCAGCTCCACGAAATTGGCGGGGTGCAGATAGAGGTTCACGCCGCCGGCCAGCGCCATTTCGCAACTGCCCGCGCGCAGATGGGCGCAGGCCTCATGGATCGCCGTCAGCGAGGAGGAGCACATGGTATCGACCGGCAGGCTGGGGCCGGTCAAATCCAGCGCGTGCGACACCCGGTTGGCGACCGAGGCGAAGGAGGTGCTGGGCCGCACCATCGCCCCGCCCTCGCTGCGGAACGGCCCGTGCAGCGCATAGCCGGTCTTGGTCACGCCAGCGAACACGCCGACCCGGCCGCCATGCTGGCGCGCCAGCCTTGTGGGGCCATAGCCGGCATCCTCGAACGCCGCCCAGGCGGTCATCAGGAACAGCCGCTCCTGCGGGTCCATCGCCGCCGCGTCGCGCGGCGAGATGCGGAAGAAGAACGGATCGAAATCGGCGAAACCATCAAGGAAGCCGCCCCATTTGGCGTAGCTGCGCCCGTTCGCCACCGCCTCGTCGGCGTCCGCATGGAAGAAGCCGTCCATGTCCCAGCGCTCAGGCGGAATCTCGGTGATGGCATCGCAGCCCGCCGCCAGATTGGCCCAGAAGGAATCGAGATCGGGCGCACCCGGATAGCGCCCGCTGAGGCCGATGATGGCGATGGGCTCGTCCTGAGACAGCGGCGCGGCGGTCGCGCGCGCCACCGGCTGCGCGGCAGCCGGCACAGATGCGATGGTCGCAGCCGCGCCCAGCCCGGTCCAGCGCCGGCAGGCCTCGCCCTGCGCCACCGCCAGATGCCCGGCCAGCGCGGCCAGTGTGCGGTGCTCGAACAGCAGCGTCTTCGGCAGCGCGCCAAACGGCACTTCCAGCGCGGCGTTCAGCCGGGTGACCATCAGCGAGTCGATGCCGTACTCCTCCAGCGGGCGGGACGGATCGATGCCATCCGCCGGCAGGCCGCTGGCCTCCGCGAAGATCTGGCGCAGCCGATCTGTCACCCGGTCGCGAAGCGCCGTATCGGATGAAGTGGTGGCCACGACCTGCGGCAGTTCCGGACGGTCGGCACCGGCGAAGAAGGCGCGGATGCGCTGCCCCTCGCCAGCGATGACAGCAAGGCGGGGCAGGCCGGATGCCAGCGCGCGGCGCAGCAGGGCAAGCCCGTCCGCCGTTTCCAGCGGGCGCTGGCCCATGCGGCAGAACAACTCCTGCTCGACCGATTCATCGACGCGCATGCCGCCCTCGCGCCACAGCGGCCAGTCGATGGCGAGCAGCGGCGCGCCTTCACGTTCCGCCCCCTCGCGTTCGGCCAGCGCACCCATAAAGCCGTTGGCGGCGGCGTAATCCGCCTGACCCGGATTGCCGACCGCCCCGGCCAGCGAGGAGAACAGCACGAAAGACGGCTTTACCGGCAGGTCGCGACAGGCGCGCAGCAGCGCCAGCGTGCCCTTGAGCTTCGGCGCCAGCACGGCGGCCAGGTCAGCCGGCGATTTACGCAGCGCATAGCCGTCGCGCAGCACGCCGGCGGCCTGCACCACCCGGTCGAGACGCCCATGCGCCGTCAGGATGTCGCGCAGCAGGGCGGCGACGGCTCCCTCATCGGTGATATCGATCTGCCGATATTCGGCGCTGGCCCCCAGCCGCCGCAGTTCCGCAAGGAACGCCTCGCGCTCCGCATCCAGCGCTGCGCGCCCGGTCAGCACCAGCACGCTCCCGGGCGCGGCTTCGGCGATGTCGCGGGCCAGCCGCCGGCCGAGTCCGCCCATACCGCCGGCAATCAGCGTGACGGCGCCGGCCTGCCAGGACACGCCCCCGGCGGGCAGCGCCGCATCACGCCAGCGTCGCACATGGCGCTTACCTGAGATGAAGCGGACATGGCGGTCGCCCGGGCCGGTGGCCTCCGCCGCCAGCAGCCGCGCCGCCTCGGCAGGTGTAATCCCAGCAGGCAGAATAACGGTCTGGCCGAGCAGGCGCGGATGTTCGGCGGCGATGCTGTCCAGCATCGCGCCAAGACCGGCGAGCAGTGCCAATTCGCCCGCATCCGGCACGGCAAGCTGCACCAGCACCCGGCCCTCGCCCGGCTGTTTCAGCACTTGTTGTACCGTGCGCAGCAGCGCTTCCGCCAGCGCGCCATAGGCGGCACCAATCTCCGGCGGCAGGGACGGGGCCAACGACTCGACGCCCGGCACTGTCGCGACATCGAGACCGCCCGCCAGCACGATATGCCGCGCGGGCGCGGTGCCGGCCTGTATCAGCGGCACCTCGATCCAGTGCGGCACCAGCGCCGTCACCTCTTCCGGCTTCACCCCCGGAATCCAGTAGCGCGTGTCGGCGAAGCGGTGCGGCGGCAGCGGTTGGCGATGGGGCTGGCGGCGCGGTTCGGAAACCGGCTCATAGGCTTCCAGCACGACATGCGCGTTGCTGCCGCCGAACCCGAAGGAGCTGACGCCGGCCCGACGCGGCAGCGCGTTGCCCTGTGCGTCCTGGCGCAGCGGCCAGTCCTGCGTCTGCGTCGCCAGCCGGAAGGGCGAACCGGCGAAATCCAGATGCGGATTGGCCTCGGCACAATGCAGCGAGGCCGGCAGCCGGCCCTGGCGCATCGCCAGCAGTACCTTCACGACACCGGCCAGACCGGCGGCAGCCTCCAGATGGCCGATATTGGATTTCACCGACCCCAGCAGGATCGGCGGCAGGCTGGTGGCCTTGCCCCCGGTCAGCGTGTCATAGGCCAGCCGCAGCCCGTTCGCCTCCACCGGGTCGCCCAGCGCCGTGCCGGTGCCGTGCGCCTCGATATAGCCGATGCTCACCGGATCAATACCCCGCATGGCGCGGACCACCAGATCGGCCTGCGCCTTGGCGTTCGGCGCGGTCAGCGAGCCGGCACGGCCGCCGTGATTCTCCGCGCCGCCGATCAGCAGGCCGAGAATGCGGTCGCCGTCGCGCTCGGCTTCGGCCAGCGGCTTCAGCAGCAGCGCCACCACGCCCTCGCCGCGCGCATAGCCATCGGCCCCGGCGCCGAAGCTCTTGCAGCGCCCCTCCGGGCTCAGCATGCCGGCCTGATGCGGCCCCGCGAAGCCGTCCAGCGCCAGCGTCAGATTGACCCCGCCGACCAGCGCCGCGCCACAGCGCCCGCTGCGCACCGCATCCGCCGCGCGCAGCAGCGCCACCAGCGAACTGGAACAGGCGGTGTCCACCGCCTCGCTCGGCCCGTTCAGATCGAAGAAATGCGACAGCCGGTTCGCCACCATCGCCAGCGAATTGCCGGTGGCGACATAGCCGTCGCTGGCCACGCCATGGTCGCGCAGCAGGGCGGCATAATCCTGCGCCGTTACCCCGACGAACACGCCGGTGTCGCGCGGCAGTTCCTCCGGGCGGTAGCCGGCATCCTCCAGCGCCCGCCAGGCGGTCTCCAGCATCAGGCGCTGCTGCGGGTCCAGCCGTTCCGCCTCGACCGGGGAAATACGGAAGAAGCCGGCATCGAAGCGGTCGATATCGGCGAGGAAGCCGCCGCGCTTCGGGAAGCCCGCCTGTTCCAGCCGTGCGCGGTAGGCTGCGCCATAGCGCGCCAGCGGCAATGCGCCGGTCAGATCGTCGCCGGCCAGCAGCCGGGCGAAGAACTCGTCCGCCGTCGCCGCACCGGGAAAACGCCCGGCCAGGCCGATGATCGCCACTGCGCCGTCAGGCGGGGGCGGCGATGCCGGACGCACCGCCGCGACCGGCTGAGCCTTCAGCGGCACCGCGACGGGTTTTGGCGCCGCCGTGCCCGCCACAACGCCGTGACGGCTGACGAGATGGGCGGCCAGCGCCTCGATATGCTCGCACTCGAAGAACACCGCCGGCGACAGGGTGACCTTATAGGCCTCCGAAATCTCCCCGGCGAAGCGGGTCAGCGAGATCGAATCGAAGCCCAGCTCATAGAACAGCTCACGCGGGTTCAGCTCCTCGGCGGGGAATTTCAGGATCGCTGCCGCCAGCGCGCGCAACTCACCCACCAGTCCATCGGCGGCACTCGCCGTGACTGGCACCGGCGCAGGGGCCGCACGATCCAGCGCCTCCGGGGCCGCGAACAGCACCCCGTCCAGCGCGCCCAGCACCGCGCCGCCGGCATCGAACAGCCGCACCGCATAGGCGCCGTCGCCCTGCGGACGCACCAGCAGCCGCGCGACCTCCTCGGCACGGTCGCCCAGCACCGCCGACGCGATCCCGGCCAGCAGCGGTGGCGCCTCAGAGGGCGGCATATCGAGCAGCATCGCCTGATAGGCGGCGGCCAGCACGCGCGGCGGCAGCTGCACATTCTTCGTGAAGAAATCCTGCTGCGGATGCTCCCGCGCGAGATCACAGAGGAAGCCGCCACCCGGCAGCGCCAGCACGCGCGTCACCACCTCGAGATAAGGCGCGAAGGCATAGCCGCGCTCGGCCAGCCGTGCCGTGATAGCCGCACCGTCCAGCGCCTCGCCAGTCGCTGGTACGCTCTCCGGCGGCAGGGCGGTGGCCTCCGCCAGCACCAGCGCCTCGGCATAGGGCGTGCGGTTGCCCGCCGCATCCGCCATCTCCAGCCGGACCAGCAGGCTGTCGCCCTGTGGGTCGAGCGCAGCGTGCAGCTCCGCCCCGTCTTCCCAAGCGACGGCCCCGCGCACGGTGAGGCCGCGCAGCGAGAGCGGCCCGGCCAGCCCGGCGATGCGGCCCAGCGCCAGCACGATCTCCACCGCGACAATCGGCAGGATGGTTTGCGTGCGACCTTGCGTGAAACTGTAATCCAGCAACTCGCCCGGATGGATCGCGGTGCTGTAGCGCAACCCGTCGAGGCCGGAGCGGTTCACCCCGATGAAGGGATGCAGCTTCAGCGCCGATCCCAGCGGATTGACCACCGAGGGCGCATCGGCGAATTCCGGGTACCAGCAGCGCACCCGCTCGAACGGATAGGCCGGCAGCGATACGCGGCGCGGCTGCCTTCCTTCATGCAGCGCGTCCCAGTCGAGGACCGCCCCCGCCGCCCAGGCAGCGGCAAGGCGGTCGAGCGCGCGAGTGCCGATGTCCTGGCGCAGCCGCGCCGCATCGGCTGGTGGCTCCACCTCCAGGATGCTGCGCACAAAATGCCAGCGCGGGTCCGGGCGCGGCGACGACAAGAAAGCCGCCAGCAGCGCCGGCACCCGGGCGATGTCATCCGCCACCAGCGCCAGCCGGCAGGGCAGCTCGTTACGGCCGGTCTGCAGCGTATAGGCGAGGTCCGCCAGCACCAGATCGGGATGGGCTGCAACATGGTCGCGCAGGCGCGACAGCAACCGGATCAGCGCCGCCTCCGACATCGCGGAGAACACCAGCAGCTCCGGCCCGCCGGGATGCGCCTCGCGTGGCGAGGCAGCGTGTTCCTCGATCAGGATATGCGAGTTCATCCCGCCTGCGCCGATGGAGGTGACACCGGCCCGGCGCGGCAGCTCCCGCCCGGCGGCATCGCGCGGACGGGTCCAGGGTGTCAGCTCGCGCTGCACCCGGAACGGCGTATCCTCGAACGGGATGTTCGGGTTCAGCACCTCGGCATGCAGCGAGGGCGCGATCTGGCTGTGCCGCAGCTGCGCCAGCACCTTGGCGATGCCGGCCACCCCGGCGGCGGCCAGCAGATGGGCGACGTTCGACTTCACCGTGCCGAGCGGGCAGAAGCCCTTGGCATCGGTGTATTTGCGGAAGGCCTGGGTCAGTGCCTTCACCTCGATCGGGTCGCCCAGCGCCGTGCCGGAGCCGTGCCCCTCGACATAGGAGAGGGTGGCGGGATCGATGGCGGCATCGTCCAGCGCCTGTTCGATGGCGGCGGCCTGCTGGTGCGGGTTCGGCACGGTGAAGCCGTTGCGCACGCCGGCATTGCTGATGCCGCTGCCGATGATGACGCCATAGATATGGTCGCCGTCGCGCTCGGCATCGGCCAGCGGCTTCAGCACCAGCGCGCCCACACCCTCGCCGAGGATGGTGCCGTCGGCGCCCAGCCCATAGCCCCTGATCTTCTCCGCCGTCTTGCTGGTGAAATGCTCCTGCGAGGTGGCGATCAGCTTCTGCGGGTGCAAAAGCAGGCTCACACCGCCGGCCAGCGCCATCTTGCAGCGCCCGGCGCGCAACATATGGACGGCCTCATGCACGCAGGTCGAGGAGGCCGAGCACATGGTGTCGAGGAAATAGGACGGGCCGGTGAAGCCGTAGAAATAGGACACCATGTTCGGCACGGTGCCGGTATAGCTGCCGCTGGCCAGCGCGCCGCGCACCAGCATGTTCTGGAAGCCGTAGAGGTCGTACTCGTTGGTCATCGAGCCGACCAGCACCGCGACATCGCCGCCATAGCGCGCCTGCATGTACTCGCGCGAATAGCCGGCATCCTCGAAGGCCTCGACGCTGGCCTCCAGGAACAGCCGCACCTCCGGCGACATCAGTTCCGCCTCATGCTGCGAGATGCGGAAATAGCGCGGGTCGAACTTGTCGATATCCTTCAGGAAGGCGCCGGTCTTCACCACTGTCTTGCCCAGCACATCGCGTTCCGGGTGCAGCAGTGCGGCATGGTTCCAGCGCTCGGCGGGATAGGCCTCGAACCCGTCCAGCCCGTTCGACAGCATCTGCCAGAACTCGTCCTGGCTGGCGGCGCGGGCGACGCGCAGCGACAGGCCGACGATGGCGATGTCGTGCCGGTCCTCCTGCTTCCGATCATCCGGCCGCGGCGCGGCGGAAACCTTAGCGGGCGGCTCGGCGCGCAAGGCAGCCGATGCCGGGGCCGCTTTCGGCGCTGGCCCACCGGGAAGCGCGGCCAGCAGCGCGGCGCGGCGTTCCTCGACCAGATGGCGGGCGATGCCGGCGAGATCGACATATTCGAAGAACAGCGTC
Source organism: Oceanibaculum nanhaiense (assembly GCF_002148795.1). Taxonomy (NCBI): domain Bacteria; kingdom Pseudomonadati; phylum Pseudomonadota; class Alphaproteobacteria; order Rhodospirillales; family Oceanibaculaceae; genus Oceanibaculum; species Oceanibaculum nanhaiense. The sequence continues at coordinate 54,180 of NZ_MPOB01000002.1, read as the reverse complement.
TTGGAGAGCGGCCCCAGCGCCTCTTCCAGCTGCGCCGTCGCCTCGACGATGGTGATGGAATCGAGGCCGTATTCCTCCAGCCTGCGGTCGGCGCGGATCTGCGCCGGGTCCATCTGCAACCGTTCGGCCAGCACCTCCTTCAGGAAGGCGATGGTGCGCGCGGCAAGGTCGCCATCGTCGGCAGCTTCCCCACTTTCCGCAACGGGTGGTGGTGCCTGCGGCAGGGGAACCGGTTCGGCCAGCAGGGCATCGATGCGGTCGCGCGCGCCATGCAGCACCACCTGCCGGGGCGTGCCCGCCGGGAAGGCACGGTCCAGCGCCGCGAGGCCCGCCGCCGTCGGCATCGGCACCGTCCCGAAGCGCCGGGCGAGTGCGGCCCGCCCGGTTGCATCGACGCTCATGCCGCCCTCTTCCCAGAGCGGCCAGCCGATGGAGATCGTGACACCGTGGCGCTCCCCGGCCTCGGTGAGCCGGGTGCGGTGTTCGGCGAAGCCATCGAGGAAGGCGTTGCCGCCGGCATAATCGCCCTGCCCGGCATTGCCGAAGCTGGCGGCGATCGAGGAACAGAGCAGCAGGAAATCGAGCGCTGTGTCGCGGGTCGCCCGGTCGATGTTCAGCGTGCCGGCGATCTTCGGCGCCAGTACCGGCGCGATGCTGTCCGCCGCCTTGGTCAGGATATATCCGTCATCCAGCAGGCCGGCGGCATGGATGATGCCCTTGAGTGGCCCGACCTGGGGTTCGATGCGCGCCACGGTTTTTGCCACCGCTTCGGCATCAGTGACGTCGCAGGCTTCGAGGTGCACCTCGGCACCGCCCGCGCGCAGCGCCGCCAGCGCCGCTTCTGCCGCTGCGTCCGGCGCGACCCGGCGGCCCGACAGCACGAGGTGCCGCGCCCCGCGCGCCGCCAGCCAGCCGGCGAGGATCAGCCCCAGCCGGCCCAGCCCGCCGGTGATCCAGTAGGCGGCCTCGGGGTTCAGGGAAGGCGCATCGCCTGCCGGCGCAGTCTCCTGCGGACGCCAGGCGAAGCGGTTGCCGGCGGCATCGTGGCGCAGCTCGGCGACGTCATCGGCGGCTGTGGCCTCCGCCGCCAGCAGCGCGGCCAGCCGATCGATATCCGCCAATCCTTCCACCGCCACTACCGCGCCGGAGAATTTCGGATTCTCCTGCGCCGCCGTGCGCAGCAGCCCGGCCAGCGGCGTGGCCAGCCAGGCTGGCGCCTTCGGCCCGGCCAGCACGAGGAAACGCTGCGGCAGCGCCGGCCTCAAACGCATGCGCGCTGCCAGCGCGCCATGCAGATGGCGGAACCAGCCAGTGGCGCGCGCGGCGGGATCATTTGCATCCGGCAGGCACTCGACCGGCAGGCCGGTGCGCGCGGCAAGCTGTTCCGCGATATCAGGCGCGAAACCAGCGAGGTAGATGTGCGTCTCGCGCGGCGCGTCCTGCACCTGCACGGGGCGTTCCACCCAGCGGCCGGCCAGGTGCACGGTCGGCGCCTCAGCGTTATCCACCGCCGGTGCCGCATCCTCCATCGCCTTCGGCGCAACAAGCCGCAGCGCCAGATCGCGGAAGGCAAGACAGGGCTTGCCGTCCTTGTCCGTCAGGTCGATGTCGAGGCGCACCACCGCATCGCTGCGCACCGATCCGGCGACGCGACGGACATGGGCGTGCATGACTGGCGTACAGGGGCCACGCATCTCGATCCGCCCGCAGGCGAAGGGCACGGCGCTGCCGGGGGGCGCCTCCCCGTCCAGCGCGATCCAGGCCTGAATGGCGGCGTCCAGCAGCACCGGATGCAACGGCAATTGCGCCAGCGTTCCGTGCAGCGACCGGCCCAGCCGCAGCTCCGCCAGGACGCCGTCCGGACCGCGTCTTACCGTGCGCAGCGCCTGGAAGGCCGGGCCATGGGCGACGCCGCTTTCCGTCAGCCGGCTATAGCACTCGGCGGGATCGATGGTCTCCGGCAGGGCTTTGGCCAGCGCCGCGATATCCAGCGCCGGCGGCGTGTCCAGCGCTGCCAGGCGCAGCACACCTTGCGCATTCGCCGCGCCATCCGCCGCCGATATGGTGAAGGTGAAGCCGCCTTTTTCCTCAGGCCGCAGCCGTGTTTCCACCGCGACCGGCACCGCATCGGCGCGGATCGGCCGGGTCCAGCTGACCTGCTCGAAGACAAGGCCGCCGGTCAGCGGCGCGCCGCCGCGCGCCTGCTCCAGTGCGGCGCGGGCCGCCTCAAGGCAGGCGACGCCAGGCAGGATCTGCTGCCCGCCAACATGGTGATCGGCCCAGTAGAAGGCCTCGCGCCCGAGATGCGAGCGGTAGCGCGGCCCATCGAGGCCCGACAGGTTGCGCTGCGCCAGCGGGTGCGGGAAGGCTTCCGTATCCTTGCCGACGAGCGACGCATCCATCCAGTAGCGGTGCCGCGCGAAGGGGTAGAGCGGCGCATGGATGCGACGCGGCGCCGAGCCACCCTCGTACAGAACCGACCAGTCCACATCCTCCCCGGCGCGCCAGCGCGCGGCGAGGTCGGCGTGCGGCGCATCGTCCAAAATCTCGCCGGCGAGGAAGCTTTCCAGCGCGTCGATCAGCCCTTCCTTGCCGGTGGCTACGAAGGCGGCGCGCGCCTCCATCGGCTCGCGTGCAGTCTGGAAGGTGTAGGCGAGATCGGCCAGCGAGAGATCGTCCGGCGCGTCTGCCAGCCAGTCGCGCAGCCTTTCCGCATAGGCCGCAAGCCGGCCGTCATCGCGGGCCGAGAGCGGCAGGATGACCGGGCCATCGCCGCGGCTCACATCGGCACGGAGGGGCGCTTCCTCCAGCAGGGCATGGGCGTTGGCGCCGCCGAAGCCGAAGGAGCTGATGCCGGCCAGCCGGGGGCGCTCGGGATCGCTGGGCCAGTCGCGCCGCTCCGCCTGGATGCGGAAGGGCGAGCCGCTGAGGTCGATCAGCCGGTTCAGCGTCTCGAAGCCGACATTGGCCGGCAGCGCGCCATGGCGCAGCGCCGCCAACAGCTTGGCGATGCCGGCGACGCCCGCCGCCCCTTCCAGATGGCCGATATTGGTCTTCACCGACCCGATAGCGCAGCTGTCCGCCACCGGCTCGGTGCCCGCCGCCGCATGCAGCGTGGCGAAAGCCTGCTTCAGCCCGGCGATCTCGATCGGGTCGCCCAGCGGCGTGCCGGGGCCATGCGCCTCGATATAGCTCACCCGGTCAGGATTGACGCCGGCGGCGCGGTGCACCGATTCGATCAGTTCGGCCTGCGCATCCGGGCTGGTGACGGTCAGCGAGCTGGTGCGCCCGCCGTGATTGACGCCGATGCCGCGAATCACCGCATGCACCGGATCGCCATCGGCCAGCGCCTTGTCGAGCGGCTTCAGCAGCAGCACGCCGCCGCCCTCGCCGCGCACATAGCCGTCGGCGCGGTCGTCGAAGGCCTTGCCGCTGCCCTCCTTCGACAGCATACCGGCCTTGGAGAAGGCGACGAAATGGTTGGGCGACCAGGCGAGGTTCACGCCGCCGGCCAGCGCCATCTCGCAATCGCCGGCCTCCAGCGCGCGCACCGCCTCGTAGATCGCCGTCAGCGAGGCGGCGCAGGCAGTGTCATTGGCGATGCTGGGGCCGTGCAGATCGAAGAAATGCGAGACCCGGTTGGCGATGATCGAGAAGGCGATGCCGGTCGGCATATAGGCGTCGGTCTGCGCCAGGTGCTTTTCCAGCAGCTCCGCATAATCCCAGTGGCACACGCCCATATAGACGCCGGTGCGGCTGCCGGCGAGTTCGGCAGCACGATAGCCCGCATCCTCGATGGCGTGCCAGGCCATCTCCAGCGCGAAACGCTGCTGCGGGTCCATCCAGGCGGCCTCGCGCGGCGACACGCTGAAGAACGGCGCATCGAAGCAATCGGCCTCCTCGATGAAGCCGCCCCAGATGCTGGCGCTCTTATTACCGGCGGCCGGATTTCCGTGCAGCGCCGACTTGTCCCAGCGATCCGCCGGCACTTCCGAGATCAGCGAGCGGCCCGCCGCCAGATGGTGCCAGAACTGGTCGAGATTATCGGCCTTGGGCAGGCGCAGCCCGATGCCGATGATGGCGATGGGGCGGCTCATGATCCGCCCTCCCCCAGCAGGATCGAGAAGCGGCGGGAGAGCAGGTTGGCGGTCTCCGCCATCAGCCGGTCGGCGATCAGATCGGGGTGGCGGTTGCGCCAGCTTGCAAGCTCGCTGCCCGCAACCCACTGGTTGAACGCCCCCAGCGCCGGGCCGCAATGCACCTGGAAATCGACCTTATGCTCCAGATCGCCGGCCAGCGCCCAGCGTGTGGTGTCCCTGAAATAGCGCTTGAAGACCAGCGCCATGCGGTGCTTCGGCAGGCGTTCGGCGCGCTCCACCTCTGCGGCGCGATAGCTCGCCTTCACATCGGCGAACACCTCCTCGAAGCTGCGCTTGAAATAGCGCTCCTCGATCTGCCGGCGCAGCGACGGCTCGATCTCCTCCAGTGATTCGTGCTGGCGATAGAGCGCGACCAGCTTGTTGGCGCGGGCCGGGAAGAACAGCCCCTTCTTCAGCACCTGCACCTTGGAGCCCATCTCGAACATCTCGCCGGAGGGGGCATAGTCGGTGTCATAGACATTCATGCCTTCCAGCATGTCCTTCACCGCGTCGCTGGTGCCGGCCTCCACGGTACACTGGTTGACCGATCCGGTGAGGATGAAATCCGCCCCCAGCACGAAGACGGCGGCCGCCGCCTCCGGCGTGCCGATACCGCCGCCGGCGCCGACATGAAGGCGGCCGAAGCCGGGGAAGCGCGCCTGCGCGTCGTCGCGCACCTTCAGCGTCGCCGGGATCAGCGTGAAGGGCATGCCCTGGTCGGTATGGCCGCCGGAATCCGATTCGACGCACAGTGCATCGGCCATCGGCACTTCGCGCAGCAGCGCCGCCTCATCCGGGGTGATGCCGCCCGACTCCAGAAGGCGGGTCAGCAGCCGCCCCGGCGCCGGGGCGAGGAACTGCGCCGCCACGTCGGGCCGGGAAATCTTCGCGATGATGCGGTTGGCCGCGCGTAGCTTACCACCCTCGCGGGTGAGCCCCTTGGCGCGGTAGCGCACCAGCGCCGGCGTCACCTCCATAAAGGCGGACGCCTCGATGACGCGCACGCCATGGCGCAGCAGCAGGTCGGCCAGATCTTCTTCCAGCTGCGGGAAATTGGCATGGGCGATGAAATTCATGCCGAAGGGCGCGCCCGGCGGGATTTCCGCCTGGATACGCTGGATCGCCTGCTCCACCGCCGGCATCGGCAGGCCGCCGGCACCGAAGAAACCCAGCAACCCGGCCTTGGCCATTCGGATCACCAGCTCCGCCGAGGCGATGCCCTGATACATGGCGCCGGCGGCATAGGCGTATTTCACGCCGAAATCCTCGCGGAATTCCGCCGAGCCCAGCGTCGCGGCCCCGAAACCGGCGGCCTTGTGGCGTGTGCCATTCATGCGTGCGGGCGCTTCCATGGCCGGCGCTTCCCTGACGGGCGCTTTCGCGACCGGTTGGGCCTTTGCTGCTTCCGCTTCTTCCTCCGCCGCCAGCACTGCGGCATCCAGCGGTCCGGCCTCCAGCTGAGTGCGCTTCACCATTGGCTTCACCACGGCACCGCCGGCCGGCCCCAGCTCCTCGAAATCCTCGAAGGCAAGCCCCTTCGACAGCAGGTAGCGGATGCTGTCGCTCCAGCGCACCGGCGCGGTCATCTGCTCGGCCATCAGCGACCGGATCGTCTCCGGCTTGTGCGGCCGCGCGGTCACGTTGGAGATCACCGGCACAAGCGGTGGGCGGAATTCGCAATCTTCCAGGAACCGCGCGAAGGCGTCGCGCGCCGGCTGCATGAAGGGCGTGTGGAAGGCGCCGCTGACCTGCAGCACGCGGTAATGCGAGGCGCCGGCCTCCAGGAACAGCGGTTCGGCGGCCTCCACCGCCTCGCGCCGGCCCGACACCACGATCTGCTTCGGCGTGTTCACATTGGCGGCGAAGACATCGGTGAGGCCGTGCCGGCGGATGATCTCCTCCACTTGGGCCGCGTCCAGCCCCAGTACCGCCGCCATGCCGCCACCGGCAGCATTGGCCATCAGCGCGCCGCGCTTCTGCACCAGCCGCAGCCCGGTCTCGAAATCCACTGCGCCGGCAGCGAACAGCGCGACATATTCGGCGACGCTGTGGCCCAGCAGATAATCGGCCTTCGCACCTTCGGCTTTACGTTTCAGCCAGGTCAGCGCACCGACGACATAAAGGGCTGGCTGGGTGAACTGGGTCTGGGTCAGCCGCTCCATCGGCCCCGTCAGGCACAGTTCACGCACCGAATAGCCGAGCACGGAATCGGCGCAGGCGGTCTGCTCCGGGAAAGCCTCGAACAGCCCTTCCCCCATCCCGATGCGCTGCGCGCCCTGCCCTGGAAACAGGAAGGCCTTCATGGCGCCTCCAACTCACTGCCCTTGCGCTGCCACTCGACCCTGCCGAGATCGAGCTTCACCACGCGATCGGCCAGATGCCAGTAGCGTTCGTCATGGGTGACCGCGATGACGGTCTTGCCCTGCGCCTTCAGGCGTTTCAGCACAGTATTGTAGAAATAGGCGCGGAAATGCACGTCCTGTTCGGCCGACCATTCGTCGAAGATATAGACCGGCCGGTCTTCCAGCAGGGTGGCGATCAGCGCCAGCCGCTTGCGCTGGCCGGTGGACAAATGGGTGGTGGAGAACTGCCCGTCCTCGTAACGCACCTTCCCGGCCAGCCCCATCTCCTCGATCATCAGATTGACCTGTTCGGCCGGCACATGCTCCAGCCCGTAGAGCCGGTCGAACAGGTGGAAATCGACGAAGATGGCGGCGAACAGTTCGCGGAAACCGGCCACGTCGCGGCCCACCATCGGCGTCTCGTCCACCCGGATCGCGCCGGCCTCCGGCGCGTACAGCCCGGTTATCAGGCGCAGCGCCGTCGATTTGCCGCTGCCATTGCCACCGACCAGGAACAGCGTCTCGCCGCGCTGCACGGTCAGGTCGAGCGGGCCCAGCGTGAAGGTGCCGATACCGGCCACATCGCGGTGGGTGAAGGTCAGTCCCGAATAGGTGATGGTGCGGAAATCGCGGTAGGCCGCCGCCGCCGCGCGCGCGTCCGACGGGCTCAGCATGTCGGACGCGCCCAGCTGGCGCTCGATCTCCAGGACGCCCTGCAGGCTGACCTCGGCGCGCACGAACATCGGCGACTGGCTGACGATCTTGGCGAAGGGAGCCACGCAGAACAACAGCACCGGGATCAGCTGGAAGACGATATCGCCGTGATTGCCGACGAAATGCGGGAAGCCGAATCCGACGATTCCCAGCATGGCGAAAATCACCGCGCTGCTGAGCAGGATCATCGCGGTCCATTGCTCGCCGGAGGCGACCAGCGTGGCTTCCGTGGCGCGCGACAGCTTGCGGTAGGCCTGGAACACCGACTCGCTCTTCCGGCTGTTCAGCCGCAGCTCCTTGCTGCCGTTGATAAGGTCGCCGATGGCGTCGAGCAGGCGCCCCTGGAAATAATTCAGCCGGCGCAGCGTCCCGCTCATCCGGCTGTTGATCCGGTGATAGGCAAGCACGCCAAGGAAGACCGACACCAGGAAGACCAGGAAGGCCGCCGGCGACAGGTACAGCAGATAGGCCAGCGAGATGATCAGCAGGATCGCCTGCTGGAAGGAATCCACCAGCAGCGGAAAGGTCACCGAGAGATAGTTCGTCTCCTGCGATACCAGCGTGTAGAGCTGGCCGCGCCGCAGCCGGTCCACATCGCGCAGTTCGGCGCGGCGCAGCCGGTCCATGACGCCGAGCCGCAGCCGGTTCAGCAGCACCTCGATCATCCGGTTGGCGCGCAACAGGGCGAACTGGTTGCACTGATAGTATATCAGGAAGGCAAGGATGAAGATCAGCGCGGTCGTCAGCCCCGGCCGTTCGGCTTCCGCGACATGCTTGGCGACCTCGTTGACGATCACCACCAGCAGCGCATTGGCCAGGCCGGCGATGATTGTCAGCAGCCCCATGATCTGCAACGGGCGGCGGCCGGCCCGCAGGATGAAATCGAGCAGTGCCATCAGCCGCCCTCCGCCTCATCCCCAACCGGCTTCATCCGGCCGAGATCGAGATGCAGGCGGCGGTCGCAGCGCCCCCAGTAGCGGTCATCATGGGTCACCGCCAGCACCGCCTTGCCGCGGCGCTTCAGCTCCGGCAGCAGCTCGCCATAGAACACATCGCGGAAATGCGCATCCTGGTCGGCCGCCCATTCGTCGAACAGATAGACCTCGCGGTCCTCCAGCAACGCGGCAATCAGCGCGAGGCGCTTGCGCTGCCCGGTCGAGAGATCGACGCTGGAGAAGCGGCCATTCTCGAACCGTACCTTGTCCGACAGCTCCATGCGGGCGATCAGCGCGGTGACCGTATCGGGATCGACATCCTCCAGCCCGTGCAGCCGGTCGAACAGGTGGAAATCCGGGAAGATGCCGGCAAACAGCTCGCGATATTCCTGACGCGTCCCGCTCTCCACCGCCACACCATCGACCAGGATGCGGCCGGCATCCGGCGTATAGAGGCCGCAGATCAGTTTCATCGCCGTCGATTTGCCGCTGCCATTGCCGCCGGTCAGAAACACGATCTCGCTATGGCGGAGTGCGAAATCCCAGGGGCCGGAGGTGAAGGTGGGCGTGCCGTCGGGACCACGATAGGTGAAGCACACCCCCTCGAAGTCAATGGTCCGGAAGCCCCGGAACCGCGACTCCTCGGGCACCGTCACCACCGAGGTGCCGCCGGCCAACCGGTTGTCCAGCTTGCGCTCCAGCCGGAACACATGGCCCAGCCCGACATCCGCCTTGGAGAAGATCGGCGCCGCCGAGGTAAGGCCGGTGACCGGCCCGACGCAGAAGATCGACACCGCCACGATCTTGTAGATCGCGTCGGTATAGCCTTCGAAGAACATCGGCAGCACGAAGACCACCAGCCCGACCAGCGCATAGAGGAAGGCGTTGGAGAATTGCAGCAGCACGACCCATTTGCCGCCGACGCCGATCACCTCCGTCTCCAGCCTGTCCAGCACCTTGGTGAAATGCCGGAACAGCGAGTCGTTCTTGTCGGCGTTCAGGCGGATTTCCTGGAAGCCGTCGGTAAAGTGCGACACCGATTCCAGCATCGCCGATTCGCACACATGCACTTCCGCCATCGCGTCGGCCAGCACCTTGCGGCGCAGCCAGAAGATATACAGGCCGATCACCGTGAAGGCCGCCATCACCAGGAACGAGATCAGCGACAGGGTGGCGATATACAGCAGGCAGAACGCCAGCAGGAACACGCCCTGCGCGGCATTGACCAGCAGCGGGAAGCTCTGCGAGAGATGATTGATCTCCTGCGCCACCGTCGCATACAGCTCGCCATGCCCCATATTCTCGACGGCCCGCAGATCGGCCCGGCGGATCTTGCCGACGACACGCAGCCTGAGCGCGCTCAGCCGCTGCTGGACCAACAGGTTGGCCTGGCGCAGCGAGGCACGGTCGGCGACGTAATAAAAGGCAAAGGTGCAGAGATAGACCAGCAGCAGCTGCAGGCCGACCGGGTCCTGCTGTTCCGCGCGCTCGGCGACATGGTTGATCAGCGCGATCAGCACCACGTTCGACAGGCCGGACAGGCAGGTTACGAGGAACAGCCCCCGATAGGCCTGGGGGGATCCGCTCTGAAGCAGGCGCAGAATATACATGCGAGCGGGCCGACCCTCGTTCCCTGACAATCACGGTTCTTGCCGGAACGCAGCGCGCCACGCCCGGTGCCGAATACGCAAGTATTAACCCATTGGCAGAAATGCGCAAAAAATACATTTGTGATAAATAGATAAAAAGCGACTTGACGTTGCCCGCGCAGACCTCAGGCGCAGACAGGCCGAGCGAACTGCGCTACAGTTTGCATCAGGCGTCTGGTGCGCCATTTTCCTCTAACCGACCTGCCCGGAAGTCCCCGAAAGCCCCCAGAAAGCGCCACGCAAGCCATGGACAAGATACGCGCGTTCATCGAGGAACAGTTCCTCATCGAGTATGACGACAGCTTTCCCGAGGACACCAACCTGTTCAAGGAAGGGGTCATGGATTCCTTTGGCTATGTGCAGCTCTGCCGCTTCCTGGAACAGGAATATGGCTTCCGTTTCACCGAGGCGGAGATGACCGGCAACGTGCTGGTCAGCCTGGCCCAGATCCGCGATTTCGTGGCGCGCAAGACCGCCTCTTCTGCCGCCGTCCCCACCGCCTCGACCAACGACTGACCATGTGCGGCATCGCCGGATTCATTGGAGCAGCGCACGATTCCGCTGCATGGCAGGAGACGATCCGCGCCATGCTGGCCGCCATTGGCCATCGCGGGCCGGACGGACTGGGCACCATGCTGGACGACCGGGCGGCACTGGGCACGGCACGATTGTCAATCATTGACATTGCCTCCGGCACCCAGCCGATGAGCGACCCGTCCGGGCGCTACTGGCTGGCCTATAATGGCGAAATCTATAATTACCTCGAACTGCGCGCCGAGCTGGAAGCCGCCGGGCGCGTCTTCCTCACACGCTCCGACACCGAGGTGGTGCTGCAGGCCTGGCTGCATTGGGGGCCGGACTGCCTGCCCAGATTCAATGGCGGCTTCGCCTTCGCGATCTATGACCGCGCCAGCGGCCGGCTGGTGCTGGCGCGCGACCGTTATGGCAAGCGGCCGCTGTTCTATCTGCGGCGCGGCGGGGAGTTCTATTTCGCCTCGGAGATGAAATCCTTCTTCGCCGTGCCCGGCTTCGCCTTCGAGCAGGATGCCGACCAGCTCGCCTCGATCCTCGCCTGCTGGACGCCGCTGCCCGACCAGAGCGGCTTCAAGGGCATCGACAGCCTGCCGATGGGCGAATGGATGAGCGTCGAGAACGGCACCATCACCCGCCACCGCTACGAGGCGCTGTCCTTCGATTCGGCGGAGAGTGTGGCCAGCGAGGCCGAGGCGCTGGAGCTGATCCGCGAGCGGCTGCAGGCCAGCGTCGCCTTGCGGCTGCGCAGCGATGTCGAGGTCGGAGTCTATCTCAGCGGCGGCGTCGATTCCGCGATCACCGCGCTGCTGGCGCAACGCGAAAGCCGGCACAGGCTGTCCACCTTCTCGGTCGCGTTCGAGGATGCCGCCTTCGACGAATCGCCGCAGCAGCGCGAGATGGCGGATTTTCTCGGCAGCCGGCATCAGGCGCTGACCATCAGCCATGGCGATATTGCCAGCGCCCTGCCCGATGCCGTGTTCCATGCCGAGGTTCCGGCCTTCCGCTGTGCCTTCGTGCCGATGTTCCTGCTGTCGCGCCTGACCCGCGACGCCGGCATCAAGGTGATCCTCAGTGGCGAAGGCGCGGACGAGGCCTTCCTCGGCTACGATCTGTTCAAGGAGGTGCTGCTGCGCCGCGCCTGGAACGATCTGGGCGAGGATGTCCGGCGCGACCGGCTGGGCAGGCTCTACCCGCACCTCACCCATTACGGCCCGCAGGAGATCGCGGCACTCACCGGCCTGTACCAGCAATTCGCCGAGGAGCGGATGCCCGGCCTGTTCTCGCACGAGATGCGCTTCCAGAATGGCCGCTTCGCCACAAGGCTGCTGCGCGAAGCGGGCGATCCGTTCGCCGCGATTTCCCGGCTGGTCGCCGAGGCGCCCGGCTATGCCGGGATGAGCGACATCCACAAGGCGCAATGGCTGGAATACAAGACGCTGCTGGCCGGCTATCTGCTGTCCACCCAGGGCGAGCGGATGAGCCTGGCGCATGGCGTCGAGAATCGCTGCCCCTTCCTCGACCCGGCGGTGGTCGCGGCGGCCAGCGCCACCAATCTGCGCTTCGATGATGGGTTCGAGGAAAAGCGCCTGCTGCGCCGCGCCTTCGCGGACGAGCTGCCCGAATCCATCGTGACCAAGCGCAAATTCCCCTATCGCGCGCCGGACAGCGCCGCCTTCGCCAGCGCCCGCCCGGATTATCTGGAAGCGCTGCTGTCGGAAGCGGAGCTGGCCAAGCTGCCCTTTATCGACGCGAAATTCGCCCGCCGGCTGACCGACAAGGTGCTGAACCGCCCGGCCGACGAGATCGGCACCAAGGAAGACCAGTGCTTCGTCTTCCTGCTGTCCATCGCCCTGCTGCACCGCTTCTTCGTCCAGCGCGAAGGCGCCGGGCTGACCCGCGTGACGCCGCCACCGATGCGCACCGTCGATCTGCGCGGCAAGCCGCTGGCGGCCTAAAAACCTAGACTTCCCAGGGGAACTTCATCTCGCTCACATAGCGGCGGATGTTCCGCTGCACCTCGGGGTCGGCGAACATCTCGCGGTTCGCGGCCAGTGCGGCGTCGCGGCCACGCGCCAGACTATCGTCGGTCGCCGCGCGGTGCGCCTTGTAGCGCGCGATGGCCGGCCGGCCGAGATGGCGCAGCCGCTGCAGATGCCGGCGCAGCAGCGCCTCCGCCTCGTCGCCCAGCGCATCGACCAGCCCCCAGCTGGCAGCCTCCTCGGCGGGCAGCGGGCGCGTCATCAGCGTCATGTAATGCGCCTTCTGCGCGCCGATGCGCCGCGCAAGGAAGGGCAGCACGCAGGCCGGGAACAGGCCGAACAGCATCTCCGACAGGCCGAAGCTGGCGCTGCGGTCGGCCAGCACGATGTCGCAAGCGGCGGCAAGGCCGACACCCCCGGCATTGGCGCGCCCGCGTACCAGCGCCACGCTGACGAACGGGCCTTCCGCCAGCCGCCGCCAGAGATCGTAGAGCGCTGCCGGGTCGAGCGTCTCGCCCGAGGCCGTGGCCTCGAAATCGCCGCCGGCGCAGAAGCTGTCGCCCGATCCTTCGAGGACCAGGATCGTCGCCCCCTCCGCTTCGCAGCGTGCCAGCGCCGCGCCGAGATCCGCCACCATGCCGGCATTGATCGCATTGCCGGCCTCCGGCCGGTCGAGGCGCAGGCGGGCGATGCCCTTGTCGATCTCCAGCCGAACCGTCTCGCCGTTCATGCGTCCCCCTTTACGACAAGCGCCGTATCCACCCCGCCGAAGCCGAAGGAGAGTTTCAGCGCCGTGCGGATTGTGCGTTCTTCCGGTGCGCCGCGCACGAAGCCCATCGACGGGTCCAGCGGGTTGTCGAGATGTCGGGTCGGGTGCAGCCTTCCGTGGCGCATCTGGATCAGCACCGCCGCCAGTTCCACCGCGCCCGCCGAGGCCAGCCCATGGCCGATCAGCGATTTGGTGGCGTTGATGCGGGCGTGCCCCAGCCCCGCCGCGCGAAGCGCCGCCAGCTCGGTCTCGTCGCCCAGCGGCGTGCCGGTGGCGTGAGCGTTCACATACTCGATGGCGTCGGGCGACAGGCTGGCCATCGCCAGCGCCGCGCGGATCGCCGCCAGCTCGCCTTCCGGGGAGGGGTCCGGTCCGCGATGGCCATTGGCGAGATGCGCCCAGCCGGCCAGCGTGCCGTACTGCCCCGCCGGGGCGGCATCCGCCCGGCACAGCACCAGCGCAGCCGTGGATTCGCCATAGACGAAGCCGGCATGGTCGCGGTCGAACGGCCGGCAGACCTCGGCCAGCGCGCCCAGCGCCCGGAAGCCCTGCAGATCGAGGCAGGAGACATCCTGCAGCGCCCCCAGCGCGATGCAGGCATCGACCCGGCCGCTGCGCACCGCCTCCGCCGCCTGGATCACCGCGACCGCGCCGCTGGCGGACGCGCCGCCGACGCTCATCGTGAAGCCGCGGATCGGCCAGGTCGCCGCGCACAGCCCGGCAATATCGGTATCGAGGAACATATGGCCGTGACGCGGCGGCCAATAGGCCATGCGCCCGGCATAATCGCGCTGCGCCAGCATCTGCTCGCGCGCCATCAGAGTGCTGCCGCCAACCACCAGCCCGATGCGCATTGGGTCGACTTGGTCCAGACCGGCTTCCCGCCAGGCCTCGTCCAGCACGGCGATGGCGGCACGGCCCGGCAGGCCCGCCGTCCTGGCAATGCGGGCCGGCAGCAACTCCGGCGGTTCCGGCAGTTCCAGGCCGATGAAGGATGAGCTGCCATCCGGTAATTGCCGCCCATCCCGGCGCAACGGACCGATGGCCGGCGCCTCCCCGAACAGGGCGGCGCGCAGGGCATCCTTGCCATAGCCCCGGCCGGCGGCGACACCGATGCCGGCAATAACGATGGAAACTGGATTAGCCTGCGTGCTTGGCATGCAGCAGATCGGCCAGCTCGCCGATGTTGCGCGGCCCGTGCAGCTGCACCATCGGGATGTCGAGGCCGAGTTCCTCCAGCGTCGCCAGCACGATCTCGCTGCGCTCGATGGAATCGAGGCCAAGATCGGCCATCGCATCCGCGCGCCCGATCGGATGGGTCGCCAGATCCGGCACCACGGTGCGGATCTGCGCGACGATGATGGTGAGGATGCTGTCGCTGTCCAAGTCCTGGCCCTTCCGTCCTAAATCCAGTCGTAGAGCCGGTGATAGCCCTCGATGGCGCGCAGGACAAGCCGCTGGCTGCCTGACGCACGGTTCTCATAGGCCTGCCAGGCGCCCGGCACGATGTCGCGGTCCGGCACCGCGTCGCGCATGCCGAAGCGCAGCGCGGCATTGCCGCGCAGCAGCCGCTCATATTCCTCGATGGACAGGCGGTGGCGGGAATCCATCGCCGCATCGATGCCCATCGCGCGAATCCGGTTCTGGCCCTCAGCCGTGGCCACCCCGCTGTAGAATTCCGAGCAGCAGCCGGAGCCGTAGGAGAAGAAGCCGATGCGCTGCGGATTGCTGAAATCGCCAGTCGCCAGCGTGCCGGCCAGCCCGAGGAAGACCGAGGCGCCCGCCGTATTGCCGACGCGCTGGCCATAGGCCAGGCTGCCCGCCATGCGGCGCTGGAAATCCGCCTCGATCTCCGGCGGTGGGGTCTTGTAGAGCTTGCGCATCAGATGTCGGTGCGCGCCCTTCACCATGCCGCCGAACGGGGTGTGAAAGCACAGATAGCCGAAGGTTTCGCGGAAATCCGCGCCCTCTACCCGGCGGGCGTAATCCTTGTAGGCCTTCTCGCAGCAATCGAGATAGGCCATCAGCGACAGATCGGCGTCGCCGGCCTCGGTATCCGGGCCGGGGCGGCAGGTATCCATCACCTCGAAGCCGTGATTGCCATAGGCGCCGGGATCGATGGCCAGCAGATGCGGCGTGTCGCTGACCAGCAGCGCCACCGCGCCGGAGCCGGAGCTGGGCTCGGAATAGGCCCATTCCTGGATTGCCGATTCATCGGCCAGCGCGAAGCGCGAGATGTCGGTCGCCACCACCAGCGCCTTGGCGCCGGGCGAAGTCTGCGACAGCACGAAATTCACCGCCATCTGCAGCCCGGCGGTGCCGGAGTAGCAGGCCTGCTTGATCTCGAACAGGCGGCAATTGCCCGGCAGCCCCAGATAATGATGGATATAGGTGCTCATCGACTTGCCGAAATCGATGCCCGATTCGGTGCAGGCCACCACCATCTCGATGCAGTCCCGCTCCGCCGGGTCCAGACGGTCGAGCAGCGGCTTCGCTGCATTGACGGCATAGCTGACGGGGTCCTCATAGGGCAGCGCCACCGTCTTCTCGCGCATCAGCAGATTCTCGAAGCGCGGCATGTCCAGCCCGCGATGCACGCACAGCTCGCGCACATCCAGGCTGGCGGCACCGGCATAGACATTCAGCGCCTCGATCCCGACTGTTCCGCTCACGCTGCGTCTCCAAGTGTTACGGGCCCGAGTTTTACAGGCAGGGTGGCGAGGCCGCGCGCGTTCAGCCGGTCGAGCCGCCATTCCGGCTCGCCCGCCAGTTCCATATGCGGGTAGCGGTCCAGCAGGCTGGTGAAGGCGATGCGGCCTTCCAGCCGGGCCAGCGGCGCGCCGATGCAGACATGCGCGCCACCGCCGAAGGTCAGATGCGCGTTCGGCCGCCGCCCGACATCGAACTCGTCCGGCTGCTCGAACCGGCGCGGGTCGCGGTTGGTCGCGCCGATCAGCCCGATCACTGGCGCACCGGCGGGAATCACGGTCTCGCCCACCGGATAATCGTCGATGGCGACGCGCAGGATCATGTTGCCGCCCGGCTCGCAGCGCATGAATTCCTCCAGCGCCGGGCGAATCAGCGCCGGATCGGCACGCAGCCGCGCCATCTGGTCCGGGTGGCGCAGCAGCAGCAAGAGGCCGTTGCCGACCAGCGTCACCGTCGTCTCATGCCCGGCCACCAGCATGGAGACGAGGTTGGTCAGCATCTCCTCCTCATCGGTGGTGCCGCTGTCATGCGCGCGGATCGCCATATCCATCAGGCTATCGCCGGGCCGCTTGCGCCGTTCGGCGATATGGCTGCGCAGGAAATCCTTGAATTCGGTCAGCGCGTCCAGCGCCTCCTGCTTCTGCTCCGGCGTCATCAAGATGTCGCCGATGCGGATCAGCGAGGCGCTCCAGCGCGCGATGGTCTGGTCCAGGCTCTGCGGCATGTCGAACAGGTTGCACAGCACGCGCAGCGGCATCGGCCCGGCGAAGCCGTCGATCATGTTCACCGTGCCGCTGCGTGGGAGCGCGTCGAGCAGCCGGACGGCCTCCGCCTCGATAATCGCTTCCAGCGCCACCATCGCCTGGGCGCGGAAGGCCGGCTCGTACACGCCGCGCATGCGGCCGTGGTCGGGCGGGTTGGCGTTGATCATCTGCGGCTGGAAATCGCCGAACAGCCGGTAGCCGACCGGATCGTTCTCGCGATAGGCCTCGTCGTACCAGCCGCCGCGCCACAGGCGGGTGTCGCGCCCCATCTCCGGCGCCTTCAGGATGCGCGAGAATTCCTCGTGGCCGAGCACGAAATAGATGCCGCTCGCCGCATCGAAATGCACCGGCCCCTGCTCGCGGATCCGGTGCAATGCCGGATAGGGGTTTTCCAGGAAATCGCGGCTGGTCAACAGCCCCCACCAGTCGATGGCGCCGGTCTCCTCCATGCTCACCGCTTTCCCCCAGTCAGGCCTCTGGTCGCATAGATATGGAACACCGGGGCGCCACCCTCAGACAGCGGATGGCCGCCGATGCTGGTGCGGTAGCCGCGCCGCTGCAGATCAGCCTCGATGATCTCGGTCTCTTCGCGGCCGAGATGCACCTCGACCAGCAGCTGGCGGATTTTCGGCCAGTCGGAGTCGGCGATGCCGGCCAGCACCTCCTTCTCCGCCCCTTCGGTGTCGATCTTCAACAGATCGATGGTCTCCAGCCCGCGACTGGCCAACTGGTTGGACAGCGTGTCGATCTCGGCGGTCACGCTCTCGCGGCGGAACAGCGTATCCAGGAAATCGGCTTCTTCCATCCGTTCCGTGGTGCCGATGCGCTCGACGATCTCGCGCACCGCCTCGGAGGCGCCACTGCCGGCAAGGACCTCCCTCAGCCCGGCTGACAGCTTCTCGCCAACCGCGCGGTTCGCCGTGGACAGGGCGGAGATGCCGGGGAAATAGTCGAATTCCAGCGTGCCCGGCGCCCGGCCCAGCCCCAGCGAGATTGCCTCGGCCGGCGGCGTCAGCGCGGCGGCATTGCCGGCCAGCGCGGCGAAGGCGGCCGGCATCGGCTCATAGGCGAAGATGCGGCCTTGCGCGCAATGATCACGCAGATAGATCGCGAACAGCCCGATATTCGCCCCGACATCGAAATAGATGCCATCTGCCGGCAGATCGATGCCATGCGCGGCGAAATCCTCGGAGAAGATTTCATGGACCGAGAAATCCACCTCATACGGGTTCACGCACAGGATGGTGCGCCCGTCTGGAAGGGCTGTCTTTGTCGTCACACTCAAAGGATGTCTCCCGCCGAAAATTCCCCGGAACGCTATCATGCGGAGACGCCGCGGCAAGGGAAACCTATATGCGGTTTGCCTAACCCTGCCGCAGCATCAGCGCGGGCGGACGGGCGAGCGCGCGGTTCAGGGCAGCCAGCCCGGCCAGCGCCATGACCGCGACCGCCCCGGCGAGCCAGACCAGCGCGCTGCCCAGCGCCGGCCGGAAGTCGAGCCAGCCGCCGATAGCCGCCCAGGCGGCGAGATTGCCGAGCAGCAGCGCCGCAAGCCCGGCGGCCGCCGCGATCAGCCCGTATTCCAGCAGGGTGGCCGCCGCAAGCTGCCGGCGCGTCGCCCCCAGCATCTTCAGCAGCACCGCCTCGCGCGCCCGCCGGCGCTGCCCGGCCAGCACGGCGCCCGCCAGCACCAGCAGGGCGGCAAACCCGCTGGCCGCCGCGAGGGCCGTCATCACCTGCCCGCCGCGCGCCGCCACCCCCGCCAGGAAACCGATGACCTCCGCGACTTCAATCGTCGGCGATTCGGGGAAGGCGTCGGCGAGTGCCGCCCGCACTGTCTCCAGCGCCGCCGCATCCCGCAGCCAGAGCGCGGCGATCTCGCGGTGCGGCGGCGGATCGGCGGGCGGCGACAGCAGGATCGGAAAATCGAGATCGAGCCCCGCCCAGTCCACCCGGCGCAGATTGGCGATCCGCCCTTCCAGCGGTTCGCCCAGCACATTCAGCGTCAGAAGGTCGCCGACCGTGACGCCCAGCTTTTCCGCCACCCGCGCATCCACCGACAGCAGCGGCGGACCTTTATAATCCGCCGGCCACCAGTCACCGGCCACGAGGCCGCCCGCTGGCGGATCGGCCCGCCAGGACAGCCCGCGGTCGCCCCGGACGACGAAGCCGATTTCCGCCGGGATGCGCAAATCGGCGACCGGCACGCCCTCGACACGGTCGAGCCGTCCATGCAGGAAGGGTGCGCGGGACCAGCGGGCCAGCGCGGGCTGCGCCGCCATCAGCGTCTCGAAGCGTGCGGCCTCCTCCGGCGGCAGGTTCAGCAGGATCAGGTCGGGCGCCGTCGCCGGCAAATTATCGCGCAGATGTACCGCCGCATTGTCCCGCACCGACGTCACCGCCACCAGCAGCGTCAGGCAGAGGCCCAGCGCCAGCACCAGCGGCGCTGTCGGCGCGCCGGGACGGTGCAGATTGGCGAGCGCCAACCGCAGCAGCGGGCGGCGGGTGCGGCCTCCAACCCATCGCACGGCCCATCCGGCGCCCCACATGACGGCCCGCCCGAGGAGCAGAAATCCCAGCACCGCCAGTGCCGCCCCGGCGGCGAACAGGGCGGCCACCACCGGCAGCGGCGCCGACCAGACCAGCAGCAACAGGAGCAGCACCGCCAGCAGCACCAGTCCGGCGAGCGTCCGCCAGCCGGGACGCTGCCGCTCGCCCACCAGCAGGTCGCGGAACAGCTCTTGCGGCGATAGAAGCGCGGCCCGCGCCAGCGGCCAGAGGGCAAAGATCAGGCTCGCCAGCAGCCCGAAGCCGGCGGCGCTCGCCAGCGGTGTCAGCCGGATCGCCGGATCGAGCGGCAGCCAGCCGGCGAGCAAGGGTGTTGCCGCGCGCGTGGCGGCGATGCCGAGCGCCAGCCCGAGGGCGATGCCGCACAGCGATGCCGCCATGATCTGCACGAGGTAGAGCCGCCGGATGGTGGCGGTCGTGGCGCCCAGACCTTTCAGGATGGCGATGGTGTCGCGCTTGCGATCGAGATAGGCGGCAACCGCACCGCCCACACCGACGCCGCCGATCAGCACCATGCCAAGCGAGAGCAGGATCAGCAGGGAGGTGACGAAACCCATGCTGCGCTCCACACCGGGCACGCCGTCCGCGGCATCGACGATGCGGTAACCGGCCTCCGGGAAGCGCTGTTCGAAACCCCGGATCCAGTCGCTGGCCGTCAGCCCGTCCCGCAGCCGCAGACGACTGTACCAGTAGGTCTGGGTGCCGGGCGCCACCAGCGCGCTGCCCGCGATGGCAGGCAAGGCGACGATCACCCGTGGCCCCAGCGTGAAGCCGCGCAGCGCACGGTCCGGCTCGGCGCGGATCAGCGCCCGCATTTCGAATGCCTGCCCGCCGATCAGAATGCGGTCGCCCAGCGCGAGGCCCAGCGCTTCCAGCAATTCCTCGGCCACGGCGGCACCCCAGATGCCGTCGCGTGCCGCCAGCGCCCCACCTAACGTCCGGGCCAGCGGCATGTCGGATTCCAGCTCGACATCGCCATAGAGCGGATAGGCGGCATCGACCGCCTTCATCTCGACCAGCGTGCTGCCGCCCCCGGCCCCGCCATGCGCCAGCGGCCGCAGCTCGGCGGTCAGGCTCGCAGTCCCGGCCTCGGCGAACAGCGCCAGATGCTCCGGTGGCGGCGGGCGGTGATAGAGCCGCAGCGAGACATCGCCGCCGATACCGGCGCGCGCGCCGGCCTGCACGCCGTCCAGCACCATGCGCGACAACAGGCCGGTCGCCGCCATCGCCGCCGTTCCCAGCGCGACGCAGAGGATCAGCAGCCAGAAGCCGCCCATCGCGCCGCGCAGATCGCGCAAGGCCAACCGCAGGATCGTCACGCCGCCTGTTCCTCCCTCTGGCCCATGCTTTTCCGGCCCTCTCCTCGGGCTGGGTGCGAAAGCCATAGGATATAGCCGGTTTTCCGGTCCGGCCGGAAGGATTGTCGGCGCAGCGTCGGCGTCAGCTTTTGGTCTTGTCAGGGGGCTTGGCCGGTTCCGCGCCGTTATCGATGCCGCTCAGCACGCGGTGGGCCTCCTCGATCTCGCGGGTCAGCAGGTAGCTGAGCACGATGCGGATGGCGACGATGGCGCCCAGAATCCCGACCTTGGTCCAGTCCGGATCGGCCACGGTGCCCAGGATGTCGGCGCCGATGAACACGTCCAGCGCCAGCAGCAGATGCAGCCCCAGCCGTTCGCGGATGCGTTGCGTGCCATAGGTCATGCCATCGCCGCCACGCATCAGCTTCAGCCTGAGGAAGCGTACCAGCGCCTCGGCCACGCCCCAGGTGACGATCAGCGCGCCGACAGCGTTGATCGCCTGCTGCGCCAGCAGGATCAACCGGTGCAGGATCTCGAAATCCACCATCGCCCCAAGCTCCTGCTGTCAGGCATCACCCCCGTCAGGCTGCGCGGGCGGCACCCAGATAACGATCCACCTCGGCGCGCAGCACTTCCGCCTGGCGCGACAGCTCGCCAGCCGCCGACTGCACGTCGCGCGCCGCGTGCTCCGTCTCGCCGGCCGATTCCAGCACCAGCGTGGTGCTGCGTGCGACCTCCGCCGTGCCGGCCGATGCCTCCTGCACATTCTTGGAGATTTCCGAGGTCGCCGCCGCCTGCTCCTCGACCGACAGGTTCACCGATGCGGAAATCCGGCTGACATCCTCGATCGCGCTGACGATATCCCCGATTGCGTGGACCGCCTTGCCGGTCGCCGCGCGGATGCCCTCGACCTGATCCTGGATGCGGGCCGTCGCCTCGCCGGTCTGGTTGGCCAGGCTCTTCACCTCCGACGCGACGACGGAGAAGCCCTTGCCCGCCTCGCCAGCGCGCGCCGCCTCGATGGTCGCGTTCAGCGCCAGCAGGTTGGTCTGCTCGGCAATCTCGCGGATCAGGGTGATAACGCTGCCAATCTCCTCGGCCGCCTGGCTCAGCGTCGCGACCTGGTCGTTCGCCAGTTTCGCCTTGCCATTTGCCGCCTCGATGGTGCGCAGGGAATCGCCGACCTGCCGGGTGATCTCGCCGATGGAAGCCGACAGCTCCTCCGACGCCGAGGCGACCGCCCCGACATTGGCCGAGGCCTGTTCGGTCGCAGCGGCCACCGCCGTGGTCTGGGTCATGGTGCTGTTGGCCAGCCCGGTCAGGCTGGAAGAGGTTGCCTGCAGCTGCGTCGCCGCCGAGGCCACCACCTCGACCACGCTGCCGACCTGGCTCTCGAAACCGTCGGTCAGGCTGGCGAAATGCGCCACCTTGGCGCCCATGCTCTCCGTAGCATCATTGATCCGGTTGGCGCTGACGAGGAAGTGCCCGCCAAAGCCCTGCGGCTGGATCTTGCGGAAGAACCGGCCCTTGGCGACATAGTCCATGGCGGCCCCTGCCTCGCGCACGAAGGCATCGGTCACATCGACCAGATGATTGACCGCGCGCAGCAGGGCCAGCATCTCGCCGCCCTCGTCGAGGTGCGTCAGCCGCTGCTCGAAATCGCCGTCAGCCACGGCGGCGCAGACTTCCTGCGTGCGCACGATCCAGCGCCGGGCCTTCGCCAGGAACAGCATCGCCGCCAGCGCGCACAGCACCGACACGGCAGCGGCGGCGCTGGCATAGAGTCCAGCCCCGGCAAAGGACAGCCAAGGCAGCAGGGCAGCGACCAGGGCGGCCAGGGCCGCCAGCAGGGCGGCGCTCCCGGCCTTAGAGAGAGAGGACGAATTCGTCATAGCCGAGCCCCTTTTCCTGCAGAATGGCATTCAGGCGATCATAGGCGGTTTTCAGCCCGTCCTTGCGGCTGTCAGGCTTCTCTTCGATGACGCGCAGTTCCTTGTACAGCGGCTCGATGACCGCAAGCGCAGACGCCTTGGGGAAACGGCGGTTGGAGTGATATCCCAGAATCCGCCCCTTATCGTCCAGGCTGGGTGTCACATGCGCCAGCACCCAGTAATGGCCGCCGTTCTTGGTGCGGTTCTTCACATAGGCGAAGATTTCCTGGCCGGCCTGGATCTTGTCCCAAAGCAGCTTGAACACGCTGCGCGGCATTTCGGGGTGCCGGATGAAGCTGTGCGGCTGGCCCAGCGTCTCCGATTCGCTGTAGCCGGAAACCTTCACGAATATGTCATTGCAATAGGTGATGCGCCCTTTCGGGTCGGTCTTGGAGACGATGATCTCGTTCTCGCCGAAATCGACCTGCGCCCCTGTTGGCCGCACCGATTGTCTCGCCATTCTCATCCTCTCTCCGGCTTTTCAGCCAGTATTTTGCTGCCGCTTAGCCCTCGGATGTATCGTTTGACAATTGTCATTTCAAGGACCGTAGGAAAAGGCCGCGCCGCGCGGCAGCGCCGCAAGCTTGCGATATCGCGGCAGGCGCGGGGCCATCGCCCAGAATTTAAGGAAAAATAGAGTAAAGATTTATTAACCATCCCGCCACACATACCACCTGTGCAAGGACCGCCCAGGCGGAACGGGGGCCGCGCGGGTGGACGTTCAGCGCAGGAAGATGTCGTGGGATAGTGTCTGATAGACGAGACGCGCAAGCTCAGTCGATTTGTTGATGCCGAGCTTGTCGTAGAGACGCTGCAGAATCGTCCGCACCGTACTGACCTTGGTGTGCCTCAACTGGGCAATTTCCTCATGCGACAAGCCCCGGGCGACACCCAGCGCCACCACGGCTTCCGCATCGGTAAGCCCGAGCCGGGCAACCAGCAATTCCTTGTCGCCCGCACCGGCGGCGGCCGCCTCGAGAATCTGCAGCACAATGCAGTTCTGCATCTGCGTCACGGCCAATCCAGAGGGGCGGGTCAGGATCAGCGACAGCGGGCTTCCGCCAGCCGAATTTCCGCCAAGCTGAAGGAAGACCGGGACCTCACGCCCCGCATCCAGGGCGGTTAGGGCGGTGCGCAGTTCGGCATTGTCCCTGGTCTCGGCGAGCACCAGCCGGCCGCGCAGGAGCTGAAAGCGCGGGTCCGACTGCGCGACCCGCCGCGCGGCCTCGTTCGAGGCCAGGATCGATGCGGCGGCGTCGAGGATGAAGATCGGCTCCTTCAGCCGGTCGAACGCCAGGGTCTCGAGCTGTGACTGCTCGCCTGAGGCGATGGTGTTCTGGTGCAACCGGATGACGGTCCGCAAAAGCTGCTGCATCGCCCCCAGGGTCGCTTTCTCCTGATCGTCGAACGCGCGCTGCCCTTCCGCCCGCATGATGCTCAGACGCACACGCGGGAAACCCGGCAGCTTGCCGTCATCCACCACGGAGACCAGGCAGCGGCCGATTTCATACGGCTTCAGGTAATCATTGTAGAATTCACTGCGCCGCAAATCCTGCGCCCGCACCATCTCATCCGTGTCGATCAGGCTCCCCTTCGGCGGCAGGCCGTCACGGGTCACGGCCTGGGCCCAGACATCGAAATTGCCGTAATAGGCGGCATATTCGCTGAGCGCCTCCTGCGGCATCCCGGTGGCGGCCCAGATCGCCCGCGGATCGGACGGCGCGATATGCGGCGTGTAGAGGCTGACCGCCCGCGCCTCGATCAGCCGCGTGATATCCGACAGAACAGACTGGAAGTCCGGCAAAAATCGCCCGGACCTGGCTTCCGCTGACATTTTTATCCCCGTTCACGTTCCGGCACGTCTGCGCATGCTCTTTTCGTAGAACCCCGCATCCATTGCGCAGGCGGAACATTCTTAATGGAGACGGAATCAGATATCCATAAATTTTATGTGGTCATTATTTCTGACCATCCCCTCAGGATTTATAGTCAAAAACCTCTGTTTTCCTTGACATACATCATCACATTTCATGATTTTTATCAAGGGACTATTCATGTAATTTCGGCTTTCATTTTAAATAAATAAGCATATTTCCGCTTATCTTAGCTTTCCCTGATTCCCCGTCCCCCAAAGGAGCAGAACATGAAAACCGCCCCGGTGACGCTCAAGGAAAGCGATCGCGCGCACCGCTGCTTCCTGCGGATCGATTCCACGATCGGCGAAAAAACTGGGGCATTGTGGGCCGATGACAAGATGACGGGTTTCTTCGCCGGGATACGCGCCAATTGATCCAGCGCAACGCCGCGCCAGCGCCGCCGGGCGACAAAGGCTGGGGTTTATCTGCCCATAGGTCGCCAAAGACACCGCTATGAAGCAGTTCAAATCGGATATCGCCGTCGAGATCCTGCATCATCTGGCGGAAGCGGTGATCGGCATCGACAAACACCACCGCATCCGGTTCTTCAACCGGTCGGCCGAGACGGTGTTCGGCTTCACGCGAGAAGAAGCCATCGGCCAGCCACTCGACATGCTGCTCCCCGATTCCTTACGCGACCGTCATGGCAAGGCAATCGATGCCTTCATCCGCTCCGGCGATCCGTCGCGCTACATGAATGACCGCGCGCTCATTACCGGGCGGCGGCGCAACGGCATCCTGTTCCACGCCGAAGCTTCAATCCTGCGGACCAGTCTCGCCGGCACGCCGCTGATGGTGGCCGTCCTGCGCGACGTCACCGAGCGGATCGAGGCCGACCGCAAGCTGCGCCTGGCCGAGGCGCGGCAGCGGGCGATCCTCGCGGCCTCGCCCGACGCCATCCTGCTGGTCGATGCCGATAGCGGCACCATCACCGACGCCAACCAGGCGGCCGGCAGCCTGCTGGGCTGCGCCCCCGGCGATCTGGTCGGCCTGCATCAGGGCGCGCTCTACCCGGCGGCCGAACGGGAGCGGGTGCTCGATGCCCTCGCCCAATGCCCCGACAATGAAGCGCTGGTGCTGCACGACACGCAGATCCGCCGGCGCGACGGCAGCCTTTCGCCGGTGGAGATCGCCGCCAGCCGGGCGATCATGGGCAATCAGCCGGCCTGGATCTGCTTTTACCGCGACATCACGCATCACAAGGAACGCGAGAGCGCGCATCAGCGCGCCCGCACCGAGGCCGATGCCGCCAACCGCGCGAAAAGCGCCTTCCTCGCCCATATCAGCCATGAGCTGCGCACGCCGCTCAATGCCATCATCGGTTTCTCCGACATGCTGCGCACCCGGCTTTTCGGACCACTGGGCAATAGCCGCTACGAGGAATATGCGACCTATATCAACGATGCCGGCCAGCATCTGCTGACCCTCATCAACGATGTGCTGGAACTGAGCCGCCTGGACAACAACAACCTCGCCCTCAGCACACAGCAGACCCTGTTGTCCGATCTGGTCACCTTCTGCGCCAGGGCCTTCGACAACGGTGCCGAGAGCGGGCGCGTCCAGGTCCAGATCGGTTTCGACGCGACACTGGACATCGACCCGCGGCTGATGCGCCAGGTGCTGCTCAACCTGCTGTCCAACGCGCTGAAATATTCCGAGGCCGGGTCACCGGTGGTGATCGACGCCATCCGCACGCCGGGCGGCGATCTCGGCATCCGGGTGAGCGATCGTGGGATCGGCATCCCGGCCAGCAAGCTGGACAGCGTCATGCAGCCCTTCGTGCAGCTGAACGATTATGGCATCGTTGGCCAGGGGCTCGGGCTGGGGCTGTCGCTCGCCGGGCGGTTCATGGATCTGCATGGCGGCCGGCTGGAGATAGAGAGCGTCGAGGGCGAGGGGACGATTGTCACAGCCTGGCTGCCGGCCGCACGCCTCCTGCCGCCGGCCGACGATGCCAGCGACTAGAGCCTTCCCGTCACGGCGCCAGCCTTGACGCACCGCCGCCGTCCGGCTGTACCCGGTCGTGCGGAAACCGGATGCGTACCGTGGTGCCGACACCCGGCGCGCTGTCAATCATGGCGGTCGCACCGAACGCCTCGGCGAAGCGGCGTACCAGCGCCAGCCCCAGCCCCAGCCCCGCGCCTTCATGCTTGCGCACCATGCCCATCTTCAGCTGCACGAACGGCTCGAAGGCCAGTTCCGTCTCCTCTTTCGTCATGCCGATGCCCTGATCGGCGACCGTCAGCGCCAGACCGTCGGCAACATCCTCCAGCCCGACGGTGACATCCTTGCCGCGCGGCGAGAACTTGATCGCGTTGCCGATCAGGTTGATGAGGATCTGCCGGATTCTCCGCTCGTCGGCCAGCAGCACGGGGGCTTCCGTCGGAATGGCGTTGACCAGCCGGACCTCGGCCCTGTCCGCCGCCGGCCGCAGCATGGTGCAGCATTCCTCGGCGATACGGTGCAGGTCGATATAATCCTGCTCGAAGGCGAGCTTGCCGGATTCGACGCGTGCGAGGTCGAGAATATCCTGGATGATCGACAGCAGATGCTCGCCGCTCAGCCTTATGTCGCCCGCATAGCTGCGATAGCGCCCTGACAATTCGCCGAACATCGCCTGTTCCATCATCTGCGAAAAGCCGATGATGGCGTTCAGCGGCGTGCGCAGCTCGTGGCTCATATTGGCCAGGAAGTCGGATTTGGCGGTGTTCGCCAGCTCCGCCTCCTCCTTCGCGCGCACCAGCCCGGTCTCCAGCGCGCGTTGCTGCGTGACGTCCAGGAAGGACACGATGAAACCGCCGGAGGGCAGCCTGATGCTGCGCAGCATCAGGATTGTGCCGTTTGGCCGCTGGTGCTGGTAAGCGGTGGTACCAGCGCGGAACCAGTCCAGCCGTTCCCGCACCTTGACCTCCACATCCTGCTGCGGGCCATATTCGCCGCGCTCGGTCAGATAACGCAGAATATCCTGCGCCCCGGTGCCGACACGGCACAGCGCCTCGGGCAATTCCATCATCTGCTGGAACGGGTCATTACAGAAACGCAGGCGCGCCTCGGCGTCGAACACCGCCAGCCCCTGCGGCAGGTTCAGCAGCACGGTTTCCAGCAATTCGCGCTGTTCATCGATCTCGCGCCGGATCGCCACCTCGCGGGTGACGTCGCGGCCGGTGCCGCGATAGCCCCGGAACCGCCCCTGACGGTCGAACACCGGCACGCCGCTGATGCGCAGACGGATGCCCCTTTCCCGGTCCGACCCGGGGTCCGGCACCTTGAATATGTATTCGAGATCGCGGTACGAACGGCGGTGCTGGATGGCCGCCACATAGTCCTCCCGGAACTGTGCGTTCTCCGCGCCCACGCCGCACATTTCCCCGCGCGGCCGTCCGATGAAGCTGGAGAGCGGCAGGCCGGTCACCGCCAGCAGCCGTTCCGAGCAATAGACGAAACGGTCATCGCGGTCGGTCTCCCAGACCCAGTCGGCGGACATGTCAGCAATGTCGCGGAACCGGGCCTCGCGCTCCAGCCCCTCAGCCTCCAGACCGGCAAGACGCCGCTGCAGCCGCTTGCCATAGACCAGCGCCATCAGGACCAGCAGCCCGCCCAGCCCGACCAGCCCCAGGACGAACCAGTGCCTGACCGACCGGCCCAGCGCGTTCACCTGTTCGGCGAAGCGATCCTGCACCTCGGTCATCCGCGCATCGAGGCCCAGCAGCCGCGCCGTGAAGACGGCGTTGCGCTCGCGGTTCCACGGCCCCTGTCGGATCGCCTCACGCATGTCGGCGGCCACCTTCTCGATCTCCAGCAGCAGCCCATCCGCCTTGCTCCAGCTCTCTACGCTGGGGCGCAGCAATGCAGTGTCGCTGAACATATGGAAGATCCAGGCCATACCCGGCACGTCGCCGGGATGGTTCAGACCGGCGATCAGATTCGGATAGCTGGCCCGTACCGGCTGTTGCGGATCGTCGAGGGAAAGTCGCCCCGCGCGGTCGGCCAGTGGCACCGCGATGGCCCTGCGATAGGCCTCGAAATCCGCCTCGTCCCGGCTGTCGCCATACCGCAGGAGCGCCAGCACCGCGCTCTTCTGATAACGGGAATAATAATTGGCGCCAGCAGTGTAGGAGCGCGCGACATCGACAAACCAGATGCCGGCCAGTCCGAAGGAAATGGTGGCCAACAGCGTGATGACGAATATGCCCGCCAATCCCGTCATCGCGATCGTGGTGACGGTGCGGTTCTTTCCGCCGGGCATATCCGCAGCTTCTTGCCGGTCCAGCAGAGGCTGTCTCCCTAACGTGGAAGTTCTTTTATTTTTTAGACTACTCCCCTGTGCAATTTCGACAACAGCTGTTGCAGGCGACCAAAGAAACACCATATCTTCAAATAGTCACAGATATAGGATTCGCCATGCTCACCCCCATCGCCCCCGACGCCCTCCAGCAGCGCCTTGCCAGCGGCGGCATGCTGCTGATCGACATCCGCGAGCCGGATGAATATGCCCGCGAGCATATCATCGGCGCACGCCTGATCCCGCTGAACGCCATCGATACCGAGGATCTGACGGTCGAACATGGCCGGGCCGTCTGCTTCACCTGCCGCAGCGGCAACCGTACCGCTATCGCCGCGGCACGGCTGCTGGCGAAGGGCTTCCCTGAATCCTATGCGCTGGAAGGCGGCCTCGACGGCTGGAAGAAGGCCGGCCTACCGGTGCATTTCAACCCGCGCGCGCCGCTCGACCTGATGCGCCAAGTGCAGATCGCCGCCGGCTCCCTGGCGCTGGCCGGCGCCGTGCTGGCGGCCACCGTCTCGCCCTGGTTCATCCTGCTCAGCGGTTTCGTCGGGGCGGGCCTCGTCTTCGCCGGCCTGACCGGTTTCTGCGGCATGGCCCGGCTGTTGAAACGCATGCCCTGGAACCGTGCCAGCCTCGCCTGAAACCGCTATCCTGACCGGGAACAGAGAATTGGAGGACGCCATGCGCCCCACCGTTGACAGCTTCTTCGACGAGGCGACCAACACGGTCAGCCACATCGTCTCCGATCCGGCGACCGGCAAGGCGGCCATTATCGATTCGGTGCTGGATTTCGATCCGGCCTCGGGGCGCACACGCACCGATTCCGCCGACCGGCTGATCGCGCATGTAAAGGCGAAGGGCCTGTCGATCGAATGGGTTCTGGAGACCCATATCCACGCCGATCACCTGTCGGCCGCGCCTTACCTGCTGGAAAAGCTGGGCGGCAGGCTGGCGGTCGGCGCAGCCATCGCCCAGGTGCAGCAGACCTTCGGCGATCTGTTCAACGCGGAGCCCGGCTTCGCCCGCGACGGCAGCCAGTTCCAGCATCTGTTCCAGGATGGCGAGACCTTCCGGCTGGGCAGCATCGAGGCCAGGGCCATCCACACGCCGGGCCACACGCCGGCCTGCATGACCTACATCATCGGCGATGCCGGCTTTGTCGGCGACACACTGTTCATGCCGGATTACGGCACCGCGCGTTGCGACTTTCCCGGCGGTGACGCGCGCCAGCTCTATCGGTCGATCCGTAAGATCTTCGCGCTGCCGCCGGAAACAAGGCTGTTCCTGTGCCATGACTACAAGGCGCCGGGCCGTGACGACTATCGCTGGGAAACCAGCGTGGCCGAGGAACGTGCGCACAACATCCATGTGCATGATGGCGTGAGCGAGGATGATTTCGCCGCCATGCGTACCGCGCGCGACGCCACCCTGTCGATGCCGCGCCTGATCCTGCCCTCGGTGCAGGTGAACATGCGCGCCGGCGATCTGCCGCCGCCGGAGGAGAATGGTGTTCGCTACCTGAAGCTGCCCCTGAACGCGCTTTAGGGTCGCAACAGTCTTAATAGCAACTGAATATAGTTGCAAAATATCCTCGACTCGCCTATATCCGTGAAGGTTAAAGACAGGCTCCGAGAGCGCATGACACGCTGGGACAAGTTGGCCGCGCGACTGAAAAGCCGACCCCGCGACTTTACCTGGGCAGAGCTTGTCAGATTGCTGGAAGGTCTGGGCTATACCGAAGCGGCAGCAGGCAAGACCGGCGGATCGCGACGCCGCTTCGTGCATAAAGCGGCCCCGGCCTTGCTGCTGCACAAGCCCCATCCCGGCAGTATCGTGAAGATGTATGTGATCGATGAGATTGTCCGAACCCTCGGCGAGGCAGGGCTGATATGAGCAAGCTTCTGGAATACAGGAATTATTTCGGATCGGTCGAATTCAGCGAGGAAGACGAGGTCTTTCACGGCAAGCTGGAATTCATCCGCGACCTCGTGACCTTCGAGGCGGCGGACGCAAAAAGCCTGAAGGCGGCCTTCCACGAGGCAGTGGACGATTATCTTGCCTTCTGCACCGCCGAACGGCGCGATCCGGATATTCCGCTGAAGGGCAGCTTCAATGTCCGGCCAGGGCAGGAATTGCACCGTCGGGCAATGATCCTTGCCACCCGCAAGGGCCTGAACCTCAACGCCGTGGTCAGCGAGGCGCTGCGGCGCTATCTGGAAAAGGAAGAGAATGCCGCCTGAGGGCGCGGTGACACCAGTCAAGCACCGCCTCGGCCTCGGCTGGCAGGCTGTCTGCCATGCCACCATGGAAGTCGGCCCAGGCCGGGGCGTAATCCTCGCGCACCGGCACCAGAACCGGAATGCCGGCGGCCATCGCCCGCGCGATCACCGGGCGCAGGCCGGACCCGTCGGCCTCCGCCTTGCCGAAACGATTGACGACCACCAGTTCCGCCCCTGCATCGATGGCGGCTTCCAGCAGGCCCGCAGCCTCGGTCAGCGCCGCTGAATCGAGCCGGCATCCGGTCGAGAATCGCCCCAGATCCTGGGAGATGCCATGGACGGCTCCATTATCCAGATCGCGCAGCCGCATGCTGCCGCAAGCATCCGTTCCGTCGATGCCGGAATCATCCTCCTGCAGGAAGCCGGCGACCCGCACCCCGCCCTGGCGCAACTGGCCGACCACCGTCGCCAGCAATGCGTCGATCGGCGCGCGGCCCTTGAAGGGGATATCGGCGATGGCGGAGGAGATCTCGGTCATGCGGCGTTCAACTGACAGCCCAACAGGTTGATTTCGAAAAGGCTAGTCGATGGTGCGTCGCCTTGCCAGTGCCATCCTACAGGCGCAGGCTTGATATGGGTCAATGTTCCCGGCCGCGAAATATCTACTATCAAGCATAAGCGGCACCCAAAAGGAGAGGAGCGACAAAATGTACAAGAATATTCTGGTTCCCATCGACCTGACGCAGGCGGAAAAAGGCGCGGCGATGCTTTCCGTGGCCGCCAGTCTGGCCGATGCCGGCGCAAAGATTACCGCGATCAACGTACTGGAAGACCTGCCGGGCTATGTCCGCGCCGAACTGCCGACCGGTCTGATCGAGAAGAACACCAAGGCGGCAAAGGAAGATATGGCGAAGCTGGTGAAGGACAGCGGCGTTGCCGCCGCCATCCATGTCTGCGACGGCAATCCGGCCCGCGAAATTCTGGACCATGCCGAAAAGATCGGCGCCGACCTCATCATCGTCGCCTCGCACCGGCCGGGATTGCAGGATTATTTCCTCGGCTCCACCGC
The DNA here is from genome assembly GCF_002148795.1 of Oceanibaculum nanhaiense. Lineage (NCBI taxonomy): Bacteria > Pseudomonadati > Pseudomonadota > Alphaproteobacteria > Rhodospirillales > Oceanibaculaceae > Oceanibaculum > Oceanibaculum nanhaiense. Next base: position 22,360 of record NZ_MPOB01000002.1, on the reverse strand, counting down.
CGCCCGCGTCGTCCGCCACGCGGCCTGTTCGGTGCTGGTGACTCGTTAAAAGCGGTCAGGCCGGCGCCATCGCGCGCCGGCCGTCACCGAGCCGCAAGAGCAGGAACAGCGCAATGGCGATGTTCGCGAGGTTCCAGGCAAAGCCGTTCAGGAAGGCCGCCTCGTAAGACAACGTCAGATCGTAGATCGCCCCCGACATCCAGCCGCCGATCGCCATGCCGACCAGCGTCGCCGACAGCACCAGCCCGATCCGCGCGCCGGCCTCGGATGCCGGAAAATATTCCCGCACGATCATCGCATAGGTCGGCACGATGCCGCCCTGCGCCAGCCCGAACAGGGCGGAGACGATGAACAGCGGCGCCAGCCCGTCGAACGGCAGGAACAGCAGCAGCGACAGTGCCTGCAACCCGCTGCTGGTCAGCAAGGTCCAGAGTGGGCCGATACGGTCGGCCAGCCAGCCGAAGAACAGCCGGCTGATGATGCCGGTCGCCAGCATGAGCGAGAGCATCTGCGCGCCGCGCGCCGAGCCGAATCCCAGATCGGCGCACAGTGCCACGATATGGACCTGTGGCATGGCCATGGCGACGCAGCACAACACGCCGGCCGCCACCAGCAGCCCCTGCAGCAGGCGCGGTGAGAGGTTGGGCGCGGCCGGCTTTGATGGGCTGCCCGCTGCCGCCAGGATCACAGGCGCCGACGCGCGGCGGCGCAGCAGCAGCGTCAGCGGCAGGATGGTGACGAGACAGAACAGGCCGATGCCGACATGGGTCATGCGCCAGCCGACACTGTCGATGAAATGCTGCGCGATGGGCGGCCACACCGTGCCGGCCATGTAGCTGCCGCAGGCGCAGATCGCCACGGCGATGCCGCGATGCTTCGTGAACCAGCGCGAGATGTCGGCGATCATCGGCCCGAAGGTGGCGGAGCTGCCGAGCAGCCCGATCAGCACGCCATGCGCCAGCGCGAACTGCCACAGGCTCTGCGCCTGCCCGGCCAGGATGTAGCCCAGCGCCAGCATGCAGGTGCCGCCGACCAGCGGCGGCAGCACGCCGAACCGGTCAGCCAGCCGGCCCATCAGAATGCCGCCGACAGCGAATCCCACCATCAGCAGCGTATAGGGCAAGGCCGCATCGGCGCGGGCGACCTGGAATTCCGCCTCCACCGCCGGCAGGGCCACGACGACCGACCACAGGCCGACGCCGCCGATGGTGGTCACCAGCAGCGAGATCGCCAGACGAAACCAGGCATAGGGCGGATCGCCCTCCTGCATGCGGAGGGCGCCGTCGCGGTCGCTCATCGGGCGGTTCCTCCCGGCCCCTGAAGGGGCGGCGCTCTTGTTTTCCGGCGCCAGCCCCGATTGCTCTTTTTACATCACGACTTCGATCAGATGCGGCCCCTTGGCGCGCAGGGCTGATTTCATCACCTCGGCCAGCCGTTCGGCGGTCTCGACCCGCGTCGCATCGACGCCGAGGCCGCGCGCCAGATTGACCCAGCCGATGTCGGGGTCTGCGAGGCTCAGCATGTTCAGCGCCTTCGGCCCCGGATTGTTGGCGCCGACATTGGCCAGCTCGCCGCGCAGGATGTTGTAGCTGCGGTTGGAGAAGATCAGCGTCAGCACGTCCAGCTTTTCGCGCGCCTGCGTCCACAGACCCTGCACCGTGTACATGGCGCTGCCATCGGCCTGCAGCGAGACCACCTTGCGATCCGGGCAGGCGACCGCCGCCCCCGTTGCCATCGGGATACCGACGCCGATCGCGCCGCCCGAGAGCTGCAGCCAGTCCATCGGACCCGACGCATGGGTCGAGGGGAAGAAGCGCCGGCCGGTGGTAACACCCTCGTCGCAGACGATGGCGTTTTCCGGCAGCAGCGCGCCAACCACGGCGCCGATGGTCTCCGGCGTCAGCGCCCCGGTCGGGATGGAAGGCCGCTCGCGCGCCGCGATCACCAGCTTCTGCGTAGCACCCACCGCATCGGCCAGGCGCGCCAGCGCCTCCGGCTGATCCTCGGCGGGGGTCGCCATCATGATGACGTTGCAGCCTTCCGGCGCGATGAGGCTGGGCTTGTCGGGATAGGCGAAGAAGGCGACCGGATTGCGCGAGCCGATCAGGATCAGATGCTTCACCTCGGCCAGCACGGCGACCGCCTGATCCACCGGATAGGGCAGCCGCTCGATGGCGACGCGGCCCTGACCGCGCTCCATACGGGCATTGCTGGTCTCGGCCAGCAGGCCGGCGCCGGTCTTCTCGGCGATGCGGGCGGCCAGTTCCAGCGCCTCGGCGCGGACCGCCTTGTCGCCCAGCAGGATCATCACCTTCTCGCCGGATTTCAGCGCCTTGGCGGCGGCCAGGATGGCGGCCTCGTCGGCCTTGGCGCGCTCCGGGATCGCCGGCACCGGCGCGATGCCGGCACCCTCTTCCCAGGTGGCGTCGGCCGGCGCGATCAGCGTGGCGATCTGGCCCGGCGCGGTGCGCGCGGCGGCAATCGCGTCGGCGGCATCGCTGGCGATGGTGGCGGCGCTGGCGGAGGTCTTCACCCAGTGCGAATAAGGCTTTGCCGTGCCTTCGATATCGGCGGTCAGCGGGGCGTCATACTGCACGTGATAGGTGGCATGCTCGCCGACGATGTTGACCATCGGGCTGCGCGCCTTCTTGGCGTTGTGCAGATTGGCGATGCCGTTGCCCAGCCCCGGCCCGAGATGCAGCAGCGTCGAGGCAGGCTTGTCGGCCATGCGGGCATAGCCGTCCGCCGCACCGGTCGCCACGCCCTCGAACAGGCACAGCACGCAACGCACGCCATCGACCCGGTCGAGGGCGGCAACGAAGTGCATTTCCGAGGTGCCGGGATTGGTGAAGCAGACATCGACTCCGCCCGCCTTCAGGGTCCGCACCAGACTTTCAGCGCCGTTCATGATGGTTTCTTTCGCGATTATTCCGAGATGGCTGGCATCCGGGGTAACGCCCCGCCGGACGCCGGTCAAGTTGCAAACGAGATTGACATTCAGCCATGCTTCTATCGCAAGGGGAACTCACGCCCGGCGGAGGCGCTCCGCCAGTGCAATACCACCCAGCACGAAGACCAGCGCCAGCGCGTGGTAGAGCTGGAAGCGCTCGCCCAGGATCAGCACCGCCAGCAATGCTGAGAAGATCGGCACCAGATTGACGAAGACGCCGGCCCGGCCCGGCCCCACCAGCTCCACGCTGCGCAGGAAGAAGATCTGCGCCAGGAAGGAGGGGAACAGGATGATGAAACTCAGCACCGCCCAGCCGGTCAGGCTCGGCCACTGGAACCGGCCCAGCGCCGCCTCGATACCGACCAGCGGCAGCGAGGTCACCAGCGCGGCTACGGCCATCACCGAGAACATGGCAAGCCCCGATACCGCCGGGCGTTTCCGCAAGGCCACGGTGTAGCCGGCATAGAGCAGGCAGGCCATGACCATCAGCAGATCGCCATTATTGAAGGCGAGATCGGCCAGCCGCGCGATATCGCCCTGCACGGCAATGATTGCGACGCCGAAGATCGTCATCGCCACGCCGGCGAATTGCAGGCCGGTGACCGGCGTGCGGTAGGCCGCATAGGCACCCAGCAGCACGAAGACCGGAATCGAGCCCTGGATGATGCCGATATTGATCGCCACGGTGGAATGGGCGGCGATATAGAACAGTGCGTTGAAGCCGGTGAAGCCCAGCGCGCCGAGCGCGAACAGATAGCGAAGATGCCGGCGCAGCACCGGCCATTCCGCGATCAGCCGGTGGCGGGCGAACAGCGCGATCAGCAGCACGACGCCTGTCCAGCGCAGCGCGGTCAGCGCCATCGGCGACACCTCGCCGACCGCCAGCCGCCCGGCCACCGCGTTGCCGCCCCAGGATAAGGTGGTCAGCACCAGCAGCAGATAGGCATTGCCGAACAGCCAGCCGATCGGGCCTCCTGTCGGGCTCCCTGTAGGCCCCTCTGTACGCGCTGGCGGCGTGGAAGCCTTGTCCACCTTGATTACCCCGCTTTCATGGCGATTATCCCCCGCCCTCTTTATCCGTCCCACCGCCGCTTGTCACGCCGTGCGGCCACACGGTAGGCTCGTTCCCGGTGCAATGCTGCCCGCCTCCCACCGCGCGAGACCACGCCATGCCGATACCTGCCCCTGCCGCCCTTGGCGACCCGTTGTCCGAGGTGGATACCCCGGCGCTGATCCTCGACCTCGACGCCTTCGAGACCAACCTGCAATTGCTGGCCACCGCCGCGCAGGCCGCCGGGGTGCGGCTGCGCCCGCACGCCAAGACCCATAAATGCGCCGAGATCGCCAAGCGCCAGATGGCGCTGGGCGCCATCGGCATCTGCTGCCAGAAGGTCTCTGAAGCCGAGGCGATGATCGCCGCCGGCATCGACAATGTGCTGGTCAGCAACGAGGTGGTGGGCAAGGCCAAGCTCGACCGGCTGGCGGCGCTGCGCCGCCGCGCCTGGGTCGGGGTCTGCGCCGACGATGCCGGCAATGTCGATGATCTGGACGCGGCGGCGGCCCGTGCCGGGGTGCGCCTGCCGGTGCTGGTGGAGATCGATGTCGGGGCCAACCGTTGCGGCGTCGCACCCGGCGCGCCGGCGGTGGCGCTGGCCCGGCACATCGCGGCCAAGGAGAATCTGGAATTCGCCGGGCTGCAGGCCTATCAGGGCCGCGCCCAGCACATCCGCGACATCGGCGAGCGCCGCGCCGCCATCGACAAGGCGGTAGCGATGGTGCGCGAGACACTGGACGGGCTGACCGCGGCGGGCCTCGACTGCCTGATCGTCGGCGGCGCCGGCACCGGCACCTTCGAGATGGAGGCGGCGTCAGGCGTCTATAACGAGCTTCAGGCCGGCTCCTATATCTTCATGGACGCGGACTATGCCCGCAATCTGAAGGAAGGCGGGCAGGTCGTGGATACTTTCCGGCACGCGCTGTTCATCCACACCACGGTGATGAGTCACCCGGCGGCGGAGCGCGCCTATCTGGATGCCGGGCTGAAGGCCTTCAGCGTCGATTCCGGCCTGCCGACAGTCCATGAGATGGACGGGGCGGAACTGGTGCGCGCCTCGGACGAGCATGGCGTGCTGACCCTGTCCAATCCCGGAAACAGCCCGAAGCTGGGCGACAAGCTGCGGCTGATCCCCGGCCATTGCGACCCGACGGTCAACCTCTATGACTGGATCGTCGGTATCCGCAACGGCCGCGTCGAAGCGCTGTGGGAGGTCACCGCGCGCGGCGCGCTGACGTAAAAAAAACCCTCTCCCACGAGGGGAGAGGGTCATTTTCCTGGCCGCTTACGCCGCCACAGCATCCAGGTCCGGCGCATCGACCAGCACGATCTGGGTATCCTCCAGCGCCGTGATCTCGACGCTGTCCAGATCGCGGATGGCCACGCCATCGCGGGACTCGGCGCGGGTGCCGTTCACCTCGATCTTCCCGTCGGTCGAGACGAGATAGAGGTAGCGCCCCTTGCCGAGAGTGTAGCTCGTGCGGTCGCCGGCCTTGAAGCTGCCGCCCAGCACGGCCGCGTCCTGGTTGATCGGCAGCGCGCCGGTGTCGTCCGGCCGGCCAGAGGCCAGCACGGTCAGCTTGCCATTGCGGTCCTTCGGGAAGTTGCGGGCCTCCCAGTAAGGCTCGGCATGGCGCTTGTTCGGCAGGATCCATATCTGGAAGATCTGGGTGTCGTCCGGCTCTTGATTGTACTCGGAGTGGACGATGCCCTTGCCGGCACTCATCACCTGCACGTCGCCCGCCTCGGTGCGGCCGACATTGCCCAGCCGGTCGGTATGGGTAATCGCCCCTTTGCGAACATAGGTGACGATTTCCATATCGCGATGGCCATGCGGGTCGAACCCGGTGAAGGGCGAGATCGTGTCATCGTTCCAGACACGCAGCGCGCCCCAGCTCATGCGGGACATGTCGTTATAATTGGCGAAGCTGAAATGATGCTTGGCCTTCAGCCAGCCATGGTCGGCACCGCCCAGGGTGGAAAACGGACGAACCTCAATCATGATACGCACTCCTTGCCTCGCCTGCCCCGGCATTCCTGAGCCGGACAGGCCGTCAAAAAATTACTTCACCAGCTTCGCGGCGATCCCCGCGACATGCGCGCCCTGCTTGCGGGCGATGGTCAGCTCGATCTCGCTCGGCTGGCGGCTGCCATCCGGCCCGGCCACGGTGCCGGCGCCATAGGCCGAGCCGCCGCGGAATTCGCTGATATCCGTCAGCTCCTCAATCGAGTAGGGCGCACCGACCACGATCATGCCCTGATGCATCAGCGTCGGGATGAAGCCCAGAATGGTGGACTCATTGCCGCTGCCGGTGCCGGTCGAGGTGAACACGCTGCCCACCTTGCCAACCAGCGCGCCCTTCATCCACAGACCTCCGGTCTGGTCGATGAAATTGCGCATCTGCGAGGCGACGGTGCCGAAGCGCGTCGGCGCGCCGAAGATGATGGCGTCATAATCGGCCAGCTCGTCCGGCTTGGCGACCGGGGCATCCTGGTCCAGCTTCATGCCGGACTTCTTCGCCACATCCTCAGGCACCAGCTCCGGCACGCGCTTGATCGTAACCTCCGCGCCGGCGCCCTTGGCGCCCTCGGCGACGGCCTTCGCCATCGTCTCGATATGGCCGTAGGAGGAATAATAGAGAACCAGAATTTTCGCCATGTGCCTGCTCCTTCGCATCTGTTGTGACCCCGGCTCGCGACCGGACCGATCTGATGGGCAAGAGATAGCGCCGAATGACTGTCTCTTAAATCCAGCCTATGGCACAATACTGTTTCCGGACGGAAACAACGGTGCCGACATGCAGGATCTGAACGCGATGCTGGTCTTCGCCCGGGTGGTGGAGGAAGGCGGTTTCTCCGCGGCGGCGGAGAAGCTGACCCTGTCCAAATCCGCGATTTCCAAGCAGGTTGCGAAGCTGGAGGACCAGCTCGGCGTGCGCCTGCTGAACCGCACCACGCGGCGCATCAGCCTGACCGAGGCGGGCGAGCTGTTCTTCGTGCGCGCACAGGAGGTGGTGGCCGCAGCGGAAGCGGCGGAGCAGGCGGCAACCAGCCTGCAGGACGCGCCGCGCGGCACGCTGCGGCTGAACGCGCCGGTCAGCTTCGGCCGGCAGCATCTGGCGCCGGCCCTGCCGGACTTCCTTTATGTCAACCCGGACGTCACCATCGATATGACGCTGACCGACCGCTTCGTCGATCTGGTGAAGGAAGGGTACGACATGGCGATCCGCATCGGCTCGCTGCCGGATTCGACGCTGATCCAGCGCCGGCTGGCCGATGCCCACATGCTGACCGTCGCCTCGCCCGACTATCTGGCAAGGCGCGGCATGCCGCAGACGCCGCTCGACCTGCAGCGCCATGACTGCCTGTGCTACGCCTATCAGACGACCGGCGACGAATGGCGCTTCTCCGGACCGGAAGGCATCATCCGGGTGCGCGTGGCCGGGCCCTTGCGGGCGAATAATGGCGACGTGCTGATGGAGGCCGCCATCGCCGGCCTCGGCATCATCGTGCTGCCCAGCTTCCTGGCCGGAGACGCGGTGCGCGGCGGGCAGCTGGTGCCGATCCTGCGCGACTACAAACTGTCGGAAGGGGCGATCCACGCGGTCTATCCGCATGCGCGGCACGTCTCGACCAAGGTGCGGGCCTTCACCGATTTCCTCGCCAAGCGCTTTGGCGGCAAGCCCTATTGGGACCGGGATTTGTAGCGTGAGCAGGGCATTCCATTTCCTTCGTCATGGTCGGACTTGATCCGACCATCCAGCGAACGGTGCCGCTTGTCTGGACCCTCGGGTCAAGCCCGACGGTGACGAAGGAGAGAATGGCATCTCCCCGCCCCCGCTTCCGCTTGCCTTTCGGCGCTTGCGGGCATAGTGTCGCCCCGATTTCGCACCCCCAATTCGCACTCCAGGCCGCAAGGGGCGACAGCGCCATGAAATCCGCCATCATTCTCTTCCCCGGCACCAACCGCGAGCAGGATATGCGCGCGGCGCTCCGGCAATCCTCCGGCGTCGACCCCTATCTCGTCTTCCACCGCGAAAGCGAGGTGCCCGAGGTCGATCTGATCGTCATTCCCGGCGGCTTTGCCCATGGCGATTATCTGCGTTGCGGCGCGATGGCCGCGCACTCCCCGGTGATGCGCGACGTGATCGCCAAGGCCAAGCGCGGCGTGCCGGTGCTGGGCGTGTGCAACGGCTTTCAGGTACTGACCGAAACCGGATTGCTGCCCGGCGCGCTGATGCGCAATGCCGATCTGAAATTCGTCTGCCGCAATGTCGATCTGCGCGTCGAGACCAGCCAGTCGCTCTTCACCAGCGGTCTCGCCGAGGGGCAGGTGATGAACGTGCCGGTCGCCCATCATGACGGCAATTACTTCGCCGACGAGGCAACGCTGGACCGGCTGGAAGGCGAGGGCCGCGTGGCCTTCCGCTATTGCGCGACGGATGGCGCGGTCGATAGCACCGGCAACCCGAACGGATCGGCCCGCAACATCGCCGGCATCTTCAACGAGACCAAGACAGTGCTGGGCCTGATGCCGCATCCCGAGGACGCCGTCGAGGCGATCCAGGGCGGCACCGACGGGCGCGGCCTGTTCGACGGCATCGTGCGCGCGCTATCCTGATTTCTTCACACTGCTTCATGGGAACCCATCTGGCATGACCGCAACCGAGGCCAGCCGGCGGAACGTCGCCATCACCCCCGAGATCGTCGCCGAACACGGGCTGACGACCGAGGAATATGACCGCGTCCTGAAGATCATGGGCCGCGAACCGAGCATCACCGAGCTTGGCATCTTCTCGGTGATGTGGAGCGAGCATTGCTCCTACAAATCCTCGCGCATCTGGCTGAAGACGCTGCCGACCAAGGGGCCGCGCGTCATCCAGGGGCCAGGCGAGAATGCCGGCGTGGTCGATATCGGCGACGGGCAAGCGGCGATCTTCAAGATCGAGAGCCACAACCACCCCTCCTTCATCGAACCCTATCAGGGCGCTGCGACCGGTGTCGGCGGCATATTGCGCGACGTGTTCACCATGGGTGCCAGGCCCATCGCCAACATGAACGCGCTGCGCTTCGGCGACCCCAGCCATCCGAAGACCCGGCATCTGGTGTCCGGCGTGGTGTCGGGCATCGGCGGCTACGGCAATTCGGTCGGCGTGCCGACGGTCGGCGGCGAGACCAATTTCGATCCGTCCTACAATGGCAACATCCTGGTCAACGCCATGACGGTGGGCATCGCGCGCACCGACCGCATCTTCTATTCCAAGGCGGCGGGCGTCGGTAATCCGGTGGTCTATGTCGGCGCCAAGACCGGGCGCGACGGCATCCACGGCGCCACCATGGCGTCAGCCGAATTCACCGACGACAGCGAGGAGAAGCGCCCGACCGTGCAGGTCGGCGACCCGTTCACCGAGAAGCTGCTGATCGAAGCCTGCCTGGAGCTGATGGCCGAGGACGCCATCGTCGCCATCCAGGACATGGGCGCAGCCGGCCTCACCTCCTCCTCCGTCGAGATGGCCTCCAAGGGCGAGCTTGGCATCGAACTGGAGATCGACCGCGTGCCGATGCGCGAGACCGGCATGACCCCCTATGAGGTGATGCTGTCGGAAAGCCAGGAGCGCATGCTGATCGTCCTGAAGCCGGAGGCGGAAGCCAAGGCCCGGGCGATCTTCGACAAGTGGGAGCTGGATTTCGCCGTCATCGGCCGGCTGACCGACAGCGGCAATCTGGTGCTGAAGATGCACGGTGAGACCTATGCCGACATCCCGGTGGCACCGCTTGTCGCCGAAGCGCCGGAATATGACCGGCCGTGGGTGCCGACCGAAAAGCCGGCCACCATCGCGGCGGCGGACCTTAAGCGTGAGATCGGCGTGCTGGACGCGCTGAAGGAACTGGTCGGCGGGCCGCACCTCGCCAGCCGGCGCTGGATCTGGGAACAGTACGATCATCTGGTGATGGGCAACACCATCCAGCGGCCGGGCGGCGATTCCGCCGTTGTGCGCATCGAGGGCGGCAGCAAGGGCATCGCCATCACCACCGACTGCACGCCGCGCTATTGCTACAGCCACCCGGAGACGGGCGGCGCGCAGGCGGTGGCGGAAAGCTGGCGTAATCTGACTGCCGTGGGCGCCGACCCCATCGCCGTCACCAACAATCTGAATTTCGGCAACCCGCAGCGCCCGGAAATCATGGGCCAGCTGGTCGGCTGCATCAAAGGCATGGGCGAGGCCTGCCGCGCGCTCGACTTCCCGGTCGTGTCCGGCAATGTCTCGCTGTACAACGAGACCAATGGCAAGGGCATCCTGCCGACCCCGGTGATTGGCGGCGTCGGGCTGCTGCCGGACGTGGCGCAGCAGGCGACGCTGGCGCTGCGCAAACCCGGCGAAACGATGGTGCTGATCGGCGATCATGCCGGCTGGCTGGGCTCGTCGCTCTATCTGCAGGAAATCGAGCAGCGCCGCGAGGGCGCGCCGCCGCCGGTCGATCTGGCCGCCGAGCGCCGCAATGGCGATTTCGTCCGCGCGCAGATTCGCGCCGGCACACTTAGCGCCGTGCATGATCTCTCCGATGGCGGGTTGCTGGTCACGGTCGCCGAGATGGCGATGGCCGGCGGCGTAGGTGCCGCGCTTGAGCCAAAGGCCACCGGCAAGGAGCTCGCCGCCTGGTGCTTCGGCGAAGATCAGGCCTGCTATGTCGTCGCGACATCCGATCCCGCAAGCCTGCTGGCGGCGGCGGAAAAGGCCGGTGTGCCGGCGGCACGCATCGGGATAACTGGTGGGGCCGAATTGACAGTGGCGGGTGCCGGTGCCATATCGGTGGGAGCGCTGCGCCGGGCCCATGAGGATTGGTTCCCGTCCTACATGGATCAGGCGGCGGCAGGGAACGCGTAAAAGCTTACCGGCGACGGATAGGGAGACGAGCAGATGCCGATGGATTTGGGCGAGATCGAGCGCATGATCAAACAGGCGCTGCCCGATGCCGCGGTGACGATCGAGGATCTGCGGGGCGACGGCGATCATTATGCCGCCCATGTCGTCTCATCATCCTTCGCCGGCAAGAGCCGTGTCCAGCAGCACCAGATGGTCTATCAGGCGCTGCAGGGCCGTATGGGCAACGAGCTGCACGCGCTGGCGTTGCAGACCTCGGTGCCAGACGCTTAAAACCGGGAACCTACAGCCAGCCGCCGGGACAGCCGGCGCAACGCACCAGCCGCCGGCCTTGCCGGCGCAAGCAAAGGAATTGGAACCATGGACGCTACGGTTCGCGACCGCATTCAAGGCGAGATCGACAGCAACGATGTCGTGCTGTTCATGAAGGGCACCCCGACCTTCCCGCAGTGCGGCTTCTCCGCCGTCGTCGTGCAGGTGCTGAACCATCTCGGGCTCGACTACAAGGGCATCAATGTGCTGGAAGACCCGTCGGTGCGCGACGGCATCAAGGATTTCAGCAACTGGCCGACCATCCCGCAGCTCTATGTGAAGGGCGAGTTCGTCGGCGGCTGCGACATCGTGCGCGAGATGTACGAGACCGGCGAGCTGACCGAGATGCTCAGCACCCGCGGCTTCAAGGTCGCGGTGGAATAGCCGCTCTTCCGCCTGTATCGGATACCGGAAAGGCCGCCCATTTGGGCGGCCTTTTACGTTGCCTTATCCCCCTTCTCCCCTTGCGGGAGAAGGGTTTCCCTCCCCGATGTCCTTCGAGACGCGCGCTTAAGCGCGCTCCTCAGGACGAGGGGAGAGTGGGATCACCGGCAGTGACACTAGGTGACCTCATGCTGAGGAGCGACCGTTAGGTCGCGTCTCGAAGCATAAGGCCGCTCAATGAATTCCCCCGCTCCCCAAACGAAAACGGCCCGGCTGTGAGGCCGGGCCGCGTCGTAATCGGGATGTCCCGTACCGGTTAGCGCGAGTAGAACTCGACCACCTGGTTCGGTTCCATCGACACCGGGTAGGGCACATCGGCCAGCTTCGGCGTGCGCACGAAGGTGCCCTTCATGGCGCCATGATCGACGTCCAGATAGTCCGGCACATCGCGCTCGCCCGACTGGCTGCCTTCCAGCACCAGCGGCAGCTGACGGGATTTTTCCTTCACCTCGATCACATCGCCCTCGCGGACCATGTAGGACGGGATGTTCACGCGCTTGCCATTGACCTTGATGTGGCCATGGTTCACGAACTGGCGTGCCGCGAACACGGTCGGCACGAACTTCATGCGGTAGATCACGGCGTCCAGGCGGCGCTCCAGCAGGCCGATCAGGTTCTCGCCGGTGTCGCCCTTCAGGCGCTCGGCCTCCTCATAGAGGCGGCGGAACTGGCGCTCGCCGATATTGCCGTAATAGCCCTTCAGCTTCTGCTTGGCCATCAGCTGCACGCCGTAATCGGTCGGCTTGCGGCGGCGCTGGCCATGCTGGCCCGGGCGGTAATCGCGCTTGTTCAGCGGGCTCTTCGGCCGGCCCCAGAGGTTTACGCTGAGGCGGCGGTCGATTTTATATTTGGATTCCTGACGCTTCGACATTCTCTAAACCTTGCTCCGTTTATACGGATGGTGATGTCCCGGTAGGTCCTGCGGGTCTTGTAAGACCCCGGACGGGAATGCGCGCGCGTTGACGCCCACTCCGCTTTCCCGGGAATGAAGGCGCGCAGTATAGGGATCGGCGCGCCCGAGTCAAACCAAGAGTCAAACGATCACCCCCGGCACAAAACCGGGGGTGATGAGAGAGATGTTAGCTGGCCTTGCGGCTGCGCCACGGGCGGTTGCCGCTCTTACCGGCACCCTCGCCCTGCTCGGCACGGGCCGGGCGATTGCCATTGTCGGCGTGCGGCGCACGCTTCATGAAGGACATGCCGGCCATCGAGTCGGCGGCCTGTTCCCCGCGCGGCTCATTACCACGCGACTCAGCAGCCCGGCCTTCTTCCTGGCGCGGACGCTGCGGCTTGTGCGCGTGATTCGGACGACCCTGATTCGGGCGGCCCTGATTCGGGCGCCCCTGGTTCGGACGGCCGTGATTCGGCCGCGGGCCGCGCTCGCGCGGCTCATCGGCCGTCGCGACTGCGCCTTCCGGAAGGGCACGCTGCAGCTCCGGCACCTTCTGGCGGGTCAGCCGTTCGATGTCGCGCAGGAAGGACCGCTCGTCACGGTCACAGAACGAGATCGCCATGCCGTCGGCACCGGCGCGCGCGGTGCGGCCGATCCGGTGGACATAGCTTTCCGCGATGTTCGGCAGGTCGAAATTGATGACGTGGGTAACGCCGTCAACATCGATGCCGCGCGCGGCGATATCGGTGGCGATCAGCACCTTGCAGGCGCCGTCACGGAAGGCGGCAAGCGCCCGCTCGCGCTGGGACTGCGACTTGTTGCCATGGATCGCGGCGGAGACGACGCCGGCAGATTCCAGGGAGCGGACGATCTTGTCGGCGCCATGCTTGGTCCGGCTGAACACCAGCGTGCGGCCGAAGCCCATCTTCTCGTCGGTCAGCAGATCGGCCAGCAGCGCGCGCTTCAGCCCGGCCGGCACGAAGATGACCTGCTGCGACACCCGCTCCGCCGTGGAGGCGACGGGGGTGACGGCAACCTTCACCGGATCGACCAGCAATTCGCCGGCCAGACCTTCGATCTCGCGCGGCATGGTGGCCGAGAAGAACAGGTTCTGGCGCTTCGGCGACAGGGTCTTCACGATGCGGCGGATCGGCAGGATGAAGCCCATATCGAGCATCTGGTCGGCCTCGTCGAGCACGAAGATCTCGACCTGGTCGAGACGCACGCTGCGGCTCTGCAGATGATCGATCAGGCGGCCCGGCGTGGCGACGACGATATCGACGCCGCGCTGCAGCGCCTTGATCTGCGGACCGGCGGACACGCCGCCGAACACCGTCGCGACGGAGAGGTTGAGGAACTTGCCATAGACCCGGAAGCTCTCGGCGATCTGGCTGGCCAGTTCGCGCGTCGGGCTGAGGACCAGCACGCGGCAGGAGCCGCGCGGCGTCTTGATGTGGTTCCCCTCGGCGGTCAGCCGATGCAGGATCGGCAGGGCGAAGGCGGCAGTCTTGCCGGTGCCCGTCTGGGCGATGCCCAGCAGGTCGCGGCCCTGCATGACCGGCGTGATCGCCTGGGCCTGAATCGGGGTGGGGGTATCGTAGCCTTCCGCAGTCACAGCTTGAAGCAGCGGCGCGGCAAGGCCGAGATCGGTAAATTTAGTCAAAATGGGAAACTTTCGCTTACAGGCCCGCAAACAGCGGCTGGCCGACTCATGCCGGCCTTGCGTCATACCATCACGGGCATTTCGGGGACGCCCCGCGTGGCCTGGGCGATCTGGGAATTCCTGTGTGGCGCGCGACAGTACCGGTTGCCTTGAGAAGGCAGCGTTCACGCGGTCGGCGCGCCTAGGTCCGCTTTATGCGGCAGTGCACAAATGCGCCTTCCGCAGCGCAATGTCAAGGCATTAGCCGTTGCGGACAAATGCAGGCAGGCAGAAACCCTCTCCCCTTCGCGGGAGAGGGTTGCATGGATTTCCGCCCTAGCGCGACAGCACCACCGGCACGGTCATGTGGTCAAGGATGGTGCGGGTGCTGCCGCCCAGCACATATTCACGCAGGCGCGAATGGCCGTAGGCGCCGATGACGATGAGCCGCGCATCGCGGTCCGCCGCCAGGTTCAGCAGCACGTCGCCGGGGTCGAGTTCGGTCGAGGGCTCGTGCTGCAGCGTGACCTTCAGATCGTGGCGGGCGAGATACTGCGCCGCTTCCTCGCCGCTGACCACGGCATCGCCGCCGACGGTGACCAGCGTCACCTTGCCGGCCAGCTTCAGCATCGGCAGCGCGTCATGCAGCGCGCGCGCGGCCTCGCGGCCACCATTCCAGCCGACCAGCGCCTCGCCACCGGCAATCGGCTTCGCGCCGATGTTGGGGACCATCAGGATCGGCGTGGAGGCGTTCATCACCAGATCGCCGGGCAGCATCGCCACATCGTCGGGCACATTATCGTCCACCGGCTGGCCGATGACGATCAGGTCGGCGCAGCGCGCCGCCTCGGCAACCGCCATCGCCAACGGCGCGGCATAAACCCGCCAGTCGCTGCGGGAGGTCCAGTCGGCCAGCTTCACCTGGTGCGTGAAGGCGTCGCGCAGCTTGCCCAGCCGCTCTTCCTCGGCGCCGTCCAGCTGCTCCAGAACCGTATCGGGGATCGCGCCCATCGAATAAACCGGCACGGCGATCGGGCGTTTCACGCCAACGCCAACCAGATGGGCATCCAGCCGGGCGGCGAGATCGAGGGCGGCACCAACGACGCGCGCAGCCTCGTCGGATTCGGTGATGGTGACGACAATAGTCTTGATGGACATGATCGCGTTCCTTCCTTGAGGATGGCCTTCCTTCCGGATGGCTCCAGAGCGTTGGGCGTCATGCAGTGGAGAACATCATACACCCTTTCCCGTGACATTGATTTGCATCAAGAAGGACGCAGCCCTTCACACAGGACAGGGTCGGCCGCCCAGAGTCAGGAGAACAGGGTCAGCCGCCCACGGCGGCATCCGCGACATGCTGGTCGAACTGCAGCGTCGCCAGCCGGGCATAGAGTCCGCCTTGGCGCATCAGCTCGGCATGGCTGCCGCTGGCGGCGATACGGCCCTGATCCAGCACCACGATGCGGTCCGCCTTCAGCACTGTGGCCAGCCGGTGCGCAATGACCAGCGTGGTGCGCCCGGCCATCAGCCGGTCCAGCGCCGTCTGCACCAGCCGCTCGCTCTCCGAATCCAGCGCGCTGGTCGCCTCGTCCAGCAGCAGCACGGCGGGGTCGCGCAGGATGGCGCGCGCAATGGCGAGGCGCTGGCGCTGGCCGCCGGACAGCCGCACGCCCTTTTCGCCGAGGAAAGTGTTGAAGCCCTCGGGCAACCGGTCCAGGAACTCATCCGCCGCCGCCGCCTCGGCAGCGGCGCGCACCTCTTCATCGCTGGCATCGGGGCGACCGTAGCGGATATTCTCGAACGCATTGGCGGAGAAGATCACCGGCTCCTGCGGCACCAGGCCAAGGCGGGCGCGCAGCGCCCTGGGATCGGCCTGCCGCACATCGACGCCATCCAGCCGGACGGTACCGGATTCCGGATCGTAGAAGCGCAGCAGAAGCTGGAACACCGTGGTCTTGCCGGCACCGGACGGGCCGACCAGCGCCACCTTCTCGCCCGGTTGCACGGTCAGCGAGAACTCCTCAAGCGCCGCGCGGTCGGGCCGCGCCGGATAATGGAAGCGCACGCGGTCGAATTCGATGCCGCCCAGCGGCGGTTCCGGCAGCGCTACCGGCAGGGACGGCGCCGGCACCGGCGACGGGGCGGCCAGCAATTCCATCAGCCGCTCGGTAGCACCCGCCGCACGCTGCAGATCGCCGATCACCTCGGAGATCGCGCCGACCGCGCCGGCCACCACCACGGCGTAGAACACGAAGGCCGACAGCTCGCCGCCGCTGATCGTGCCGTCGATGACGCTGCGCCCGCCCAGCCACAGGATGGCGGCGACGGCGCTGAACACCAGCACGATGACGGTGGCGGTCAGCATGGCGCGCGCCGCGACCCGGCGGACAGAGGTGGCGAAGGCGCGCTCCACCTGGGCGGCGAACAGCGCCCGGTCCTCGCCCTCATGGGTGAAGGACTGCACAGTGCGGATCGCGTTCAGGCTTTCCTCGATATAGGCACCGACATCGGCCAGCCGGTCCTGGCTGTCGCGCGACAGCCGGCGCACCTTGCGGCCATAGATCAGGATCGGCGCGACGACCAGCGGCACGACCAGGAAAACCAGGCCGGTCAGCACCGGGCTGGTGATGACCAGCATCACCGTGCCGCCCATGAACAACAGCGTGTTGCGCAGCGCGATGGAGGCCGACGAACCGACCACCACCTGCACCAGCGTGGTGTCGCTGGTCAGCCGCGACAGCACCTCGCCGGTGCGCGTCGTCTCGAAGAAGCCGGGGCTCAGGCTCAGCACATGGTCGAATACCGCCTTGCGGATATCGGCCACCACCCGCTCGCCGATCCAGGACACCAGATAGAAGCGCGCATAGCTGGCCACTGCCAGCACCAGCACCACGCCGAACAGCACGATGACCGCCTGATCCAGCAGCGCCGGATTGCCGGCGCCAAAGGCCCCGTCCACCAGATAGCGCAGCCCCAGGCCGAGGCCCAGCACCGTGGAAGCGGCGATGACCAGCGCCGCCAGCGCGCCGGCGATCTGCGTCTTGTAAGGCCGAAGGAAGCGCAGCAGATGGCGCAACGGCCCCAGCCGCTTGCCACCGTCCGGCAGTACCGCTGCCCCGCTTTCCGTATAGACCCGTTCGCGAATCGCCATCTGCAACGCCCTCTACAGCGTATTTTCCCTTGCCCTACAGCAATTTCCCGGTCATTTCCAGCGGTGCCGCCGCGACCGGGCGTCACGCCGGAACTTGTGGCGGGACATCGTGACCTGAAACCGTGGCGCGTATGGGGCTTGCCTCACCGCACCTGCTTCTGTATATACGGCGGCTCGCATATTTTGCCCTCTATTCTCCGACCGGCGGATTTGGCTATGAAGCAGGAAATTCATCCCGACTATCACGAGATCACGGTCCTGATGACCGATGGCACCTCCTACAAGACCCGTTCCACCTGGGGCAAGGAAGGTGACACGCTGCGTCTGGAGATCGATCCGACGTCGCATCCGGCCTGGACCGGGCAGCATCGCCTGCTCGACAGCGGCGGTCAGGTCGCGAAGTTCAACAAGCGCTTCGCCAATCTCGGTATCGGCTGAGCCTGTTCGACCGCGATTGCGGCCAGAATTGCGGATGAGGCGCCGGTTTCCGGCGCCTTTTTCGTTGGGGATCAGTTCGTATCCAGCATCCGGTCCAGCCGTTCGATGCGCTGATAGACGGTGAGGCTGCGATCCATCAGATGGCGCAGCTGCGCCGGCATGTCCAGCCGGGCCATATCCCGCTCCGCCAGGCACACCTCCCGGCCGCCCAGCCGATAGCGCTCCTCGCACGCCTCTTCCGACGTCAGTTCGCCGTAATGCACCGCTTTTTGCACCATGATCCAGGCCATTGCCTGGGTCAGGCGCGAGGTCATGCGCATGGTTTCGCAGCTGAGCTGCGCCTCGTCGATCCGCTCGACCATGATGCGCACGCGCTCCAGGCCCGGTCGCGATGACCGGCCGTTAGGAACCGCGCGCGCCGGCTGGCGCCGCAACCGTGTCCTCTGGCAGGCCTCCAGATAATCCCGCGTCTCGACGATCAGGTCGAAAAGCTCGCTGTAGGTCCGCTCCAGAAGCAGCGTGGTCTGTTGCATCGCGCCCATATTCGCGACCTGTGCCACCTGAAATTGCCACCAAAAATCATTCCGCCTGTGAAACAGTATGGCGGCAAAATCAAATCATTCCAAGCCCATAGCTGCATATATCCCGTGATACCGCGTTAACCATCCTATCTATTGAAATTGCCGGACGACAGCGCGTGCCCGCGCGCGCTGTCGGGTTTCTTTCGACCTCTTGACGCCGGTTTTCGGCTTCCCATATCTGGGATGTGGATCGCCACTGACGGGGTCCACGCAAGGTAAGGCCCGACCCAGAGGGTGGGCCGCACACACAGCATGTTGCTTCAGGAGGACATGACAATGCGTAGTTTCGACCTTTCCCCGCTTTTCCGTTCGACCGTCGGCTTCGACCGCATGATGCGGCTGCTTGATGAGAGCATGCGCAACAGCGTCCAGCAGGCGCCGACCTATCCGCCCTACAACATCGAGAAGCTGGAGGAAGACCAGTACCGCATCACCATGGCGGTCGCCGGTTTCGCCGAGTCCGATCTCGATGTGACGCTGCAGAACAACACGCTGGTCATCAGCGGCCGCAGCGAACAGGCTGAAGAGACCCCCGAGGAAGGCCGTTTCCTCTATCGCGGCATTGCCCGCCGCGCCTTCGAGCGCCGCTTCGAGTTGGCCGAGACCGTGAAGGTCTCCGGCGCGCGCATGGAGAATGGCCTGCTGCATGTCGATCTGGTGCGCGAAGTGCCCGAAGCGGCAAAGCCCCGCAAGATCGAGATCGCCGGCAGCGCGGCGGCCAGCAAGACCATCGAAGGCAAGAAGGCTGCCTGACCCGGTCTGATCCCTGATAGTTCCCGTTTTCCCTGACGGGCACGGCGGCATCCAGAGATGGATGCCGCCGTTTCTGTTTGGACTCTGGGGCATCCAGAGATGGATGCCGCCGTTTCTGTTTGGACTCTGGGGCATCCACAACGGATGCCGCCGTTTCTGTATCTGCCCCTACGCCGCCAGGCGTTCGACGATGCGGTCCAGCGTCTCGACATGGGAGACCGGGCCGATGCTGGCCAGCGTCGGACGCGCCGACAGCAGCCGGGCAACCACCCGCTCCACGGCGGCGGCATCGACCGCCTCCACCTTCTCCACCAGCTCTTCCGGCGAAACCGCGCGGCCATAGACCATGAGCTGCTGTGCCAGCTGCTCGCAGCGATTGCCGGTCGATTCCCGACCCATCAGCAGCCCGGCCTTCAGCTGTGCGCGGGCGCGGGCCAGTTCCGCTTCCGTCAGGCTGCCGGCCAGGGTGCGGAAGCTGTCGCACAGCACCGGCACCAGCTCGGCCACCTGCTCGTCGCCGGTGCCGGCATAGATGCCGAACAGCCCGCCATCGCGGAAGGCCGACTGGAAGGAATAGATCGAATAGACCAACCCGCGCTTTTCCCGGATTTCCTGGAACAGCCGCGAAGACATGCCGCCGCCGAACAGGGTTGAGAACACCGACAGCGCGTAATAATCCGGGTCGTCATAGGACATGGAGTCGAAGCCCAGCAGCAGATGCACCTGCTCCAGATCGCGCTCCTCCCGCCGCTCGCCGCCGCGATAGGCGGCGGCGGCTTCCGTCTTCTCCTCGGTCGGCTGCAGATCGGCGAAGGCATTGCCCACCATCTCCACCACCCGGTCGTGATCGACCTTGCCGGCGGCGGCGAACACCATTTTCTGCGGACCGTATTGCTGGCCGATATAATCCATCAGCGTGTCGCGGCGCATGGCGTTAACACTGTCCGCCGTGCCCAGCACCGGCCGGCCCATCGGCTGGTCAGGATAGGCGGTTTCCTGGAAGAAATCGAAGATGATGTCGTCCGGCGTGTCGTTCGCCTGGCCGATTTCCTGCACCACCACCTGCTGCTCGCGGCGCAGTTCCTCCGCATCGAAGGTGGAGTGCTGCAATATGTCGGACAGGATATCGACCGCCAGCGGCACGTCATCAGCCAGCACCTTGGCGTAATAGGCGGTGTTCTCGCGGCTGGTATAGGCGTTCAGCACGCCGCCCACCGCCTCGATCTCCTCGGCGATGGCCTGCGGGCTGCGCCGTTCCGTGCCCTTGAAGGCCATATGCTCCAGCAGGTGCGAGATACCGTTGATCTCGGCTTCCTCATGGCGCGTGCCCACGCCAACCCAGGCGCCAAGCGAGACGGATTCGACATGCGCCATATGGTCGGTGGCGACGCGCAGCCCGTTCGGCAGGGTGGTGATGCGCACGCTGTCGCTGTTCTTCATGGGTCAGACGGCCTCCTTCTGGCCGGTCTTCTCGGAAACATAGGCCTGCACGGCGGCAAGCTCGTTGGGCAGCACCGCCACCCGCTCCTCGCGCTCGAACAGATCGGCCAGGCGCGGCGGGAGGGCCGGGCGGATGCCGGTCGCCTGTTCCACCGCATCGGGGAATTTGGCGGGATGCGCACAGGCCAGCGCAATCACCGCGATATCGGGATCGAGCTCTAATGCCCTGGCCGCGCCGACACCGACAGCGGTGTGCGGATCGAGGATCTCCCCGGTTTCGCCATGCACGGCGCGGATGATTCCCTGGGTCTGGGTATCGTCGATGCGGTGTGCTTCGAACAATGCCCTGGCGCGGCCCAGCTGGTTATCGCCCACCGTGAAGCTGCCGGTGGCGCGGAACCCCTTCATGGTCTCGGCCACCAGCGCGCCATCGCGGTCCAGCATGTCGAACAGCAGACGCTCGAAATTGCTGGAGACCTGGATATCCATGGACGGGCTGAGGCTGGGCTCGACGCCGGTGATCTTCATCTCGCCGGACTGGAAGAAGCGGGTCAGGATGTCGTTGCGGTTCGACCCGACGATCAGCTTCTCGATTGGCAGGCCCATCTGCTTTGCGGCATAGGCGGCATAGACATTGCCGAAATTGCCGGTCGGCACGGAAAACGCGATGCGGCGGTCCGGCGCGCCCAGCGCCACCCCGGCGGCGAAATAATAGACGATCTGCGCCATGATGCGCGCCCAGTTGATCGAGTTCACCGCCGACAGGTTCTGCCGCGCCCGGAAGGCCGGGTCATTGAACATCGCCTTTACCTGGTCCTGGCAGTCGTCGAAGGTGCCTTCCAGCGCGATATTGTGCACGTTGGAGGACAGCACCGTGGTCATCTGCCGGCGCTGCACCTCGGAGGTGCGGCCCCTGGGGTGCAGGATGAAGATATCGATGGACGACCGGTCGCGGCAGGCCTCGATGGCGGCCGATCCGGTATCGCCGGAGGTGGCGCCGACGATGGTCACGCGCTCGCCGCGCTTGGTCAGCACATGATCGAACAAGCGCCCCAGCAGCTGCAGCGCCACATCCTTGAAGGCCAGCGTCGGCCCGTGGAACAGTTCCAGCAGCCAGAAATTCTGGTCCAGCTGCTTCAGCGGCGTGACCGCCTTGTGGTCGAAGCTGGCGTAGGACTCCCGCACGATGCGCGCGAAATCGGCATCGGAAATGGCGCCGCCCAGGAAGGGGCGCATGATTCGCTCTGCGATCTCGACATAGGAAAGCCCGCGCATCGCGCGCAGCTCGGTGGCGCTGAAGACCGGCCATTCCTGCGGCACATAGAGGCCGCCATCGGTGGCGAGGCCCGCCAGCAGCACCCCTTCGAAATCGAGGGTCGGGGCGCTTCCGCGCGTGCTCACATACTTCATCGGGCAGGCTCCATCGCTCACGCGGGCCAAAGGCGGTTCATCGGAGCGCACAACCTAATGCCGGACCGGGGACTCTTCAAGGCGGGGCGGAGTGTAGCCTCTTTCGGCTTAAGCAGAGGAAAGTCTAGTCTCTATAGCCTCAAGCGCTTTCACGTGCTTATCAGTCGGTAGCGGTGCCTCGCAAAAAAAGCGATTGTGTTCGAAAGGAGAACCCACACGACGCTCTATCGTGAATGGCACAGGATTTAGGCCAGCGATCTTTGTATTATCTGCACCGATAGCGAATCTAATAAATCCAATATTTTCATTTTTATGTGGCGTATACTTCATAGATTCGCCCACAATTCCAGATATTGTTGAAAAATTCACAAATAAGTTTTCTATATTTTTTTCAAACTCAACAACTATC